>JBGAPX010000131.1:0-9565 GCA_044221045.1 Gemmatimonadales bacterium
TTCCGTTCAGTAGCCTGAGCCGCCGCCGCCGAGCCGCGGGTCCGAGGCGCCGAGCCAGCCGTCGTCGGTCCGGATGATGGCCTCGACGTCGCCCCAGCGGGTGCGGAAGACCAGCTTGTGGCCCAGCGCCTCAAGGCCGGCGAGCGCGGCAGGGTTGAAGCCGTTCCGCTCCAGCCGCACCTCGTCGGGCAGCGCCTGGTGGTGCATGCGCGGGGCGGCGACGGCATCGGGGAGCGACATCTTGTGGTCGATCACGTTGGAGATCACGTGGTACACCTGGGTGATGATCGTCGGCCCGCCGGGGGTGCCCACCACCATCAGCAGCTTGCCCTGCGGGTCCAGCACGATGCTCGGCGTCATGGCCGAGAGCATCCGCTTGCCGGGCTGGATGGCGTTGGCCTCGCCCTGGATGAGGCCGTAGGTGTTGGGCTGGCCCGGGGCGGCGGCGAAGTCGTCCATCTCGTCGTTGAGCAGGAAGCCCGCGCCCGAGACGGCCACGGCGCTGCCGTAGCTGTCGTTGAGCGTGGTGGTGCAGCTCACGGCGTTGCCCTCTGCGTCCACCACCGAGTAGTGGGTGGTGGAGTTGCCGTCGCGCAGCGTGGGGTCGAAGGGCGGCGTCGGCGTGGCGTGGGACAGGTCGATCTGCTGCCGCAGGCCGGCGGCGTACTCCTTGGAGAGCAGCCGCTCCAGCGGCATGCGGACGAAGGCCGGGTCGCCCAGGTAGATGTTGCGGTCGGTGAAGGCCCGGCGCATGGCCTCCGCCTCGCGGTGGAGCAGGGCCGCCGAGCCGAACGGCGGCAGCCGATCGTAGCCCTCGAGGATGTTGAGGATCAGCCCCATCGTCACGCCGCCGGAGGAAGCGGGGGGCATGGAGTAGATGGTGTAGCCCCGGTAGCTGATGCGGATCGGGTCGCGCCAGATGGCCCGGTAGCCGGCGAGGTCTTCGTGGCTGATCAGCCCGCCGCCCCGCGCCATCTCGGCCACGATGGAATCGGCCACCCACCCGCGATAGAACCCGTCGGCGCCGTGGTCGCGGATGGCCGCGAGGGTGCGGCCCAGGTCCGCCTGCACCAGGGTGCTGCCGGGGGAGGGTGCCTGCCCGTTCTCCGGCAGGAAGTACCGTCGCGACGCGGGAAAGGTGTACAGCCACGCCCGGTACCCGTCGATGGAGCGGCTGCGGTAGTCGTCCACCGTGAACCCCTCGGTGGCGAGCCGGATGGCGGGGGCCAGGACCGCGGCCAGCGGCAGCCGCCCGAACCGCTGGTGGGCGGTGACCATCCCGGCCACCGAGCCCGGCACGCCCGCCGCCAGGTGTCCCTTGTCGGAGAGCGCCGTGGGATCGCCGGAGCGGTCGAGGTACATGTCGTGGGAGGCGCGTCCCGGCGCCGCCTCGCGGTAGTCGAGCGCGGCGGTGGTGCCGTCGGCCATGCGGAAGACCATGAACCCGCCGCCGCCGATGTTCCCCGCCTCCGGGTGGACCACCGCGAGGGCGAACCCCACCGCGACCGCCGCGTCCACGGCGTTGCCCCCGGCCTCGAGCACCTGCCGGCCCACCTCGCTCGCGATCGGGCTGCCCGAGACCACCATGGCCCGGCGCCCCTCCGCCACGCGGGCCTTCCCCGCGAGTGGCCAGGCCGGGTTGACCCCCACGGCAGAGGCCGGCACGGTCGGCCCGCTGCGGGCGACGATCGGGCCGGCACTGGTGCAGGCGGTGCAGAGGATGGCAGCGGCAAGCAGGACGGAACGGACGCGATGGCGCACGCGGGTCTCGGGGCCGGGGAATCGGGTTGTTGCTGGGGTGGACGGACCTCCCCTAATTTAGGTCGCGCCCCCCGCGCCCACCAATGACCGACTCCTTCCTGGACCCGCGACTGACCGAGCGGCGCAACCCGCGCACCGCCGGGATCGACCACGCCTCCACCCTGGAGCTGGTGGACCTCATCAATGCCGAGGACCAGGCGGTCCCCGTGGCGGTGGGACGGATGCGGGCGGAGATCGCCCGCACCATCGACCACATCGAGGCGGCCTTCCGCGCGGGGGGCCGCCTCTACTACATCGGCGCGGGGACCAGCGGCCGTCTGGGCGTGCTCGATGCCGCCGAGTGCCCGCCGACCTTCGGCACCGAGCCGGACCTGGTCACCGGCATCATCGCGGGGGGCTTCAAGGCCCTTGTCCGCTCCGTGGAGGGTGCCGAGGACGACCTCAACGCCGGCATCGCCGAGATGGACGCCCACCGGGTGCGCAACGTCGACGTGGTGGTGGGGATCGCGGCGAGCGGCTCGACGCCCTACGTGCGCGCCGCCCTTGGCCGGGCCCAGGCCCTGGGGGCGCGCACCGTGCTCGTGACCTGCGCCGAGCCGCCGCAGGTGCTCCGGGACACCTGCGACGAGTGCATCGTGCTCCGGGTCGGGCCCGAGGTGGTGACCGGCTCCACCCGCATGAAGGCCGGCACGGCCACCAAGCTGGTGCTCAACATGCTCACCACCGGCGCCATGATCCGGATGGGCAAGACCTGGGGCAACCTGATGGTGGACCTGCGCGCGTGGAACGCCAAGCTGCAGGACCGGAGCGAGCGGATCCTGATGGAGGCGACCGGTGTCGCCCGGGATCGCGCGCGCGACCTGCTCCTGGAGGCCGGGGGCCGGGTCAAGCCGGCCATCGTGATGGAGCGCCGGGGCGTGGACCTCGCCGGCGCGCAACAGCTGCTCGATGCGCACCACGGCCGGCTGCGCGACGTCGTCGGCGATCCTCCCGGAGTCCCCGCCCCATGACCGAACGCCCGACCCTCGCGGTGGGCCTGATGTCCGGCACCTCCCTCGACGGCGTGGACGCCGCGCTGGTGCGCTTCGAGGGCCCCACCCGCTGCCAGCTGCTCGGCTTCGAGACCCGGCCCTACAGCGCCGGGGAGCGGGAGCAGCTCCTCGCGGCGATCGCGGCCGGCGGCGCGCGGGAACTCGCGCTGCTGCACGTGCGGCTCTCGGAATGGGCCGTGGAGGCCGTGGAGGGGGTGCTGGCCGAGACCCATACCCGCGCCTCCGACCTCGGCTTCATCGCGATGCACGGCCAGACCATCTGGCACGAACCGCCCGCGGTCAGCTGGCAGCTCGGGGAGCCGGCGGTCCTGGCTGAGCGTTTCGGGGTCCGGGTGGTGAGCAACTTCCGCGCGCGTGACGTGGCCGCGGGGGGGCAGGGGGCGCCACTGGTCCCGATGGCCGACAGCCTGCTCTTCGGCCATCCCGAGCATCCGCGAGTGCTGCTCAACCTGGGCGGCATGGCCAACGTGACCCTGGTGCCTCGGCGGTCTGCCGAGGCCGGGGTGCTGGCCTTTGACACCGGCCCGGGCGTGGCGCTCATGGACGCGGTGGCGCGCATGGTGGACCGTTCGCTCCGGTTCGATCACGAGGGCCGCCTGGCGCGGCAGGGGCGGGTCCACGAGGCGCTGCTCGCGGCGCTGCTCGCCGACCCGTTCTTTGCCCAGTCGCCGCCCAGGAGCACCGGGCGGGAGCGGTTCGGCCTGGCGCTGGCCGAGCGGATCCACCGGGAGGCCCCGGGCGCGGACGGCGTGCGCACGGCCGTGGAGCTGACGGCGCGGTCGGTGGCCGATGCCCTGGCGCGCTGGGTGCCCGGCACGCCGGAGGTGATCGGCTCCGGCGGCGGGATGCACCATCCCGTGCTCCGGGAACGCCTCGGCGCGCTGCTGGCGGGACGCGGGCAGGCGCTCACCCTCTTCGACGACCTCTTCTTCACCGGCGACGCCAAGGAAGCCGTGGCGTTCGCGCTGCTCGGGTACCTCACCATCCACGGGCAGCCCGGAAACATCCCTTCCGCCACCGGCGCCGTGGCGCCGCGGATCCTCGGACAGGTCACCCCCGCATGACGCTGGCGCGCCTGGTGCTCCCGGCCCTGCGCTGGCGCCGGGAGACCGGATTCCTTCACGAACACGACGCCGTCGATGCCGCCCTCGGGCTCGGTGTCGGTGGCTTCATCATCTTCGGCGTGCCCGGGGCGCGCGCCGACGAGGTCGCCGCGCTCACCGCCCGGATCCGTGAGCGGGCCGGGCGTCCCCTGCTGCTGGGCGCCGACCTGGAGCGTGGCGCGGGCCAGCAGGCGCGCGGGCTCACGCCGGTGCCGCCGCCCGCCGCCCTCGCCAGCCTGGACGACGAGGCCGCGATCGCGTGGGCGGGCCGCGTCACGGCACGCGATGCGCTCGCGGCAGGGCTCAACTGGGTCTTCGCGCCGGTGGCCGACCTGGACCTGGAGCCGGAGAATCCGATCGTCCAGACCCGGTCCTTCGGCGCGGACCCGGCGCGGGTGGGCCGCCAGGTGGCCGCCTGGGTCGCGGCCTGCCAGGCGGAAGGGGTGCTGGCCTGCGCCAAGCACTACCCGGGACACGGACGGACCCGGCACGACTCGCATGACCGACTGCCCGCGGTGGACCTGCCGCTGGGCGATCTGGCCCGGACCGACCTGGTGCCCTTCGCGGCGGCGGCGGCGGCGGGTGTCGGCTCGGTGATGACCTCGCATGTGGCGTTCCCGCGCTGGGATCCCGCCGGGGTGCCGGCCACGCGCTCGCCCGTGATCCTGGGCCACCTGCGGAGCGCCCTCGGCTTCGACGGCCTCGTGGTCACCGACGCGTTCATCATGAGCGGCGCGCAGGCCGGGATCGGCGAGGCCGAGGCGGCCGTGGCGTCGCTGGAGGCCGGGTGCGACATCCTCCTCTATCCCGGCGACCTCGCGGGTACCATCGTCGCGCTCGACCGCGCCGCGGCCGACGGGACCCTGTCGCCTGACCGCGTGGCTGCGGCGACGCGGCGCTACGGGGAGGCCCTCGCTCGGGTGGCGCACGCGCAGGGCACCGCCGAGCCCGACCACGCCGGGGCGGCGGCGCTTGCCACCCGGCTGCTGGCGCAGGGCGCCCGCCGGGGCGAGCTGCCGGGGCGGCTGGACGGGGTCGAGCTGGCGGTGGTGGACGACGATATCGGCGGGTGGTACGCGCCGGGGCCGAGTGACCTCGTCCGCCGCGCCCTCGCGGCGCGTGGCATCGTCGAGGCCCACGGTGGCGCCCGGGTGGTGCTGGCCTTCGCGGAACCACGGGCCGCCAAGGGGCGCGCTGGTTTCGGGCCGGAGGCGCGCGCCCGGCTGGCGGACCTCGTGCCCGGCGCCGCGCTGGTGGTGCTGTTCGCGCATCCACGGCTGCTGGAGCAGCTGCCGCCGGGCGGCCCGGTGCTGCTCGCCTGGCACCGGCAGCCGCTCATGCAGGAGGCCGTCGCGCGGTGGATCGCCGACCTGGTGGTGCCCGCCGTGGCCGGGCGCCCCGGAAGTTGAGGCCGGGTCGCGGCGCCGCGTTCAGGCGATGGCCGGCCGCGTCCTGGGGGGCACGGGTGGCAGCGGTCCGCGGCGGGCGAAGGCCTCCGACGCGGCGGGCCCGGTAAGCGGTGGGCCCAGCATCAGCTGTTCCAGCGGCACCGGCTCGCCGATGGCGAACCCCTGCGCGTAGTCCACACCGAGGGCCCGCAGGGTCTCGAGGGTATCGAGGTTCTCCACCCCCTCCGCCACGACCTTGAGCCGCATGACGTGTCCCACCCGGGTGATCGCCTCGACCATCGCGTATTCCACGGCGTCGGTCTCGATGTGGCGCAGGAAGGCGCCGGCGATCTTGAGGGCGTCCACCGGCAGGCTCTGCAGGTAGGCGAACGAGGACATGCCGCTGCCGAAGTCGTCCAGCGCGAACCAGCAGCCGATCGCCTTGAGTTCCCGGATGAAGTGCGCCGCCAGCGCCAGGTTGGCGATGGCCGCCGTCTCGGTGATCTCGAAGCAGAGGGTCTCCGGCGGCAGCTCGTGGCGGGCGAGCATCTCGCGCACGTAGGCCAGCATGCTCGGGTCGCCGAGCGAGGCGCCGGAGAGGTTGATCGACGCGATGGGCACCGGACCCTGCCGCACGGCGCGATCGTAGAGGGTCATGACCTCGCGCACCACCCAGCGGTCCACCGCCCCCATCAGGTTGTAGCGCTCCGCCGCCGGGATGAACGCGCCGGGCGCAATGATCGACCCGTCCCGCTCGATCAGCCGCAGCAGCACCTCGAGCCGCGGTGGTTCGTTGGGGCGCGAGACCAGCGGCGCGATCACCTGGCCGTACAGCCGGAAGCGCTGCTCCTCGAGCGCGCTGGTGATGCGGGAGACCCACTGCATCTCGCCCTGCCGCACCGCCAGCAGGACGTCGTTGGGCTCGTAGAAATGCACCCGGTTGCGGCCCCGGTCCTTGGCCGCGTAGCAGGCGGCGTCGGCGTCCCGGAGGATCGTGGCCAGGCTCTCGCTCTCGGCGGTGATCGGGACCACCCCGATGCTCACCCCCAGCGCGAACGGCTTGCCCTCCCAGACGAACCGGAACTCCTGGATGGTCTCGAGGAGGTCGTGGGCCACCCGCGCCGCCTGCCCGGGGGGGCAGTGCTCCAGCAGCACACCGAACTCGTCGCCGCCCAGCCGGGCCAGGGTGTCCCGGCGCCGGATCTTCCGGGTCAGCGCCTGGGCCAGCTGCCGCAGCAGCTCGTCGCCCGCCACGTGACCGCAGGTGTCGTTCACCACCTTGAACTGGTCGAGGTCCAGGAAGCAGAGCGCGTGGGTGACGGCCTCCTGCTGCGCCCGGGTGAGCGCCCGGCCCACCCGCCGCTCGAACTCGTGCCGGTTGACGAGCCCCGTGAGGTGGTCGTGGCTGGCCTGGTGCGCCAGCTGCCGTGCCAGGCTGCGGGCGCGGCTCACGTCGTGGAAGATGAACACCGCGCCCAGGATCTCGCCGTCGGCCCCGGCGATCGGCGCCGCGCTCTCGTCGATGGCGAACTCGCGGCCATCGGGCCGGATCAGCAGCGAGAAGTTGGAGCGGCCCACCACCCGGCGCTCGCGCAGCGCGGTCTCCACCGGGTTCTCCAGCGGCTCCCGGGTGGTCTCGTGCACCAGCACGATCTGGCCCGCGATCGCCTCGCCGATGAGCGTCGCGGGCGCCTCGCCGAGCAGGTCCACCGCCACCGGGTTGAGGTACTCGATCACTCCCAGGGCGTCGGTGCGGATCACCGCGTCACCGATGGACCCCAGGGTGACCTCGGCCCGCTCCTTCTCCTCTGACAGCCGCCGCTCCAGCTGCTTCCGCTCGGTGATGTCCCGCGCCAGGGTGGAAAAGAAGTCCACCACGCCCTGCTCGGTGCGATGGCAGATGATCACCTGCGACAGGGTCAGCTCGCGGCCATCGGCCATGAGCAGCGTGCTCTCCCCGCTCCAGGTGCCCCGGTCCTCCGCGGCCTGCCGGGCCTCCGGCCGCAGCAGCACTCGCGCCGCCAGCAGGGAGGCGTCCTCGGTGCCGCCGGCGCCCAGCAGCAGCCTCCGCCCGGCCTCGTTGAGGTAGAGCGGGGAGCCGTGGGAATCGGCGAAGCAGACGGGATCGGTGGTGGACTCGAGCACGGCCGCGAGCCGGTGCTGCAGGGCGGTAAGCGCCACCGCCCGCCGGCGGGCCAGCATCACGCTGGCGAGCACCGCCAGGAAGAGCACAAGGGTAAGGCCCAGGGCCACCAGCAGCGCCCGCCGGGCGGTCTCGACCACGTGGTAGGCCTGGGCCACCTCCGCCTCGACCGCCAGCCCCAGGCCGAGCTGGGTATCCCACTCCCAGGCGCCCACGACGGTCCGGCCCTGCACGTCGCGGTACCCGTCGAGGTCGATGTCGGCGCCGCGATCGAGGGCCGCCCGGGCCATCCGGGTGAGTTCCTGGGTGCCCGGCTCCACCAGCCGGCTGTCGTGGCTCCACGGGGGCAGGCTCACGCTGCTGCCCAGGATGCGCCCGGTGCGATCGAAGAAGTAGACCTGGCCCAGGCTCCGGTGGTGGCTCTGGGCGGCGATCTGCTCCAGCTCCGCCTGGGCCGGCAGCGCGAGCCCGAGGACCGCCAGCGGGAGCCCGTGCCGGTCCCGGATCGGGGCGAGGGCCGCCACCGGGCCGGATCTCCCCGACTCGAGGAGGAAGGTGCTGAGGGTCGGGAGACCGTCGAGCGCCCGTTCGAAGGGTTCCTGCATGTTCGCGGGGAGGCGGGCCGGCAGGGACGGGGGCCAGCGGGCCAGGGTCCTCCCGTCCGGGTCGAAGATCCAGAAGCCCGGGAGCGAATTGGCCCGGATCGCGGGCTCGAGGACCCGCTCGAGGTCGCGGGTGGCGGGACCGGTCGGGCCCCCGCGGTCCGCCGCGGCCACCAGCGCCGCCACGGCCCCGCCCAGGGCGCGATCGGACGCCATCCCCGCCACCAGCACCTGCTGGCGGGTGACCCAGTGGTGGGTGGCCTCCCGCGCGTTGGCGAGCACCGTGGTGAGGCCGGTCCGGACGGTCCCGCGTACCGCGTCGTTGATCCGGTCGAGGGTCCACCAGGTGCCCGCCGCCGCGCCCACCACGAACAGCACGATGCCCCCGAGCGCGGCGCTGCTCAGGAGGCGATCGAATGTGGCGCGGAAAACGGCCGTTGGTTTGTGGGGCATTCCGCTCATCATGTGAGCGGGAGGGCCGAGGGGGCGGTGACCCCCCTCACCCCGGGGAGCTATTCAGGGTCGGTCAGCAGCCGCTGGGCGAAGCGAACCGGGACACCATACAGGATCCGGCCGTTGCTGCCGGGCTGGCCACCATAAAGGATGCCGATCACCACCCCGGTCCGGTCGAGGATCGGGCTGCCGCTCGAGCCCTGGGCGCCGTACCCGTCCAGTTGCACCAGAGCGGGCTGCACCCGGCTCACGGTGCCGAGCGTGAGCGTCGAGGCCACGCCCACGGTGGCCCAGTCACGGCCCCCGGCAAGGTCGAGCCCAAGGGGAAAGCCAAGCACGGCGGCCGGTTCCCCGGGCTCGACAGTGCGGCCGCTGTCGGCGAGTCCCTTCACCACGGGGAAGCCGCGGTGCACGCTGGCGCGCAGCAGCGCGAGGTCGGCGTCGGCCGAGACCTTGACCAGGTCGGCCCGGAAGTTCTGCCGGGTCCCCTCGAAGACCACGCCGATCCGGCTGGCGATCGCCCCGTTGGAGTCGACCACCACGTGCTTGTTGGTGATGAGCAGGCCGCCGGTCGGGTCGGACCGGACGGCGAAGGCGGTCCCGGTGACCACCTGCCCGCCGGGGAACTCGACGAAGACCATCGCCATCGCGTCACGGTTGGCGGCGGTGAGCGCCCGCGCGTCCATCGTGGCGGCCCCGGCCAGGGAACGCTGCTGCCGGAGCGCCGCCTCGAGGCGGGTGCGCAACTCGGCGATCTGCGCCTCATCGTTCGGCGCCTCGGCGAGCAGCGCCCGCAGCTTGCCCGCCTCGGACTGGGCCGAATCGAGGGCCGCCCGGAGCCCTTCGCTGCCCTGGGACAGCAGCGTGATCTGCTGCATGAGGCTGTCGACGGTGCCGAGCAGGAGCTGCCGCTGGTTCGCCAGCACGCGGTCGGTCTGGCGGATCTGCCAGAGGTAGGCCGCGGCCACGACCAGCAGCAGCGCGAACAGCCCCAGCGTGGTGTTGCGCAGGGACTTGGTCTGCCGGCGGACCTCCATCCGGACCTTGGTCTGGGTGCCGGGGC
>JBGAPX010000132.1:0-9446 GCA_044221045.1 Gemmatimonadales bacterium
AGAACAGGAACCGTTCCCGGTACAGCGGGACGGTGCGCACGTGGGTCAGCGGCTCGTTGTCGAGGTAGGTCACGCCCGCGTCGAGGCTGAAGTCGTCGAGGCCGCGCTGGATGTCGATGCTGGTGAGGGAGAGAATCGTGATGCTCACCCCGGGGTGACTCCGGCTGAACGGCCCGGTGAGCAGCGCCAGCATGGGCAGCGTCACCGGGATCGCGCCGATGCGCAGCCGGCCCACCAAGCCTTCCCGCAGCTCGCTCGCCTCCTGCTCCAGGCTCTCGGTGTCGGCCAGGATGCGGCGGGCCCAGCCCAGCACCCGCTCGCCCTCCGCGGTGAGCCCCTCGAAGCGCTGCCCGCGGCGCACCAGCAGCAGCCCCAGCTCCTCCTCCAGCTGCTTGATCCCGGCCGAGAGCGTCGGCTGGGTCACGTCGCAGGCGCGGGCGGCGCGGGCGAAGTGCCCCTCACGCGCGAGCGCGGCCAGGTACCGGAGGTTGCGGAGGAGCATGGGTCAGGGCGGGGGGACCGGCGGGCGCGGGCGCCCCTCAGGCCGAGGCCCCCCGCGGGCGTGGCGCCGCGGCGGGGGCATCCGTCACTTCGGGCGGCTTGCTGAGGAGCAGGCCGGCCGAGCGCGCGGCCCGGCGCTTGGCCGTCGGTGCGTCCTCCCGCACCCATTCGCCGTAGTGCGACAGCAGCGCCTCGGGCTTGAGGGCGTGCTCGCTGGGCAGGATGAGGTGCACGCCGCACGGCGCCGTCCGGGCCATGAGGCGCTCCAGGACCACCCGACGCCGGCCGGAGGGCTCTGCCTCGAGCGTCGCGGTGTCGATGGCCACGAGCTGGATGCGTTCGGGCATGAAGTGCGGGATCTCGCCGGTGGGCGCCACGTAGGTGGTGCAGTAGTAGCCCAGCGCCTCCTCCGCCACCCGCGACTCGACCTGGTCCACGAAGGTCATGTCGCTGCCGGTGAAGACCACCTCGACGTCGAAGGCGGCCAGCAGGAAGGCCAGCGGGGCGGCGTCGTTGCCGATGATGAGCGCGGTGTCGCCGGGCTCGAGCCGGGGGAGGATCGCCTTGACCGGGCACCCGGGGTCGACGCCCCAGTGGGTCGGCTCGCGCTGCGCCTCGCGCAGCTGCCGAAAGTGCCGGGCCCAGCGGTTGTAGGGCTGCAGCCGCAGGCGGCGGTAGATCAGCCGGTCCACCCAGTCGGTCAGCAGCACCTCGGTGAGCAGGAACTGGGCGCCGTCCGCGGCGGCCATCTCGCCGGCCGCGGCGTCCCCGAGCTCGAGCAGTTCCCGGCGCGAGAGGCTGTTCTTGTAGCCCTCGATCCGCTGCAGGATGTACTCATGGTACTGCTGCTTGAGCGAGGGAAGGGCGCGCCGGCGCCGCTGCTGCTGGAGCTGGAGGGCTGTCAGCATCGAGGTTCGTTCTGCCCGTTCCGGCGCCGGGGGGGAGTGCTCGGGGCAACCTGCTACAAAGTCGTCGGGCGGGGGTGCAAGTGTCAATCCTGCCTGAGGTTCCGGGCCGGGACCTCACCAGGCCTGGAGGGCCGCGCCCTTGAGGTAGCCGGTCTCGGGGACGGTCACCACCTCGGGGTGGTCCGCGCCCTGGCCGAGCTGGTGGGTGAGCACCAGCTGGCGGCCGCTGTCCCGGGCGGCGTCCTCGAGCATGCCGTAGAAGTGCTCCCGCCGCAGGTGATAGGAGCAGCTCGCGCTGATGAGCACGCCACCCGGCGCGAGCAGCCGCATGGCCCGCAGGTTGAGTTCCTTGTAGCCGCGGACGGCCTGGGGGAGCGCGCTCTTCGTCTTGGCGAAGGCCGGCGGGTCGACCACGACCACGTCGAAGCGCCGCTTCTCCCGCTCCCAGGCGCGCAGCAGCTCGAAGGCGTCGGCCTCGACCCACTCGATGTGGTCGTGGCCGTTCAGGGCGGCGTTCTCCCGCCCGCGGGCCAGCGCCGCCGCGCTGGCGTCGACGGCGGTGACCCGCGCGGCCCGGGTGGCGAGGTGCAGGGCGAAGCTGCCATGATAGGTGAAGCAGTCGAGCGCGGTGGCTCCCGGGCGGGTCAGCGCCGCCGCGAGCGCCCGGTTGGGGCGCTGATCGAGGAAGGCCCCGGTCTTCTGGCCGGTCCAGGGCGCGGCAAGGTAGCGGACCTGGCCCTCCCGGACCTCGATGGTCTCGGGCACGGCGCCGGCGGCGAGCACCGTCTCCTCGGGGAGTCCCTCGTGGCGGCGCACGGCGACATCGTTCCGCAGCAGGATGCCCTCGGGGGCGAGCACCGCCTGGATCGCCTCCAGGATCTGTGGCCGCATGGTCTCGAGCCCGGCGGAGAGCAGTTGCGCCACCACCCAGCGGTCGTAGCGGTCGATGATGAGCGAGGGCAGGCCATCGCCCTCGCCGTGCACCACCCGCCAGGCGGTGGCGTCGATCCCCGACCGGCGCGCCACCGCGCGCTGCAGTTGGTCACGCCACCAGTCGCCGTCCACGGGCCGCTCGCTCCGCTCCAGCAGCCGCAGGCGGATCTCGGAGCGGGGTGAGACCAGCGCCGTCCCGAGGAACTTCCCGCGGCGGTCGCGCACGGCGACCATGCCCGGGTCCCCCGGCGCGTCGAGGACGTCGCTCCGGTAGATCCAGGGGTGGCCCTGCGCCCAGCGGGCGGCGCCCTTGTCGGAGACGCGAGCGGTAGGAAGGGACACGGGCGGCGGCTCGGCGGCTCGGCGGCTCGGCGGCCCGGCGGTGATCGCCGACGAGCCGCCGCACCCGCCTACCGCCGGCCCCCTTCGGCGCGGTCCGGCCGGAGCGCCACCGCGCCCCGCAGGTAGACGTGGCGGATCTCCTCCCGGCGGCGAGGGGTGTAGGCATGGACCAGCAGCCGGATGCACCGGGGCAGCGATCCCGGGACCGGGATTTCCGTGGAATGCAGCAGGGCCACGATATTCCAGCCGTAGACCTCGGCCGCCCGCGCGGGGAAGGCGGCATTGAGATCGGCGGTCATCGTGAACAGGCCGCTCACGATATCATCAGGCTGGAGGCTGTTGGCCTCGATGAGCTCGCGCAACAGTTCATCGGTGGCCTCGAGAATCTGCTGGGCGTCGTTCGCCTCCACGGTGATGGCACCGCGGATGCCCTGCAACCGGATCGGGTGGGCTTCACTCATGGCGATAAATCTAGCGCCCCAGCTGCGCCTCATGCTGGTCACCGACGACCGGCTCCTGGCCGGCCGGGACCCGGTGGACCTGGCCCGGCGGGCCGTCCGGGGCGGGGTCACCGCCGTCCAGCTGCGGCTCAAGACGGCCACCGCCCGCGAGCTGGTGGACCTCGCCCGCGCGCTGCGCGCCGCGCTCCCCGTGCCCGTCCTGATGAACGACCGGCCCGACGTGGCGCTCGTGGCGGGGACCGGCGTGCACCTCGGCCCCGATGATCTCCCCGTGGCGTTCGCACGCCAGCTGCTGCCGCCACCTGCGATCCTCGGGGCGTCGGCGGGCACGGCGGCGGAGGCGGAGGGCGCCCGGGAGGCGGACTACTGGGGCGTGGGCCCCTGGCATGCCACGGGTACCAAGGCGGACGCGGGTGGTGCGATCGGCGCGGCGGGCTTCCGGCGGATCGTGGCCCTGGCCGGGGCGATCCCCTGCGTGGCGATCGGCGGCATCACCCCCGACGACGTGCCCGACGTCCTCGCGGCCGGGGGCGTGGGCGTGGCGGTGGTGTCCGGGATCCTGGCCGCGGATGATGTCGAAGCGGCGGCCCGGGCGTACACCCGGAAGTTCGGGTAACCCGGCCGCCTATCGCGAGGAACGCGGGCGGCGCACGTCGCTGATGGCGCGGTTGTGTTCCACCAGCGTCCGGCTGAAGCGATGGCTGCCGTCGCCCACCGCCACGAAGTAGAGCCAGGGGACCTCCGCGGGGTAGAGCGAGGCCTCGATGCTCCGCAGTCCCGGGGAGTTCACCGGACCGGGGGGCAGCCCGGCCACCCGGTAGGTGTTGTATGGCGAGTCGATCTCGAGATCCTTGAAGAGCAACCGCGGCTTGCGGGCGCCGGTCTTGAGCTGGATGGCGTACTGGACCGTCGGGTCCGCCTGGAGCGGCATCCCGATCCGGAGCCGGTTGCTGTAGACCCCCGCGATGATGGCGCGCTCCTCGTCCCGGCGCGCCTCCCCCTCCACGATCGCCGCGAGGGCGAGCAGCTCGTGCCGGCTCCGGCCCAGCGAGTCGAGCCGCGCCGTCCACGCCGGCGGCCAGCGCCGGGTGAACTCGGCGGTCATGGCATCCACCAGCGCGCCCGCGGTGACCGGGAGCGGGAGGGTATAGGTCTCGGGGAGCAGGTAGCCCTCGAGGGTCGGCGCCGGCACGCCCAGCGCGGCGAGCCGCGCGGGGTCGCGGGCGGCGGCGAGGACGGAGTCAGCGGCGATGCCGAGTCGCGCCTCGACCAGGTCCCCGAGCTCGAGGAGGGTGAGCCCCTCCGGGGCGGTGAATCGGATGGTGGCGATCCGGCCGCGTTCCAGCTGCGTGAGGAGCTGCCAGGCGCTGGCGCCCGCGGGAAGGTCGTACACGCCGGCCTGCACCTTCCGGTCGACGCCCCGTACCCGGGCCAGGAACCGGAACCAGGGCCGGGAGTCGACGAGTCCGCGGGCCACGACGGTGTCGGTCACGGCACGGAAGGTGGCGCCCGGGGGGATGGTGACCCGGACCGGCGCCCCCGTCGGGGCCGGACCGGCGCAGGCCAGGGTCAGGCCCAGCGCGGCGACGGGAAGCGGGAATCGGGATGGGGCGCGCCGCGGCCGGCCCGCCGTGCCGCAGTTTCCAACCCGCTTCGCCAGCCGATGGCTCATCCGCGCGCGTTCCTTCGCCGATCCAGGTAGCCCTGCAGCAGCACCGCCGCCGCGAGGGCGTCCACGTCCTCGCGGCGCCCCCGGGCCGAGCCCCCCTGCGCCTGGATCTCGCGATGGGCGCGGGCCGTGGTGAGCCGCTCGTCCTCCAATATGGCGGGGAGCGCGGTGCGGGCGCTCACCTGGGCGGCGAGCTCGCGGGTCAGGCGCGCGTTCTCGCCCTCGAGCCCCTCGAGCGAGAGCGGGAGGCCCACGACGATCCCCACCGGCCGGTGCTCGGCGACGAGTTCCAGGAAGCGGGGCATGGGGAAGCGCTTGCCTGGCCGGCGCACCAGGGTCTCGAGCGGGGTGGCGAGGGTCTGGGTCTCATCGGAAAGGGCGAGGCCCAAGCGGACCTCGCCCCAGTCGATGGCGATGATGCGGCCGGCGTTCGGGATGGGCATGGGCGCGGCAGCCGACGGCGCACGCGGCCCGCACGGCCGTGCGGACCTATTGCGCCATGGTCGCGAAGAATTCCTTGTTGGTCTTGGTCCGCTTCATCCGCTCGAGCAGGAACTCCAGCGCCTCGACCGGCGGCATGTCGGCCAGGAAGTTGCGCAGCAGGTAGACCCGGTTGAGCTCGTCCTTGTCCATGAGGAGCTCTTCCTTGCGGGTGCTGGTGCGCTGGATGTCGATCGCGGGGTAGATGCGGCGGTCGGCCAGGCGCCGGTCGAGGACCAGTTCCATGTTGCCGGTGCCCTTGAACTCCTCGAAGATCACCTCGTCCATGCGGCTGCCGGTGTCGATCAGCGAGGTGGCCACGATGGTGAGCGAGCCGCCGCCCTCGATGTTGCGGGCGGCGCCGAAGAACCGCTTGGGCTTCTGGAGGGCATTGGCGTCCACGCCGCCGGAGAGGATCTTGCCGGAGTGCGGCACCACCACGTTGTGGGCGCGGGCCAGGCGGGTGATGGAGTCGAGCAGGATCACGACGTCGCGCCCGTGCTCCACGAGCCGCTTGGCCTTCTCGATGACCATGTCGGCCACCTGCACGTGCCGGTCGGCGGGCTCGTCGAAGGTCGAGGCGATGACCTCGGCCTTCACGTTCTCCTGCATGTCGGTCACTTCCTCCGGCCGCTCGTCGATGAGCAGCACGATCAGCACGCACTCCGGGTGGTTCTCGCTGATCGCGTTGGCCAGCTTCTGCATCAGGATCGTCTTGCCCGCCTTGGGCGGGGCCACGATCAGGCCGCGCTGCCCCTTGCCGATGGGCGAGAGCAGGTCGACCACGCGCATGGAGAGGTCGCCGGTGGCGCGTTCCAGGCGGATGCGCTGGTCGGGGTAGCGCGGACGCAGGTTGTCGAAGGCGATCCGGTGCTTGGTCTTCTCCGGCTCCTCGTAGTTGACGCTCTCGACCTTGAGCAGCGCCAGGTACCGCTCGCCCTCCTTGGGCGGGCGGACCTGCCCCATGACGGTGTCGCCGGTGCGCAGGTCGAAGCGCTTGATCTGGCTGGGCGAGACGTAGATGTCGTCCGGCCCGTAGAGGTAGTTCCAGTCCTGGCTGCGCAGGAAGCCGTAGCCCTCGGGCAGGATTTCCAGCACGCCCTCGCCGCGGATGACCGTGTCCTGATCGAGCAGCGTCTGCTCGATGCGGAAGATCAGGTCCTGCTTGCGGAGGCCCGAGTAGTTGGTGATGTTGAGCTGCTCCGCCAGCGCGTGCAGCTCCGCGACGGACTTCTGCTTGAGTTCGGCGATATCCATGGGCGCGGAACTCCGCTCAGTGGGATTGCGCTCGGTCGGACTCCGCTCGGGAGTGGGCCGCCGATCAGCGGGCGGACGAGCCTTAGGGGCGGGCAATGGGGATGGGGGCTAGAAGTGACAGCGGGCCGGAGGGTCCGGCCGAGGCACGCAGTGGCTGGGTTGGGACGGTCAGGAAAGGTCTCAGGATCTACAGGGAGCGCCCCATAATAGGATGGGGCGCCACCAGCGTCAAGGGCAATCGGTGGACGCCATCACTCGCTGTTTCGACGCCTGGCGGCTCATCCGCGCCGGGCAGCGTGAGATCGTGGAAGGGCTGGTGGCGCCGGCACATCGGGGGCCCTCGCCCGAGCTGTCGGCGGCGCTCGCGGCCTGGCCCCATGTCCACTATTGGGCCGCCGCCGACCGGTCCGAGCTGGTGCTGGTGCGGCCGCTCGCGGCCCGCCGCAAGGAGGCCTGGGCCCTTCACCTGCTCCTCTTCCTCGTCACGATCGTCTGCGCCCTCGGCGCCGGCGCCGCGCTCGAGGGACGCTTCCATCCCCTCGTCGGCCACGATGTCCTGAGCGCCGTCCGGGCCGGCGGCAGTTTCTTCCCCCAGTTCCTGCAGCTCGGCGAGGCCACGATCCTGAGCGGATGGCGCTTCGCGCTTCCCCTCCTCGGCATCCTGCTGGTGCACGAGCTGGGGCACTACTTCGTGGCCCGCCGCTACGGCATCGACGCGTCGCCACCCTATTTCCTGCCCATTCCCCCGACGCTCTCCCCCATCGGGAGCCTCGGCGCCTTCCTTCGCCTCCGTTCGCCGGTGGTGGACCGCCGCCAGCTGCTCGACGTGGGCGCGGCCGGGCCGCTCGCCGGCTTCGTGGTGGTCCTCGTCGTACTGGCCTGGGGCTATGCCAGTTCCGCGTCGGTGACGCCGGCCTTCGCGCCGACCGGCACCTTCATCGAGTTCGCCGGATACCAGTACGTCCTCGGCGACTCGCTGCTCACCCGGGCGTTCCGCGACTACTTCCTGCCCGGAGCGGTCTCGGTCCACCTGAGCGCCCCGGCCTTCGCCGGCTGGGCCGGCGCGCTGATCACCGGGCTCAACCTGCTGCCGCTCTCGCAACTCGATGGCGGGCACGTCGCCTTCGGCCTGCTGGGCCGGCGACAGACGCCGCTCGGTCTCGCCGTGCTGATGGGCCTCATCTACCTGGCCCAGTTCTGGGTGCCGTGGCTGCTCTGGGTCGCGATTACGCTCGCCGTCGGGGGCCTGCGGTGGACCCATCCGTCCGTGATGTGCCCGGAGCGCTCGGTCCCGACCAGCCGCCGGGTCCTGGGCCTCGTGTGTGTCCTCGTCTTCCTGCTGACGTTCATGCCGGTGCCCTTCGGGTCCTGATGCCGCCGGCGCGCCGGGCGGGTTTACGGCCCGGAATCCGTCCTTATATTCCCGCAGCCGGCCCCGCCGGTCTCCCCCCACGCCAGGTGTACGCACGTGACGTCCGAGAGCGACCGCTTCCACAAGCTGCGCCACGACCTGTCGAATCCGCTCTCCGCCCTCCTCGCGGAGACCCAGCTCCTGCTGCTCAACGAGACCCGACTCGACCCCGAGACCCTGACCAGCCTCCGGGAAATCGAGGCCCTGGCGGTGCGGATGCGAGGCATCCTCCGGGAGGGGTGAGGCGCCGGCGCCGGTCCGGCGCGGGACGGGAAGCACGAGGGATTCCGCCGGGCGAGCCGCCCCGGAGGGATCCCTCGATCGCGTTCAGGGGGTGTGGGGTCCGGCCGGCCGCGGCGCCGCGCGTCGCAGCGCCATCCAGCCATTCAGCAGGTAGGCGACCAGGAAGAGGAGGCTCGCCGAACTGACCGCGAGCCGGTAGCCGAGCCCCTGGTCGCTGGCGGAGACGAAGCCCTCGATCAGGCCGGCGATCACCAGGAACAGCACGGCGGCGCCGATCATCCGGAGCGCGAGTCGGCCGGCATGCACCAGCGCCTCGGCCCGGCTGAACGGGCCCGGCGCGATGAGGGCTCGGCCGAGCAGGAAACCAGCCGCGCCCGCCACCCAGATGGCGAACAGCTCGAGCACCCCGTGGCCGATCACGAAGGTCCACAGGTAGTCGAGCAGGCCGACATTGGCGAAGTGCCCCGAGATCGTGCCCATGGAGAGGCCGTTGAACGCGAGCAGCACCAGCGAGCCCACGCCCGCGAACACGCCGCCGGCGAAGCAGTAGAACGCCACCCCGATGTTGTTGGTCATGATCGAGGAGGCCATCAGGGGCCGGTCCTCAGCCTCGGCCTCGAAGTATCCTCGGCCTTCGCGTTCCCGGGCCACCCCTGCTTCCGCCCGCTCCAGCATCACCTCCGGCAGCACCTGCTCCGCGAGGGGCGGGTCTTCGCGCAGCAGGGCGTAGCCGGCCAGGCCCGGCAGGGTGAACACCAGGAAGGCGAGCAGCACCACCCGCCGCGCCTCGAGGATGCCGGCGGGGCACTCTTCCATGACGAAGCGCCAGATACGGCCCCCGGTCTGGCGATCGTCGCGGTAGAGCACGTTGTGCCCCGCGGCCACCAGGCGCTCGAGCCGGGCCCGGACGGTCGCCGGCGCGCCGTAGGTCCGCGCCCGCGCCAGGTCCGCGGCCACCTCCCGATAGCGCGCGGCAAAGTCGGGAAGCTCGGCCCCGCTGAAGCTGTCGAGTCCCCGGGTCGCGGCGCGATCGGCCAGTTCCTGGAACGCATCCCACCGCGGCGACTGCCGGGCCACCCGCCGTTCCACCGCGCCCGCGGCGGCGGTTGGCCGGCGGTCGCCGGCCGGCGCGGCGGGCCGGGTGCCGAAGCGGCCCCGGCGCCGCGCCAGCTCCTCCTGGTGCAGCGTGGCGAGGAACAGGGCGGGATCCGCGGCCCGCACGGGGTACCGGGCCGCGAAGC
>JBGAPX010000133.1:0-5626 GCA_044221045.1 Gemmatimonadales bacterium
CGCCTGCTCGATCAGGCCCGCAACGCGGTGCCCCGGACGTGAGGCGGCGCCAGTTCGTCGCGTCGGCCGCGTGGGGCGTGGGCGGCCTGTACGCGGGTGCCTGGGGCCTGCCGCGATTCCACCGGTCCGCGGCGCCGTACCTGCTGGTGCCAATGGATGACAGCCAGGGGGATCACCTCAAGGCCTACGGCCTGACCTACCGCGCCCTGGAGCGCGGCGGGCGTGCGGAATGGTTTCTGAACTACCGCGGCGGCTCGTTCCTGGTTCCCGGGGACGCCGCCACCGCCCGCGATGCGGCGCTGGCAGGGGTCACCTGCGAGCCCCTGGGCGAGGGCCAGGTCACGGACATCAAGGCCCAGATCCAGCAGCAGAACATGGACGCGGTGCCGCTCGAGAAGCCGCCCAAGGTGGCGGTCTACGCGCCGCCCAATGCCTCGCCGTGGGACGACGCCGTCACCATGGTGCTCAACTACGCCGGCATCCGCTTCGAGAAGGTCTGGGACACGGAGGTGCTCGGGAAGGGGCTCGCCAAGTTCGACTGGCTGCACCTGCACCACGAGGATTTCACCGGGCAGTACTCCAAGTTCTTCCTCAACTACAGCGGAGCGCCCTGGCTGGCCGACATGGTGGCCCGCAACCAGGCCGTCGCCCGGGAGCTCGGGTACCCGAACGTGCCGATGCTCAAGCGCGCGGTGGCGGACGAGATCCGCGCCTTCGTGGACCGGGGCGGGTTCCTGCTGGCCATGTGCACCGCCACCGAGACGCTGGACCTGGCCCTGGCGTCGGCCGGCGTGGACATCGCGGCGAGCTACGCCGACGGGTCGCCGATGGACCCGGACGCCGGGCGGAAGATGAACTGGGGCCGCGCGCTGGCCTTCCAGGGCGCACAGCTCCAGCTGTCGCCGAACGTGCCCGCTTTTTCCGATATCGACGGGCACCAGGTGAACAGCGTGGACCGCCGGCAGCCGCTGGGGGCCTTCAAGCTGTTCAACTTCAGCGCCAAGATCGACCCGGTGCCGACCATGCTGGTGCAGTGCCACCGGGACGTCATCCCCGACTTCTACGGCCTGACCACCTCCTTCACCAAGGCCACCCTCAAGCCCTCCGTGACCGTGCTGGCCGACGAGCCGGGGGCGCCGTGGGCCAAGTACATCCACGGCGAGCTGGGGCAGGGCACCTGGACCTTCTATGGCGGGCACGATCCCGAGGATCCGCAGCACCAGATCGGGGACCCGCCGACCGACCTCTCGCTGCACCCGCATTCGCCCGGGTACCGGCTGATCCTCAACAACGTCCTGTTTCCCGCCGCCAAGAAGCGCGAGCTCAAGACCTGACGCCGGGCCCGGCTATCTTTCCCGCCATGTCGCGCATCGCACCCGAGGTCCAGGACCGCCTGGCGGCGGAAATCGCCGCGGCCGGGGGCCGCGAGGTTTCCTTCGTGGCCACCCTCGACGCCGCGGGCGTGGTGGTCGGGGCGCGCACGGTGGCCCGGGGCACCGTGGACCGGGTGCTGGCGCTCCCGGGCGTGGCGGCCCGGGGCGAGATGCTGCTGCACAACCACCCCAGCGGCCAGCTCGACCCGTCGATGGCGGACCTCTCGGTCGCGGCCCGCCTCCACGACGGGGGCGTCGGCTTCGGCATCATCGACAACGCGGGCCGGGAGCTGTACGTGGTGGTCGAGGTCCCGCGGGACAAGGGGCTCAGCCGGCTCGACGCGTTCGACGTCGTGGCCCAGCTGGGGGAGCAGGGCCCGGTGGCTCAGGCGCTCGGGGCCTACGAGGATCGCCCCAGCCAGCGCGACATGGCGGCCCACATCACCGACGCCTACAACGACGGCGGGGTGCTGCTGCTCGAGGCGGGCACCGGCGTCGGCAAGTCGTTCGCCTACCTGGTGCCGGCGCTGGCCTGGGCACGCGCCAATGGCGAGCGGACGGTGATCAGCACCAACACGATCAACCTGCAGGAACAGCTGGTCGGGAAGGACCTGCCGTTCCTCCGCGACGCGCTGCAGGACGAACACAAGGTGCCGACGTTCGCGCTGCTCAAGGGCTGGCGCAACTACCTCTGCCTGTCCCGGCTGCACCAGGCCGTGGGCGCGCAGCGCTCGCTGCTCGAGCCGGAGAAGTACGATGAACTGACCGGGCTGTTCGAGTGGTCCGGACACACCGCGGACGGGACGCTCGCCGACCTCCCGTTCCAGCCCTCGAGCGAGGTCTGGGACGAGGTGAGCGCCGAGGCCGACCTCTGTCCCCGGCTCCAGTGCTCGCACTTCGATGCCTGCTTCCTGTTCCGGGCCCGGCGCCGGGCGGCGGAGGCGGACGTGGTGGTGGTGAACCACCACCTGCTCTCCGCCGACCTGGCGGTCCGGCGCGCGTCGGACAACTGGCGCGAGGCGGCGGTCCTGCCACCGTACGACCGGCTCATCCTCGACGAGGCGCATCACCTCGAGGACGTGGCGGCCGCGCACCTGGGCGCCCAGGTCACCAGCCGCGGGATCCGCCGGCTCCTGGGACGCTTCGAGCGGAACGGCAAGGGCCTGCTGCCCGCCCTCGCCGCGGACCTCGTGGCGCAGGGCGACCTGCTGGCGCGCGCCAGCCTCGACCTGTTGCGCGAGCGGCTGCTCCCGGCCGTCGCCGACGCGCGCCGTGCGGCCGACCAGCTCATCCTGCGGCTGCACGGACGGCTGGAGCGCGAGCCGGGCGGGGTCCTCCGGCTCACCGACGAGTTCCAGGCGGACGCCGTGTGGGGCGAGGGACTGCAGCGCGAGCTCGACGCGGCCCTGATCGCCTTCCGGGCCATCCGGGACTACGTGGAGACGATTGCCGACCGCATGGCGGGGGGCGAGCTCACCGAGCGGCGCACCCAGCTGCTCGGGGAGCTGCGCGGGGTGATGCGCCGGCTGGAATCGGTGTCGGACGGCCTCAACCAGGCCCTCCGCCCGGCCCCCGGGGGCCCGCCGATCGTCCGCTGGCTCGAGCGGAGCGGCGCCAAGGGCCAGCAGGTTTCGCTCGCGGCGGTGCCCCTGGACCTGGCCCCGATCCTCCGGGAGGCAATCTTCGAGCGGGTCCGGACGGTGACGCTCACCAGCGCCACCCTCGCCGCCGGCGGCGAGTTCGACTTCCTCGAGTCGCGCCTGGGCCTGAGCACCGACCCGAACCCGGTGACGGTCAAGACGATCCTCCCCTCGCCCTTCGACTACGGGGAGCAGTGCCTCTTCGGGATCCCCAACGACCTGCCCGACCCGCGGGAGGACGACGCGGGCCACGCCGGGGCGGTGGTCCAGGTGGTGCACGACCTGGCCTGGGCGTCCGACGGCGGGATGTTCGTGCTGTTCACCAGCCACGGCGCGCTGCGCCGGGCGGCCGCCGAGCTGCGCGCCGTGGCCGGCGAGCGCTGGCCGATCCTGGCCCAGGGCGACGCCCCCCGCGACGTGCTGCTCCGGCGCTTCCGCGACCTCGGCCGCGCCATCCTGCTCGGCACCGACTCCTTCTGGGAGGGCGTCGACGTCCCGGGCCGCGCGCTGCGGACGCTGGTGATCACGAAGCTGCCGTTCAAGGTGCCTTCCGAGCCGCTCACCGCCGCGCGGCTGGAGCGCCTGGCGGAGCAGGGGGAGGATGGCTTCATGGGCTACCTGCTGCCCCACGCGGCGCTCAAGCTCAAGCAGGGGTTCGGCCGGCTGATCCGCACCCGCGCCGATGTCGGCGCCGTGGTGCTGCTCGACAAGCGCGTCGTCACCAAGCGGTACGGGCCGCTGGTGCTGAGCGGTCTGCCGCGCGCCGACCGGGTCGTGGGGCGCTGGGCCGACGTCCGCACCCGCATCGAGGACTTCTTCGCCCGCCACGGCATTGGAGCCAGTGTATGATCCCGGTGACTCCCACCAAGATCGTCTGCATCGGCCGGAACTACCTGGCGCACGCCCGGGAGCTGGGCAACGAGCTTCCCCCCGAGCCGCTGATCTTCCTCAAGCCCCCGTCCGCGCTGCTCGCGCCCGGGCAGCCGATCGTGCTGCCGCCCCAGTCGCGGCAGGTCGAGTACGAAGGCGAGATCGGGGTGGTGGTCCTGGAGCGCCTGAAGGGCGTGTCGGTGGCCCAGGCGGAACGGGCGCGGCTGGGGTTCGTCTGCGTGAACGACGTCACCGCCCGGGACCTGCAGAAGAGCGACGGCCAGTGGAGCCGCGCCAAGGGCTTCGACACCTTCTGCCCGGTGGGACCGGCGGTGGTCGAGGGGCTGGACTGGCGCAGCCTGGAGGTGCGCACGCGGGTGAATGGCGAGGAGCGGCAGCACGGGCGCACGGCGGACATGGCCTACAGCATCCCGGTGATTCTCTCCTACATCAGCAGCGTGATGACACTCGAGCCCGGCGACCTCATCCCGACCGGCACGCCGGCCGGCGTGGGGCGGTTGTCCCCTGGCGACGTGGTCGAGGTCGAAGTCCCCGGCATCGGCATCCTCCGGAACCCGGTCCAATGAAGTTCTCGGAACGGCTGCAGCGGCTGCCCGGGTATCCCCTGGCCGAGCTTCCGGCCCGCAAGCGCGCCCTCCTGGCGCAGGGCGTGGACGTCATCGACCTCGGCGCTGGCGACGCCGACTACCCGCCGCCCGCCGAGGTGATCGCGGCCATGCGGGACGCCGTGGGCGTTACGGCCCTCAGCAAGTACGGCTTCCAGCAGGGCAATCCCGCCTTCCGCGAGGCCGCATGTCGGTGGATGGAGCGCCGCTTCGGGGCGCGTTTCGACCCCGCCACCGAGACGCTGCCGCTGCTCGGGTCCAAGGAAGGGCTCTCCCACCTGCCGCTGGCGGTGCTCGATCGCGGGGACGTGGCCGTGGTCCCCGAGCCGGGGTACCAGGCCTACCTGGGCGGGACCGTCCTGGCCGGCGGGGAGCCATACGTGTATCCCCTGACGCCCCGCACGGACTACCTGGTGGAACTCGAGGCGCTGCCCCCGGCCGTGCTGGCGCGGGTGCGCCTCGTCTTCCTCAACTATCCCAACAACCCCACCGCCGCGATCGCCCCGCGCGCGTACCTCGAGCGCACGGTAGCACTCTGTCGCGAGCGGGGCATCGTCCTCGCCTACGACAATCCGTACTGCGACCTCACCTTCGACGGCTATCGCGCCCCGAGCATCTTCGAGATCCCGGGGGCCCGCGAGGTCGCGGTGGAGTTCTTCTCGTTGAGCAAGAGCTTCTCGATGACCGGGTGGCGCCTGGGCTGGGCGGCCGGGGAGCGGAGCTTCATCACCGCGCTCACCCGGGTCAAGTCCTATGTTGATACCGGGCCGTGGCTTGCGGTGCAGCAGGCGGGGGCCTTCGCCCTCGACCACGCGGAGCGGCTCATGGCGCCCAACGTGGCCGAACTCGATGCCCGGCGCAGGGCGGGGGTGGCCGCGTTGCGGGAGGCGGGCTTCGCCGCCGACCTGCCGAAGGCCACCATGTACCTCTGGGTTCCGCTCCCGGCCGGCCTGCCGTCGGCCGAATTTGCGCGGCGGGCCCTCGACGAGGCGGGCGTGGTGCTGCTGCCGGGGAGCGCGTTCGGTCCCGGCGGGGAAGGCTTCTTCCGGATCGCCCTGACGGTCGGGGCGGCCCGGCTTCGCGAGGGGGTCCTGCGCCTGGGCGGAGTGCTGTCCCG
>JBGAPX010000133.1:5635-9437 GCA_044221045.1 Gemmatimonadales bacterium
GGGCGGAGTGCTGTCCCGTGCCGGCGCAGCCTGACCGGCGCCCCTCGCGGGGCGCCGCGCGCTGGGTGGCCGTGGCGGCCAGCCTGGCCGTGCACAGCCTGCTGTTCCTGGTGGTGATCCGTGGGGTGGCGCCCAGGCTGCCGACGCGGACGCTGACGCTGATTCCGGTGCCCACGCCCGATGAATCACGCCTGGTGACGCTGCCCTCGTACCGGCCCGTGCCCGCGCCGCGGCCCCGCGGCGTGCCGCACGCGCTGCCTGCCGCGCCGCTGCTGGTGCCCGTGCTGCCGGACACCGCGCTGCCGCCGCCAGTGGCGCTGCGGCCGGACTCGGTCGCCCCGGCGCGCCGGCGGGGCCCGGCGGGGCGCATCGGGCCGGCGGCGGGGGATGGGCGGCTCTGGGTCCGGCCGCTGCCGATGCCGCCGCGGGACCTGGCGGCCCGGCTGGCGCCGAGCCACGTAGAGCTGGTGGACAGCGCCGTGACGGCGATCGTGCAGGCCTACCTCGACTCGATCGCCCGGGAGCCGGGGTCCGACCGGGTTGCGCTGCCCGACTGGACCACGACCATCGACGGCCGGAAGTTCGGCCTCGATTCGCGCAACATCTATATTGCCGGTCTCAAGATCCCCGCCGTGGTCCTGGCCCTGCTTCCGCTGCCGGCCAGCGGCAACCAGCGCAACGCGCTGGACCACAGCGGGCAGTGGATTGCCGAGGACCTTCGGCGCGCGGCGCAGCGGGCCACCTCGCTGGAGGAGTTCAAGCGCGCCGTGCGCGACCTGCGGCTGGAGAAGCAGCGCCAGAAGGACCTGGAACGGGCCCAGCGGGAACTGCCCGACAGCACGCCCCCTCGGGGGGAGAGCGAGCGCCAACGATGAAGCTGGTGGATACCGACGAGACGATCGTGCTGGTGACCGGGTCCGACCTCCGGGCGGAGGAGCGGGACCGCCCCACCGCGTACCGGCTCAAGCAGGAGATCGACCGCCTGAGCGACGGGCAGCCGTTCCGGCGGGCGGTGGTGGTCGGGGACGCGTGGTACCTCGACAACCGGATCTTCCACCTGAACCCGACGGTGGCGATCGGGGGACCCGGGGTCAACGGCCTCGCCGCCGGCCTGACCCAGCAGCTGCCGGTGGCCTGGAGCCGGGACCAGCGGGCGTTCGTGCAGTGCGACTTCGACGCCGAGCCCCGGCGCGCGGTGCTGTGGGGCATGGACGCCGAGTCGACGATGGTGGCGGTGGAGACATTCGTGAGCCAGGGATTCCTCGCCGACCTGCTGCGTCGGATCTGGCGCTTCCGGACGGAGGTCTACGTATGAAGAAGTGGTCTGCCACGGTGGCCCTGCTCGCGGGGCTCGGGGTCGCGGCGTGTGACGGTGGCCTGCCGGCCGGCGGTGGCGCGCCCGGCCTGGCGGAGGTGGCGGTCCGCGCGGCGGCGCCGCCGGCCTACGCGATCGCCCCGGGACTCGCGGTGGAACGCCTCAAGCTGAGCCTGCTCCGGATCAACCAGGTGATCGACGCATACGACACGGTGGCCTCGCGCACCGCCACATTCGGCCCCGACCGGGATGCGATCTCGCTGTCGCTGAGCGTGTTCCTGTCCCAGCCCGAGACACTCATCGTGGACCTGCAGTACCAGACGGCCGCCGGCGTCCCGCTGTTCGTCGGGTCCGGCTCCGTCGTGGCGGTGCCCGGGAGTCCCACCTCCAGCCCGATCGTGCAGCCGTTCTACATCGGGCCCGGGAGCAACGTGGCGGTCCTCAACCTCTCCCCGCTCGACACGACACTCTCGAGCGGCGATACCCTTGCCTACAACGTGACCGCGCTCGACGCCAACCAGGCGGCGGTACCCCAGTTCTATGTCCGCTGGCTGACCGACGATGCACGGGTGCACATCAACGCGTTCGGCGTGGTGGATGCACCCGACATCACCAAGCAGGTGGCGGTCATCGCGGTCACGCCCAATGGCACCCAGGCGAGCACCTCGCTGATCATCCAGGGCAGCGCCGGCCTCGGGCTGACGCCGGATTCGGTGGATGTGTCGCTCTTCGGGGGCATGAGCTTCGCAGTGACGCTCGGCGGGCTCCGGACGTCGGTGTACGCCTGGTCGGTGGACGGCGTGGACGGCGGGAACAGCGTCGTGGGGACCGTGGATAGCGCGGGGTTCTACAGCGCGCCGACGGTGCTCCCGGCCACGAACCCGGTGCAGGTCTGCGCCCGGGACACCACCCGGGCGGGCGTCCAGGGTTGTGCCACGGTGGTGCTGTTCGAGAGCATCGGGGCGCAACGCTAGCCGCCTGCAGGAAGGCCGGAGGGGCCCCCCGCCTAGCCGGCGGAGGGCCCCTCGTTGCGTCAGCGTCGTGGCCGGTCAGGGCGCGGTGTTGGTGCCATCGTCAGCGATGCGCGAGCCGGTCGCCTTGAAGTCCAGCAGGGTGACGCGCTGCAGCAGCGCGATGTCGGCGATGCGCGCGCCGGTCGCCTTGAAGTCGAGCCGCGTCACGCGCTGCAGCAGCGCGATGGCTCCGCCGGACTGGTCCGGCAGCACCCCGTTCTGGGGGAGCTGGAACAGGGCCGGCATCCGGGCCCCCCGGAAGCGGCCATCTCCCTCGAGGTCGAGTTGCAGGATGGTGGTCTGGCCCAGCGCGCCCTCGAGGTTGAAGCCGCGATACGTGAGGAAGTTCCCGAGCGAGTAGAAGATCGGCTTGCCGTGGTGGAACTCCACCCCGCGGAGCACGTGGGGTCCGTGGCCCACCACCGCATCGGCGCCGGCGTCGAGCACCGCGCGCGCCCATCGACGCAGGTTGCCGCGCGGCTCCTGGCCCAGGAACTCCGGCCCCTCCGGGGTCCGGACCGCGGCGGCGCCCTCCTTGCCGCCGTGGAAGGTCACCACCAGCACGTCCACCAGCGGCCGGATGGAATCCACGATGGCGACGCTGCGGGCCAGGTCGAGCAGGTTGTAGGCGTGCGGGTAGGTGGCGAAGCCGATGAGCCCCACCAGCGTCATCTGCCCGTCCCGGATGACCGGGGTGATGGCCACCTGCTCGAGGGGGCCGTACACCGTGATCCCGCCGGCGCGGAGCGTCGCCTCGGTATGGCGCCGGGCGTCGAGGCCGTAGTCGTTGGCGTGGTTGTTGGCGAGGTTGAGGTGCGTGAACCCGGCTTCCGGGAGCCGAGACGCGAGCCAGGTGGGTGTCGCGAAGGCGTAGCACCGGGTGGAGCGGGGCGCGCACTTGCTCGAGGTGCCGGAGTCGGACAGCACCCCCTCGAAGTTGCCGACGACCAGGTCACCGCGGAGCAGGCTGTCGACCTCGCGGAACAGGCCGCGGCCGCTGTCGGGCGGGATCCCGTCGTCGAGGGTGCGGGTGCCGAGGTTGATGTCGCCGGTGAAGACCAGGCGGACCGGCGCGGGGACCGAACTGATCCCCTGGGCGGGCAGGGCCCCGGCGCCGAGGAGGAGGGCGAGCGCCGCCGCGCGCAGGCTCATCCGCGCGCGGCCGCGATGCGCCGGAGGCTCTCCGACCGGCCCACCACCGCCAGCAGTTCGTTCACCGGCTCGGAGACCGTGCCCCCGGTGAGGGCCACCCGGACGGGCTGCATGATGTCGCCCAGCTTCTTCCCCTCCCGCTCGGCGAGCGCCTTGAGGGCGGACTCGAGCGCGGTCGGCGTCCATTCACCCTCGGGGAGCGCCTCCAGGGCGGTGCCCACGAGCCCGAGGTTGGCCCCGAACGACGCGCCGAGCTTCTGGGCCAGCTGCACCCCCTTGGGATCCCGGGTGACGCGGGTCGCGTCCACCCGGACCGCCACCT
>JBGAPX010000134.1:0-10297 GCA_044221045.1 Gemmatimonadales bacterium
ACATGAGCTGGGTTCAGAACGTCGTGAGACAGTTCGGTCTGTATCCGTCGTGGGCGTGGGAGTGTTGAGGGACGTCGTCTCTAGTACGAGAGGACCGAGACGAAGCGACCGCTCGTGTACGGGCTGTCCCGCCAGGGGCAGCGCCCGGTAGCGATGTCGCGCGAAGATAACCGCTGAATGCATCTAAGTGGGAAACTTTTCCCAAGATGAACACTCCTGGAGCTTAAGCTCCCTGAAGGGCCCTGGAAGACTACCAGGTACATAGGCGGCAGGTGCACGGGGAGTGATCCCTTCAGCCGAGCCGTACTAATCGCCCGTGAAGTTTGATCTCTCCCAATTCCCTTGCGTCATCCAGCCTCCAGTTGCCACTCAGTGGGCACCGTCGTGCACGGCGCCCGACCGAATGGCTGACGACTAGCGCGCAGGGGCCACACCCGGTCCCATTCCGAACCCGGCAGTTAAGCCCTGTAGCGCCGATGGTACTACGCCTGAGAGGGCGTGGGAGAGTAGGCCGTCGCCAGCCACCCCTGTGAGCCCGGGTCCCATGGATCCGGGCTCGCGTTTTTCCCCCACCCTCCGGTTACGTTCCCCCATGCCCAGGACCGGACACGTTGCCCTGGCCGGCCGCCCCAACGCCGGCAAATCCTCACTCCTCAACCGGCTCGTCGGCGCCCACCTCGCCATCGTGAGCCCCAAGGCCCAGTCGACCCGGCTGCCTGTCGTGGGCGTGCACACCACCCCGGACATCCAGCTCATTCTGCACGACCTGCCCGGCCTCCTCGACCCCGAATATGCCCTCCACGAGCGCATGCGCTGGCTCGCCCAGGAGGAACTGGGCCGCGTGGATCTCATCCTGCACCTTCACCCCGCCACCGACGGTCCGGCGCCCCCGTTCTGGCCCCTCACCGGCCTCGCCCGCCCCGGCACCGCACCGGTCCTCACGGTCTACACCAAGGGGGACCTCGCCCCGGGGGCCACGCCGCCCGGCGCACTGGTGGTTTCGGCCGAGACGGGGCAGGGGATCCCCGAGCTGATTGCCGCCGCGACGCCCTACCTCCCGGAGGGGCCGTTCGCCTACCCGCCGGATGACCTGGGCACCCAGCCGCTCCGATTCTTCGCCACCGAGTTCCTCCGGGAGGCCGCCTTCCAGCTCCTGGAGGACGAGGTCCCCTACGCCCTGGCCGCCCAGGTGGAGGAGTTCCGCGAGCACACGACGCCAGTGTACATTCGAGTCTCGCTCCTGGTGGAGCGGGAATCCCAGAAAGGCATCGTGATCGGAGCGGGCGGCCGGACCCTCAAGGCGATCGGCCAGCATGCCCGCGCGCGCCTCGAGGACCTGCTCGGCGAGCGAGTCTACCTCGACTGCTGGGTCAAGCTGGCCCGCGACTGGCGCCGCAAGGCGCACCTCCTGACCGAGCTCGGCTTCCCCGAGCCCCGAGGGTGACCCCATGACGCTCGCGCCCGAGTTGCTCGCGATCCTCGTCTGCCCGAAGTGCAAAGGCGACCTTGAACACCGCGCCACGGAACCCGAGGCGCTGATCTGCCACGCCTGCCGACTCGTCTACGCGGTCGAGGACGGCATCCCCATCATGCTGATCGACGAGGCGAAGCCGCTTTGAGCGACTTTCTTGCCGCGGCCCGGTCCGAGGCCGCACGCCTGCAGCACGACTATGTCGGCACCGAGCACCTCATGCTTGCCCTGGTCCAGGGCGAGGAGCCGGCCCTCCTCACCGTCCTGAGCACCTTCTCCGCGACACCGACACAGCTCCGCGAGCGCATCGAGAAGCGCTGTCCCCAGGGAAAGGGCACGCCGGCGAATCCCGAGGAAATCAGCCTTCGCTCGGGCGCACGGCGAGCGCTGGACCAGGCCCGCAGCGCGGCGGGCGGGGGCGAGCCGACGGCCCAGCAGCTGCTCGGAGCCCTGCTCGCTGACGGCCGCGGGGTAGTCGCCTCCAGTCTGGGCGACCTGTCGATCCCGGTGCCCAAGGTACGGGAGGCGCTCGGCTTCGAGGCAGGCACCACGTCCGCGGTCCCCGAGCCCGTCCCCCCGGCCGCCCGGGCCGAAAAGGCACCCAAGCGCCAGGAACGCCAGGAACGCGCGGAGAAGCCCGAACGGCCGGCCCGGCAGGAGAAGCCGCCCAAGGCCGAGCGGCCCCCGCGCGCGGAGCGCGGCGAGGAACGGGACGAGCGGGGCGAGACGCCGCGCCGCGGGGAACCCGGCTCGCGCCGTCCCGAGCCGGGGCCCGGGCGAGACGCGCCGCGCCTCAGTCGCAATGAGGGCCCGCCGCGGATCGCGCCGGTGCACGAGCCCTTCCTGACCTGGCGCAAGCTGCCGCTGCTGGCCGTCCCCGCGAGCCTCTACCTGGGGTACGCCGGCGAGTTTCCGCCGCTGCTGGTCTTCGCGCTGGCGTGCGTGGCGGTGCTTCCCCTGGCGGGCTACATGGGAGAAGCCACCGAGCACCTCGCGGCCCGGACCGGTCCGGCACTCGGTGGCCTCCTCAACGCGACCTTCGGCAATGCCGCGGAGCTGATCATCGCAATCGTGGCCCTGCAGGCCGGGAAGGTCGAGCTGGTGAAGGCCTCGATCACCGGCAGCATTCTCGGCAACCTGCTGCTGATCCTCGGCCTCAGCCTCGTGGCCGGTGGGCTCGGCAAATCGATCATCCGGTTCAATCGGACCACGGCCGGCATGAGCGCGGGGATGATGGCACTGGCCGTCACCGGCCTGATCTTCCCGACCCTCTTTCACAGTACCCATACCGGTGATGCGGCCGTCCTCACCGAACTGCACCTCTCCGAGGCCGTCGCCGTCGTGCTGGCCGCCACCTACGGCTTCTCGCTCCTGTTCTCCCTCAAGACCCACAAGCGGATCCTGAGCGGCGATCCCCATCCGACCTCCGGCCCCCTGTGGAGCGTGCCGGTGTGCGTGGGCGTACTGGCGCTGGCGACGGTGGGCGTGGCGATCGAATCCGAGATCCTGGTCCACGCGGTCGAGGAGTGACCGCCGGGACGAGCTGGCTGTCCGAGACCTTCCTCGGCCTCATCATCATTCCCATCATCGGCAACGCCGCGGAGCATGCAACGGCCTATCGTCGTCGCGCGGGAAGGGCAGTCTGTTCCGGCGCTCCAGATCGCGATGGGGTCGAGCGCCCAGGTCGCCCTGCTCGTGGCGCCGGTCCTGGTATTCGCCGGCGCCTTCTTCGGGCCCATGGCCGCCGGCGATTACATGAACCTGGTCTTCAGCCCGCTCGAGGTCGTGGCGATGGGGTCTCCACCTGCTGGCGACCATCGCGTCGACGGTAACCCGTACTGGTTCGATGGTGCAGTTGCTGGCGCTCTACGCCATGGTGGCCATCGCGGTCTTCTTCCTCTAGGGCGCCGGCGTGACTGGCGCACTTGCCCATCCTCCCGGTTGGCCGTAGTGTGCGGGGCGGAGGGTGGGCCAGTTGACGACCGCGTCCGTCGCCCGTAAGTTCCGCTGCACTACCCTTTACGTCCTCTTCGGAGGCCAAGGTGCGCGAACCGACAGTTCTCTACTATGCGGCGGCGGTTTGACACCGCTCTTCTGGAGCTGGCTCGGCACTGGGCGGAGAGTCGTGATTTCCCCTGCTCGTGCTGCCGGATCCGGCGGACGTGCACGCGATTATCCTGCGCGGATTTCCCTGTTTCCTGTTCGTGGACGCCGATCGCGCCGTAGGGGGAGCGACCCTATGCGCACCCTCAAGAGATTGCCGGCGGTCGATTTGTTACCGTGTTTGGCCTGGGGATGGTTCTTGCTTTGGCAATGACCCGGCGCAGGTCGAGGGGTGGTTTGCGGCCGGCAGTGATGAGGTGGTCACCAGCTTCTTCTCCCCGGCCGAGCAGCGGGCCCGCATCGACGCCATCCTCACGCGCACCGAGCGTGACGTCAGCGTCCACCCGTCGACCCGGCTGCCCGGGACGACCGAGATCGAGCGCGAGATCCGGCGGCAGCTGGAGGGAGACGGGGAGTTCGCGGTGTGCTACGCGGACCTGGACCACTTCAAGGAGTTCAACGACCGGTACAGCTACTACGATGGCGACCGGGTGATCTACCTGCTGTCCCGATTGCTCCATGACGTCGTGAAGGGCATGCTGGGGACGCGCGGCTTCGTGGGGCACATCGGCGGCGACGACTTCATCTTCGTGGTGCCGCTGGCCGAGGTGAACCCGATCTGCACCGAGATCCTGTCGGTGTTTGACACGCTGGTCCCGCTGCAGTACAACGACCAGGACCGCCGGGCCGGGTATTTCTTCGGGAAGGACCGCCGGGGCCAGTTGCACCGGGTCCCGCTGATGACGTTGTCGATCGGGATCGTGACCAACCGGAGCCGCAAGTTCACCCATCCGGCCCAGGTGAGCGAGCTGGCCACGGAAATGAAGAGCTACGCGAAGACGCTGCCGGGCTCGGTGTTCGTGGTCGACCGGCGTCAGCAGTCGGACTCGGACGACCCGGGTGACCGGCGTCCGGGCGCAGCCCGCTAGGGGGAGGCATGAACGTCAGCTGTCCTTCCTGCACGACGATCTACCGCGTCGACCCGGCCAAGGTGCCGGCGGCGGGGGTTCGCGCACGCTGCAAGGTGTGCGCGTCGGTCTTTCCGGTCACGCGGCCGTCGGTGCCGGAGCCGGCCGCCCCCGTGATGCCCGCGCCCCCGACGCCCGCGCTCGCCGTCACGGAAGACGTGACCATCCGACGGCCGGGCATCGACGTGGCCACCACGCCATCCGACGTGACGGTACGGCGCCCGGCTCTGCCGGAGACCCCGCCGCTGCCGCCACCGCCCAGTGACGTCACCATGAAGCGGCCGTCGCTGCCGGAACCGGCGCCGGCCCCGCCGGGCGACACCACCACGACGCGTCCGGCGATCAGCGGGCCGCACAGCGTGGCTGCGCCGCCCGCCGAGGAGATCACCGCGCCGCGGCCCGCAGTCCAGGTCCCGCCGCCGGCGGCCGCACCACCTCCGACGCCAGCACCGGAGCCCGAGCCGCCCGCCCCGATGGCGGCCCCCGCGCCACCGGCACCCCACCGACCGTCGGTCGCGCCGCCGGCCGTGCCGTCCGCGCCGCGACCGACGGCGCCACGGCAGTTCCTGCCGGCGGCAGCAGGGCCCCGGGCACCCATGATGCCGCCGCCGGCCGTGCGGCCGACGGTGGCCAGCCCACCGGCCGCCCCGGCCCGACCGGCGGCACCCCCGGCGGCCCCCATGCCCGCACCTCGTGGCGCCGCCTGCGGCCACACCGCCCCCGCGCCACCTCCGGCGGCGGCCGCACCAGTGGCCCCGGCCCCGGCCCGCCGGCCGGCCGGTCAACCCGTTCCTCTCCCAGATCCGTCGCAGAAGGCCCGCCGGCTGGCCCGGGCCCTGATCTCCGACCTTGCGGTCTACTACCCGGATCGCCGCAAGGAAGGGGTCGCCAATGGCACGCTCAAGGAGCTCTTCCAGGAAGAGATCCAGAAGAGCTGGGAGGAGTACACTGACCAGGTCGGCAAGGAACTCGCCGAATCGACGCCGTACTTCACGGGAGGCCCCAACGAAATCCTGGCCGGCGGACAGCGGGTCTTTGACCCCGCCGGCTGACCGGACACCGCGGCACTCTCACGCCGCCGGGGATCCCCCGGCGGCGTTGTCGTTGGGGCCGCGGTGCCCACGGCGCCGAATCGTGAAGTTGCCGGGAAATCGTTTATCTTTGGCAACTTACCATCCCCGCACCGGACCAGACTGGCCACTATGCGCGACCTCATCGAACGGCTCGACAATCTCGACCAGCGGACCTCCCAGATCCGAGGGTTTCTTTGACCTCCCCGGCAAGCAGCAGCGGTTGCTGGAACTGGAGGCCCGGCAGGCCGACCCTGGCTTCTGGTCCCGTGGCGACGAGGCGCGCCAGGTGGTCCAGGAGGTCAAGGAGTTGAAGACCTGGCTCCTGCCAGAGGCGGAGATCGGCCGGCGCCTGGGCGATGCCCGCGCGATGGTGGAGTTGCTCGAGGCGGAACCGGACCCGGACCTGTCGGCGGAGCTGGCCACCGAGGTGGATCGGCTGGAGCGCTCGGTCGAGAACTTCGAGCTGCAGGCAATGCTGCAGGGACCAGACGACGCCGGCAACGCGATCCTGACCATCCATCCCGGGGCCGGCGGGACGGAGTCGCAGGACTGGGCCGAGATGCTGCTGCGGATGTACGTGCGCTGGGCGGAGCGGCATGATTTCGAGGTCAGCATCCTCGACCGGGTGGACGGCGAGGAGGCGGGCATCAAGTCGGCGTCGATCGAGATCAAGGGCCAGTACGCCTACGGCTTCATCAAGGCCGAGAAGGGCGTCCACCGCCTGGTGCGGATCTCGCCGTTCGATTCGCAGGCCCGGCGGCATACCTCCTTCGCCTCCGTGTTCGTCTACCCCGACATCGACGACACCATCGAGGTGGACCTCCGCGAGGAGGACATCAAGATGGATGTCTACCGCGCCTCCGGGGCGGGGGGACAGCACGTGAACAAGACCAGCTCCGCGGTCCGGCTGACCCACATCCCGACGGGGCTCGTGGTGGCCTGCCAGCAGGAGCGGAGCCAGGGGAAGAACAAGGCCACGGCCATGAAAATGCTCCGGGCCGCCATCTACCAGAAGAAGCTCGAGGAGCAGGAGGCGGAGCGGGCCAAGCTGGAGGCCACCAAGACCGACAACTCCTGGGGCAACCAGATCCGGTCCTACGTGTTCCAGCCGTACACCATGGTGAACGACCATCGCACCGAGCTCAAGGTGGGCGACGTGCAGCGGGTGATGGACGGCGACCTCGACGCCTTCATCGAGGCGTACCTCAAGCAGTTCGGGGGCAAGGCCGCGTGAGCGACGACCTGAGCCAGCCGGAGCGCCACCGGCGCGAGAAGCGCGCGGCCCTCGAGTCCCTCGGGGTGCGCCCGTTCGCTTACCGGTTCGCGCGCAGCCACAGCACCCGCGCGGCGCTGGCGCTCTACCAGGACGCCATGGGCGACGACGGCCCCGAGGTCACGGTGGCCGGGCGGATCCAGGCGTGGCGCCCGAAGGGCAAGGTCGTCTTCGGGCACGTCGAGGACGAGGCGGGCCGGCTGCAGGTCTACCTCCGGGGTGACGACCTCGGCCCCGACACCTGGGCCATGGTGCAGCTGCTTGACCTCGACGACCACGTGGGCGTGCGCGGACGACTGATGAAGACCCGCTCCGGGGAGGTCACGGTCCGGGGGGCGGCGGTGGAGCTGTTGAGCAAGTCGCTCAAGCCGCTGCCACGCCCGAAGGTCGAGGTGCTGGCGGACGGCACGGCGCGCACCCACGGCGGCGTCGCCGACCCCGAGGTGCGGTACCGCCAGCGCTACGCGGACCTCGCGGTCCATCCCGAGGTCCGGGAGGTGTTCCGGCTGCGGTCGCGGATCATCTCGCGGGTGCGCGCGTTCCTCGACGCGCGGGGCTTCCTCGAGGTCGAGACGCCCATCCTGCAGCCGCTCTACGGCGGCGCCGCGGCGCGGCCGTTCATCACCCACCACAACGCGCTGGACATGCCGCTCTACCTCCGCATCGCGGACGAGCTCTACCTCAAGCGGCTGGTGGTGGGAGGGATCGAGCGGGTCTACGAGATCGGGCACGACTTCCGGAACGAGGGGATGGATCGGACCCACAATCCGGAATTCACCATGCTGGAGCTGTACCAGGCCTACGCCGACTACGGCGACATGATGGACCTGGCGGAGGGCCTGCTCCGGGACCTGGTGGCGGAGGTGACCGGCGGCGGCACGAGCCTGGAGCGGGACGGCGTCACGCTGGAGTTCGGGTCGCCGTTCCGCCGGGTGGGATTCGTCGAGGGCATCCGCGAGGCCAGCGGCCTGGACGTCCTCACCGCGACCGAGGAGGCCATGCGGGAGCGACTGGTCCGGGCCGGCCGGTCACGGGACGAGGTCGCCACCTACACCGGGGGCAAGCTCCTCGACGAGATGTTCGCCGCCTTCCTCGAGCCGCAGCTGACCCAGCCCACCTTCGTGGTCGACTACCCGAAGCCGCTCTCGCCCCTGGCCAAGGAGCACCGGTCGCGCCCCGGCCTGACCGAGCGGTTCGAGCTGTTCATCCAGTGCCGCGAGATCGCGAACGCCTTCAGCGAACTCAACGACCCCGACGACCAGCGGGCGAGGTTCGAGGACCAGGTGCGGCAGCGTGCCGCGGGCAACGACGAGGCCCAGCCGTACGACGCCGACTACGTGCGCGCCCTCGAGTACGGGATGCCTCCCACCGGGGGCATGGGGATCGGCATCGACCGGGTGGTGATGCTGCTGACCGGGCAGCCCTCGATCCGCGACGTGATCCTCTTCCCGGCCATGCGGCCCGAGGACTGACCATGGCCGGCCCCCGGGGCGTCCGACTCCGCGAGCTGTTCCGGTGGCCGTCGCCCCTGGAGCGCGAGATCGCCCGGCGCTACCTGCGGAGCCGGCGGGCCTCCGGACGCGTGTCGCTCATCACGGCCATCGCCACGGGCGGCGTCGCGGTCGGGGTCTGCGCCCTGATCGTGGTCCTGGGTGTGATGAACGGGCTGCGCAACGACCTGCGGGAGCGGATCCTGGTCGCCAATCCGCACCTTCGGATCCTCACCTACGGCAACGGCCTGCGGATGGAGGACTGGCGCCACGTCGTGGATGTGGCCCGGGCCGAGCCCGGGGTGCTCGCGGCCGCGCCGGAAGTGCTCACCCAGTCGGTCCTCAGCGCCGGCGCCGACTACGCCGAGGGCGTGAACGTCCTCGGCATGGAGGGCGACACCGGCAGCCAGGCCGTCACGACCCTGCCGCAGGCCATCACCCGGGGCGACCTCTCATTCCGGGCCACCCGCCCGGAGGTGGACGGGGGCATCGTGCTCGGCAGCCGCCTCGCGGAGCGGATGACGGTCTACCCGGGCGACGTGGTCACTCTCGTGCCGGCCAAGCCTCCCGAGGTGAACCGGGCGCTGGGCGTGGGGGTACCACGGTACTGGAGGTTCGAGGTCACCGGCACCTTCGAAACCGGGATGTTCCTGTACGACAACCAGTTCGTGCTGATCTCCCGGGAGACCGCCCAGCGGTTTACCGGCCTCGGCGACGCGGTGAGCGGGGTCCAGCTCAAGCTCGCCGACCCCTGGCAGGCGCCGGCGATCGGCCGCCGGCTCGAGGAGCAGCTCGGCTACCCCTACCGGGCGCTCGACTGGCAGACCCAGAACTCGACCCTGTTCAGCGCGCTCAAGCTGGAGAAGCTCGCGATGGGCCTGGTGATCTTCTTCATCATGGTGGTCGCGGGGTTCAACATCGTGGGCACCCTGACGATGGTCGTGGCGGAGAAGACCCGCGAGATCGGCATCCTGCGGGCGATGGGCCTGCCCGCCGGTGGCGTGGGGCGCATCTTCCTGGCCCAGGGGGCGATCGTCGGGCTGGTCGGCGTCCTGCTCGGCCTGGCCAGCGGGCTGGGCATCGCGGCGGTGGTGGACCGCGGCAACCTGATCCGGATCGACCCGTCGGTCTACTTCGAGGACCACATTCCGGTGCACGTGGAGGCCCTCGACGTGGCGCTGATCGTGGTGGCCAGCCTGGTGCTGGCGATCGTGGCCACCCTGCCGCCCTCCCGGGGCGCGGCCCGGCTCGAGCCCGTCGACGCGATCCGGCACGAATGACCGCCGTCCTCTCCGCCCGCGGCGTGCGCCGGGTGTACACCGGCGGCGACGGTCGCCCGCTCGAGATCCTGTCCGGCGTCGACCTCGACGTCGCCCCGGGCGAGTTCATCGCCATCGTGGGAGCGAGCGGGGCGGGGAAGAGCACCCTGCTGCAGCTGCTGGGGGCCCTCGACCGACCCACCGCCGGCAGCATCCAGCTCGATGGCGTGGACTTCGCCACCGCGGACGAAACCACCCTCGAGCGCCTGCGGAACCGGCGCCTCGGGTTCGTGTTCCAGTTCCACCACCTGCTGCGGGACTTCACGGCAGTGGAGAACGTCATGGTCCCGCAGCGCATCGCCGGGGTCACGGAGGCCGCCGCGCGGGCGCGGGCAGAGGCGCTGCTGGGTTCGGTCGGCCTCTCCGGGCGCCTGCTGCACCGGCCCCACATGCTCTCGGGCGGGGAGCAGCAGCGGGTGGCCGTGGCGCGGGCGCTCGCCAACGATCCGCGGGTGGTGCTCGCCGACGAACCGTCGGGCAACCTCGACCTGGCCCAGGCGGAGCGCCTGCACGCCCTGCTGGCAACGCTGGCCCGGGACTTCGAGACCGCCCTGGTCGTGGTGACGCACAACCGGCAGCTCGCCGCCCGGGCCGACCGGG
>JBGAPX010000135.1:0-9116 GCA_044221045.1 Gemmatimonadales bacterium
TATCCATGAGTCCCGACAGGTCCGCGTTGGTGACGACGCGGTCCGGCACGGCGAAGCCGGTGCCGAGAATGCGGCTGTGCTGCATGGGGATCCCCGGGAAGTGGACTGGCGGGGATAAGGTCGCAGTCCGCGGGGACGGGGGCAAGGCGCGGGGAACATCGGCGTCGACGGGGGTATGACACGCATGCTTGCACTGGCTGGCTGGATCCTCCTCTCGTTCCTCGCCGCCACGATCGGTGGCCTGGCCGCGCCCGGGGCGTGGTACGAGCACGTGAACAAGCCCTCATGGAATCCCCCCAACGCGGTGTTCGCGCCGGTGTGGACCGTACTCTTCCTGATGATGGGCGTGGCCGCGTGGCTGGTCTGGCTGCGCCGCGGGGAGCCGGGGGTGGTGCCCGCGCTGGGGCTGTTCGGGGCGCAGCTCGCGCTCAACGTGCTGTGGTCGTGGCTGTTCTTCCACTGGCACCGGATGGACCTGGCGTTCTACGAGCTGCTGCTGTTCTGGGTGGTCATCCTGGCCACGCTGGTGGCCTTCTGGCGGGTGCGCCCGCTGGCGGGCTGGCTGTTCGTGCCGTACCTGCTGTGGGTCACCTTCGCCGGCTACCTGAACCTCACCCTCTGGCGCCTGAACCGCTGAGCCGATGGTCGACCTGCCCGATCCGCTCGACGAGGACTTCCCGCTCGGGGACGGAGTGGCCGACCTCGAGGCGGAGGTGACCTGTCCCTACTGCGGCGAGGTGAGCACCATCGGCCTCGACCCGGGGAGCGGGCCGGCCCAGGAGTACGTGGAGGACTGTCCCGTCTGCTGCCAGCCGTGGGTGCTGCACGTGCATTACGGCGATGACGGCGCCGCCGACGTCTGGGCCGACCAGGCCTGAGCCGGCCTCAGTAGCGGAACTGGTAGGCCAGCTTCACGAAGAAGCCGTCGCTGCTCCGGGTCAGGTCCTGGAAGGCGAACGCCGAGCGGTCATCCAGCGAGGTGCCGTACCCGAAGAAGGCCACCGTCCCCGGCGTCGGCTCGAACGACGCCAGCCAGTCCATCCGCATCCGGTTCGATTCCCGCGACGTCGACAGGCTCCCGTTCACGAACAGGGGCGCCCCGGTCCGCGCGTCCTCCAGCGCCGCCCGCCGCTCCGCCACGTACTCCGCCACCACCCGGAAGAACAGCGCCCGGTTGGCCTGCAGCTCCAGCTTGAGCCGCGGGATGATCGTGCGCGCGAACTCCGAGCCGTCGCGGTCCCGGGTGATGCGAGACCAGGTATTCGAGGCCGTGAGCCGGATGGAGCCGGTCGGGCGGAGCGACAGGCTCGAGGTGAAGCGGGTCTCGTACCCCCGTGAGGCCTCCGGGAAGATGGGGCCGCGGCCACGGGTCAGCTTGGCCGTGGCGTTGAGGGCCTGGTAGGTCGGGGTGGTGAGGCTGCCGGAAAAGGAGAAGCCGTCGGTCACTCCCTCAAGCGGGTCGTAGGGGGTGCCGGGCGCGCCGGTCTCGTACCCGAGGTAATCGCCGGCGATGAAGTCGGTGAAGTTGTGCTCGGCGTGGGCCGAGGCCCTCCAGCCGCCGCGGAAGGTCAGGTTCGCGTCCCCGCTCTCCGAGCCCTCCAGCGCGTCGCCCGGGAACCGGTCGTAGCGCCAGAGCCGGGTGGGGCCGAAGAAGACGGTGAACTGCTCGAGGGCGGCTCCCCGGGCGCCGTAGAACGAGAAGCGATTGAACGCCCGGACGGTGATGATGTCATTGCGGGGCACGAATCCGGCCTGGGCCGAGAAGTCCTGCCCGATGCCCGTCAGCTTGTAATTGAAGCCCCAGCTGCGGCCGGTCCGGTCGAACTCGGCCTCCCAGATGGGGCTGGTGCGCGCGTTACCACCGCGCGTGTCCCGGGTCCAGGAGGCACCGACCTGGCCGGCCACGTAATACAGCTTGCCGAAGACCACCCGGACGTCGCTGGCGGCCAGCCGGTTGAAGGCCCCGTCCTGATCCCGGGTGGTCAGGGTGAGGCCACCGGTGGAGTTGGCGCCGATGTCGCGGCGCAGGCGGGTCACGGTGAACAGGGCATTGTGCCCCGGCTGTTCGTCGATCGCCGAGAGGTGGGCCAGGTTGGTGCGGCCCACCTTGGTGGTGACCTTGCCGCCCACCAGCGGGTTCACGATCTGGCGGGTGTAGACCAGCTGGTTGGGGGTGGCGAAGAGCTCGATCCCCTCCAGGAAGAAGGGGCGCTTCTCGGAGAAGAAGAGCGCGAAGCGCTCGTTGACCGTCACCAGGCTCGCGTCGGACTCGACCTGGCTGAAGTCGGGATTGTACGTGGCGTCGATCGACAGGTTGCTGCTGACGCCGAGGCGCAGGTTGACGCCGGCGCTCGGGTCCAGGTCCTCGCGGGTGAAGCCCGAGGCGCCGCGGAGGCCGTTGGCCTGCGCGGTGACGAACGGCTGCACCTCGGCGCTCAGGCCGCGCTGCAGGTCGTGCAGGCCGGTGGCGGTGCCCGCCTGCAGCAGGAAGCTCGCGTTGGCGCGCCGGACATCGGTCCAGGTGTCGTCGTAGCCGGTGCGCTGCACCCGGCGCTGCACGTTGAGTCCCCACGACTGCGCGCCGGCGCCGGGATAGCGCAGGCTCTTGAAGGGAATCCGGACCTCCACCACGTAGCCTGAGTCGGTGACCACGCCGCGGGACTGCCAGAGGTAGTCGGGGTTCTTGTCGGTGGTCCCGCCGGAGAGGGACCCGGCCGTGAAGCCGCCCTCGCTGCGCACCCCGTCCTCCTGCAGCCCGAGCGGGTTCACCGTGAAGAAGAAGGCGCGGCGCCGGTCATTGAAGGTGTCCAGGTAGATCGTGACCCGGTCGTCGGCATCGAGGTTGTCGCGGTCCGCCACCGTGGCGCGGATCCCCTGCGGCTGGCGGTCGTGGGCAATGATGCCGAAGTGGATCGCGCCGGGGGCGTACCAGACCAGCACCTCGGTCCGCTCCTCCGCGGGGCGCCCATCCACCGGCTGGTACTGGTGGAAGCCGTCGAGGCGGGCGGCTTCGCGCCAGACCGGCTCGTCGAGGACCCCGTCGATCGTGACCATTGCCTCGCGGCGCGGCAGGTCCACGGCGAACCGCACCGTCCCGGTGTCCTGGGGGGCGGCCTGCAGGGCGGCGAGGCACATGAGCGTCAGCATGCGTGGCGAATTCCGTCCGCGAAGGGGGCGGGCGAACCACGGCCCCCCTCCGAGGGGAGGGGGGCGCGGGGCGTCCGGAAGCTACTCGTACCGCAGGGCGATGATCGGGTCGAGCCGGGCCGCGCGGCTGGCGGGCCAGATCCCGAAGACCAGGCCGATGGCGGCGCTGGTCCCGAACGCGACCGCGATGCTCTGGCTCGAGATCAGGGTGTTCCAGCCGTTGTTGGCGGCCAGGGTGTCGGTGACCCACCAGCCGAGGCCGATGCCCAGCACGCCGCCGACCAGGCAGAGGACCAGCGCCTCGATCAGGAACTGGAACATGATGTTGAGGCGGGTCGCGCCCAGGGCCTTGCGCACGCCGATCTCGCGGGTCCGCTCGGTGACCGACACCAGCATGATGTTCATGATCCCGATGCCACCCACCACCAGGGAGACCGCCGCGATGCTCGCGAGCAGCGTGGTGAAGATCTCGGTGGTCGCCGCCTGGGTGGCGAGGATCTCCTGCGATCCCCGGATCATGAAGTCGTTCTCCTGCCCGGGCCGGATCTTGTGCTCCCGGCGCATGACCCGCTCGATGTCGACCATGCCGATCTCGATCGGCACGCTGTCCTTCACCTCGACGCTGATGGCGCGCAGCCGGTCATTGCCGAAGACGCGGTAGCGGGCGGTGTTGAGCGGGATGAAGATGATCTCGTCGGGGTTCTGCCACGAGTTGCTGGCGCCCTTCGGCTGCAGCACGCCGATGATCTCGAAGCTGATCCCGCGGATCTGGATGGTCTGGTGGATCAGCGCGGCGGGGTTGGCGTTGAGCATCACGGGGATCTCGCTCCCGAGCACGGCGTAGCGCTCGCGCGCCTCGTCGTCCCCCTCGCTGAAGATCCGCCCGTGGGCCAGCTTGTAGCGCTTGACCGGCATGAAGTTGGACGTCACGCCGGTGATCGAAGTGTTGATGTTGGTGTTGAGGTACTTCACCTGCAGGTTGTTGCTGAGCTCGGGCACCACGGCCTTGAGCTGGGTGGCGTCCTTCGCGAGGGCGGTGGCGTCATCGGTGGTCAGGCTCACGCGGGTGGCGCTGGCCACGCCGCCCATCCGACCCCAGTTGGGGTAGACCTGCAGCACGTTGGCGCCGATGGCGGCGATCTGCTCCTCCACCGCCTTCTGGGCCCCGGCGCCGAGGGCCACCATGGTGATCACGGCGGCCACGCCGATGATGATGCCGAGCGCGGTCAGGATGGACCGGAGCACGTTCACCCGGATGGAACCCAGCGCCACCCGGATGATCTCGAGCAGGTTCATGGTCAGGGCCTCGTGGTGGTGGCCGCCGGTGCCTTGGAGCCGGTGCTGGTGGACGGGTTGGCGAGTCCGGGGATGCCGCCCCCGCCCGTCATCCGCGTCATCCGCTCGTTGAATTCCTTCTGCGACTCGATGAGCCCGGCGCTCGGCAGGATCAGCACCGAGTCCGTCTCGCCGAGGCCGCTCGCCACCTCGCTCCAGTCCAGGTCGGTGAGCCCCGTCGCGATGTTGGTGGCGACCGGCTTGCCCTCCCGCCGCACGAACACGATGTACTTGCCGCCGAACCGGGTGTCGGCCTGGGGGCGCCGCGCGCCGCCGCCGCCCATGCCCGAGAAGACCTTCTGCAGCAGCGCCTTTTCGGCCGGGGTGGTGGCCTCGCCGGAGAAGCGCTTCTTCATGGCGTTGCGGACCTGCTCCTCGGTCACGCCCTCGGGCAGGGTGATGGTCTGCCCGTTCTGCAGCGTCATGGTGTTGCCGGCCGGCTTGGCGCCGGCGGCCGCGGGCCGCACCGTGGCGCTGTCCCCGGGCGCGCGGCTGGCCCGGGCCAGCTGCTCGGCGACTTCCGCCGCGGTCAGCCCCAGGACCTCCGCCGCGCTTGAGACATCCCGCTGGGTGCGCAGGGCCGCGTTGGGCACGGCGAGCACGCCGTCGCGGCGGCCCACGTGGATCTCGACGTCGGCGTTCATGCCCGGCTTGAGCAGCCCCTCGCGGTTCTGGATCCGGACCAGGACCGGGAACATGGTCACGTTCTGCTGGGTGACGGCCAGCGGCTCGATCTTGAGCACGGTGCCCTCGAACGGCCGGTTGGGGTACGCGTCCACCGTGACCGTGGCCCGGAGCCCCTGCTGGATCTTCCCGATGTCGGTCTCGTCGACCAGGGTGCGCACCTGCACCAGGTTGAGGTCCGCCATGCGGAGCAGCACCGTGCCGCCGCCCACGTCGCTGGTGGGCGAGGAGATCACCTGCCCGCGCTCCACGCTCTTCTCGATGATCGTGCCGCCGATCGGCGCCCGGACGTCAGTGTCCTCCAGCCTGATGCGGGCGTTCTCAAGCGCCACCTCGGCCCGCACCACCTCCGAGCGGGCGTTGGCGAAGTCGAGCACCGCCTGCTCGTGCTCCTGCTCGGTCAGTGCCTTGGACTCGAACAGCGCGTCGGAGCGGTTCTTCTGGGCCGTGGCGTTGGCCAGCTTGGCCTTGGCCACGTCGAGGTCCGCCTCCGCCTGGGCGAAGCTGTTCTTGGCGGTCCGCGGGTCCACCTGGATCAGCAGGTCGCCCCGGCTCACCGTGCTCCCCGTCTCGACGTTGAGCTTGAGGATCTCGCCGGAGGCCTTGGACTTCACCTCGACGGTGGTGTCGGGCTGGATGGTGCCGTTGGCGCGGGCGGAGACCACGATGTCCCGCCGCTCCACCGCCACCGCCTGGTAGACGGGCAGTGGGGCGGCCTCGGGTTCGCTGCAGCCGGCGAGGGCGAGGGCGGAGACGACAACGAAGAGCGTCGTGCGCATGGCGGCGTCAGTTCCTGGGCGTCTGGAAGTCCTGCGCGACCTTGCCGTCGTGCAGGTGGACCTGCCGCTCGGCGTGCGCGGCGATGTCGTGTTCGTGGGTGACCAGCACGATGGTCTGCGATTCGGTGTGCAGCTCGCGGAACAACGCCATGATCTCGGCGCTGGTCGACGAGTCGAGGTTGCCGGTGGGCTCGTCGGCCAGCAGGATGCTGGGCCGGTTGACCAGCGCCCGGGCGATGGCCACGCGCTGCCGCTGGCCGCCCGAGAGTTCGTTGGGGCGGTGGCTCATCCGCGACTCGAGCCCCACCCGCCGCAGCGCCTCGGCCGCGCGCTCGCGCCGCTCCCGGGTGGCCACCCCGGCGTAGACCAGGGGCAGCTCCACGTTGTGCAGCGCGTCGGCGCGGGGGAGCAGGTTGAAGGTCTGGAAGACGAAGCCGATCTCCTTGTTGCGGATGCGCGCCAGGGCGTCATCTCCCAGTTCGGAGACCCGGTAGCCATTGAGCCAGTACTCGCCCTCGCTCGGCGTGTCGAGGCAGCCGATGAGGTTCATCAAGGTGGACTTGCCCGAGCCCGAGGGGCCCATCACCGCCACGTACTCGTTGCGGCGGATGGTCAGGTCCACGCCCCGGAGGGCGCGCACGATCTCGCCCCCCATGTCGTACTGGCGCTGGAGGTTCCGGGTGACGATCACCGCATCGCGCGGGACGTCGCCGGGCAGCTGGGCCATCCGTTCCGCGGTATCCGTCAGGGTGCTCATAGCCGCCGTCCGATGAGGGCCTCGATCTGGGCTCGGGCCTTGAGGTAGTCAAACCGCGCGGTCACCACGTCCACATCCGCCTGCGCCAGCGCTTCCTGCGAGTTGAGCACGTCGAGGATCGTCGCGGCCCCGACCCGGTAGCGTTCGCTCACGACCCGGAGGTCTTCGGTGGCGGCCTCGAGGCTGCTCTGGGCGATCTCCATCCGGACCCGCGCCGCGTCGAGCGCGGCGTACTGCGTGGTCAGCGAGGCCTGCACCTCGCGCCGCGCGTCCTGGGCACTGGCCTCGGCCGCGTCCAGGGCGGACAGCCGGGTCACGATGGTCTGCTCCCGCTGGAACCGGTTGAAGATCGGCCACGAGAGGCCGAGCTGCAGCTGCCGGTTGGCGAAGAGCCGGTAGTCGCTGTTGTTGTTCCCGCTCCACCCGGCCGAGCCGGACAGGGCCAGGGTCGGGAAGTACTGCGACCGCGCCGCCTTCACCGACGCGTCCGCCGCCCGCGCGCTGGCCTCGGCGGCCTGCACCCGCGGTGAGCGGGCCAGCGCCTCGCGGTTGAGCGCCGTGGTGTCGATCGCCGTCGTCGGGGCGTAGAAGGCGGAGTCGTCGGCCGCGGCCACCCGCCCATCGAGGCCGATCGTGCGCGCCAGCGCCGCCTGGGTCCGGGCCACGTCGCTGCCGGCGGAGACCAGCGCCAGCCGCGCGTTGCCGAGGTTCACCACCGACCGGAGCGAGTCGGAGCGGGTGGCGGACCCCACACGGAGCTTGGCGACGGAGAGGTTGAGCTGCTCCTCCGCCCGGCGCACTCCCGCCTCGCGCACCCGCACCAGCTGCTGCGCCGCCAGGGCGTCGAAGAACTGCTGCGTGGCGGTCAACCCGGCCTGGAACTCCGCATTGGTCACCCCCGCCTCGGCGGCGTCCTGGGTGGCACGCGCCGAGCGCCGGTCCGCCCCCCGGCGGAAGCCGGTGAACAGGTCCACGCTGCTCGACAGCCCGAAGTTGACGCTGTTGGTGGTGCTGCCGCCGCTCTCCAGCTCGCCGGTCGGCCCCACGCGCTGGGTCTCATTGTAGCTCCGCGTCCCCGAGGAGCTGGCGTTCAGGCTCGGCAGGAAGGCCCCCGTGGAGGAGCGAACCTGGGCGTCGGCGTTGCGGAGACTGCCGCGCGCCTGCACCACGGCCGGTTGCGCCTGCTGGGCCCGGCGCACCGCCTCCTCGAGCGTCACGGTCGGGGCCTGCGCGGCCACGGGGCCCGCCCCGAGGATGGCCAGCAGCAGCGGGGCCGCGGGCCAGGCGCGCGGGGGCATGGTCATCGTCATCGTCTGATCGAATCCCTTGAGGTCGAATCGCGCCGCTCGGCGTCCAGCCGGGCGGTCAGCGCGGCGTAGCGTTCTTGCTGCGCCGGGGTCAGCACGGTCCGGACGTCGGCCCGGATGGCCTGCCGCATCGCGTCCATGCGGACGCCGACGTCGGCCCAGAGCGAGTCCATCGCGCCGCGGTGATGCGCCAGCACCTGCCGCACGCTGTCGCGCTGTCCCGGCGTGAGCTGGAGTTCCCGGTCGAGCAGGTCCACGTACCAGTCGCTGCCGCGGTGGCCATGCGCGCCATCGCGGTGCTGGCCGTGCATCCGGCTGGTGACCACGCTCCCCACCGCCGCACCGGCCAGCGCCGCCAGCAGGAGCAGCACCACGGCTTTCCATGTGTCACCGCGCAGCGCGGACACGCTCAGCGCCCCCCGCCCAGGGCGACACCCATCAGGGCGTCGCTGTCCTGCGGCCGGCCGGAGGCGCCTACTTCGGCCAGTGCGCTGCCGTCGGCGCGGGCCTCGGCCCGCACCGTGAGCCATGCCCCGAGCGCCGTGGCGAGGATGAGGGCAGCGGCGATGCCCGGCCGGGCCCACCCGGCCAGGACATGCAGGAGCGAGGACCTGGGCGGGAGGCCGGCGGCGACGCGCGCCACGAACGACGCCTCGTCGGCGCCGTCGAGCAGGTCGCGCAGGCCGCGATCGAGGGCGGGGTCGCGCTCCAGATGGAAAGGCGATGGCTCCATGGACTACTCCTCTCGCAGGCCGTCCAGCGCCGCGCGGAGCTTCCGCTTGGCGTGGAACAGCTCCGACCGCACCGTGCCCTCGGGGATCCCGAACAGGCCCGCAATTTCGCCGTGGGCGTATCCCTCGACTTCGAACAGCACCACCACCAGCCGCTGCCGCTCCGGCAGGTCCGCCAGGGCTGCGGCCAGCCGACCCCGGCGGACCCGCGCCTCGGCGGCCTGGTCCGGCAGCGGGCCGGCATCGGCGCGGTCGGGCGGCACCGCCTCCGTGGCCCGGACCCGGCGGCGACGGGCCAGGTCCCGCGCGGCATTGACGGCGATGCGGGCCAGCCAGGGCCCGAGCGACAGCGCGGGATCGAACCGGTCGAGCGCCT
>JBGAPX010000136.1:0-9033 GCA_044221045.1 Gemmatimonadales bacterium
GGGGAGGTCAGCTCCCCCGGCAGCCGTCAGGCACCCCCGCCGTCCCGCCGGCCGGCGCCCTAGCGGGCGGCCCAGCCGATCTCGCCGCCGATGTAGTAGTTGCGACCCGGCGCGGGCTCGAAGACGCGCCCGAAGGCCCCGTTGATCGTCAGGGCGCTCACGTACTCGCGGTCGCCCAGGTTGTTGATGCCGATGAAGGGACGGATCCACGCGCCTCCCGTGGTGCCTTCCCAGCTCAGGCGGACGTTGGTCACGCCGCTGCCGATGCCCGGGATATTCCCGCTCTTCGGCTTGGCGCCCCAGCCGGAGACGTAGATCGTATTCTTGTCGTCGGCGAAGATCGAGGAGGACATCGTGTGGTCCAGGTCCAGCGCGAAGCCCCGCACCGGCCCGGCCCGCAGGCCCAGGCGGATGAAGGCCTTGGGCACGCCGGGCAGCCGCTTCCCGTCCAGGGTGTCGACCGTGGCCCCGGTGACGACCCGGTACCGGTCGTAACGGTAGTTGGCGTAGGTCCAGTTGCCGAAGACCCGCAGCGGTTCCGCCACGCGCGCGCTCACGCCGAGCTCGATGCCGTCGTTCTTGAGCCGCCCCGCGTTGGTGAAGTAGCCCCGGCCACTCACCTCGCTGAACTGCACGATCGCATCCCGGACCCGCCCCACGAACCCTGCCACGGAATAGGTGAAGCGACCCGCGACGCCACGGGCGCCTACCTCGTAGTTCACCGAGCGGGAGGGGTCGATGGTGGTGTTGAAGCCGCTGGTCGAGTTGGGCTGGTTGGCGAGCTCGGTGGTCGTGGGCGTCTCGAAGCTGGTGGAGACGGTCACGTAGGGGCTGAAGGCCTGGTAGCGCAGCCACGTGGCGCCGACATTGCCCGACGCCGCCGACATGGTGCGGTCGCCGGTGCCGTCCACGCCGTCGAGCAGGTGCTTGTCGGCCACGTCGAAGCGCACCGCGTCGTAGCGCAGGCCGCCGCTCAGGGCGACGTCGGCCGACGGCGACCAGTGCAGCTGGAGGAAGGGGCCCACCTCCGTCACCTTCTCGAGCTGGCTCTGGATCAGGGTGTCGGGCTTGCCGTCCACGGAGCGCCAGCCGCGGCGGTCGTCACGCATGGTCTGCACGTCGAGGCCCGCCACCACCCGGACCCCACGGTCGGAACCACCGAGGCGCTGGTCGGTGGCCAGGCGCACGCCCCCGGCCTTGCGCCCGATCTCGTTGTAGATGCCCACGTTGGGGCCGGGGCCCTGGGGTGGCGGCGAGCCGAGCGCATTCTCGAGGTCGCGGCGCACCCCGAAGATCGCGACGCTCCACTCACCCCGCGAGGTGAAGTGCCGCGCCGTGACCGCGAGCTGTCCCTGCCAGAGGTCCTTGTCGGCGCGGCGCCGGATGCTGTTGGCCGAGGCCGAATCGGGGTTGGCGAGGAACTCGGCGGCCGTCAGGGCCCCCGGGTTCCGCGCGATCGGGGCGTCGGTGTAGCCGAAGCGCAGCCCGATGGTGGTGGCGTCGCCGAGCAGGTAGTCGCCGCCCAGGTTGAGCTGGGTGAACTCGCTCCGGCTCCACTGCCGGCTGCCGTCGGAGGTGGTGCGCGAGAGCGAGAGCGTGCCGCTGGCCGGCCCGCGCCGCGCCGTGGTGCGGCTCTGGATCCGGAACAGGCCGAACGAGCCGCCCTCGGCCCGGATCGACTGCGAGAAGGGGCCCGGCCCCGCCGGCTCGGTCGTCAGGGAGACGACCCCGCCCGAGGCGTTGCCGTAGAGGGAGCTGGAGGCGCCGCGCAGCACCTCGACCCGGCCGAGGTTCGCGAAGTCCACGTTGGTCAGCTGGCTCTGGCCGTCGGGGAGCGTCTGGGGAATCCCGTCCAGCATCACCTTGATTCCGCGGAGCCCGAAGTTGGACCGGGTGCCGAAGCCGCGGATCACCAGCCGCTGGTCGAGGTTGAAGTTGTACCGGTTGGCGACGTACACCCCCGGGAGATTGTTGAGCGACTCGTCCAGGCCGAGGTTCGCCTGCGCGCCCTTGAGGTCCCGCCGGTCCACCACGCTGACGGCCGCCGGCACCCGGCTCACCGTCTCCGGGGCGCGGGTGACCGTGACCGTGAGCTCCGGGAGGACCCGCGCGGTGTCGCGGGCCGTGGAATCCCGGCCGGCCGGGACCTGGGCCGCGACCGGCGCGGCGGCGAGGACGAGCAGGGCAACGGACAAGACAACTCGCATCACGACTCCCGATGGGGTGGGTGAAATCACGCAGCGCGAAGCGCTCGCCGACGGGCCAAGGCAGGTCCCGTGCCGACGCCACGGCCCGGGCCTCGCCCGCGGTAGCCTGGAAGCCGGCGCGTCGCGGGTCGGGGCGAGTGGGCCATATCCACCAAGGGTGGGGGAAATCCCCCACGGCGCCTTGCCTTGAATCACCCTCCGGCCATCCCTTAGATTGCGGCACCCTATGATGCCGCAAGAGTATTCCGCGCCGGACTTTACGGCCCCCGGACTGGCCCGCGCCCCGGAGGCCCGCTTCGAGCCGGTGCCGGCCGACGGCGTGCTTCCCGAGGGGTTCTTCTCGACCTCCAACCTGCCCACCTACGTGCGGGCGGGCGGGCGCTGGCACCTGCCCACCCGCCCCCGGATGGACTGCGCCATCGTGGAGCGACCCGACCACCTCGAGGTGATCGAGCCGCGCCGGCTGCGCCGCGGCGAGCGGGTGGCGATGGGCCTGGCGGAAGACGGCAGCGAGGGTATCTACGTCCACACCGCCGGCTTCCTCCGCGGGGCGCACAGCGCCAACGAATTCCGCTTCATGTCGAGCGAGGTGAGCCGCGAGCGGCCGGTCAACTACGAAGAACTCGCGGCCCGGCTGATCGAGGAGAAGCGGCGGGGCGGGTTCCTGATCTGGGTGGCGGGGCCGGCCCTGGTGCACGCCCGGGCCCGGCACGACTTCGAGTGGTTCATCCAGCAGGGGTACGTGCACGCCATGCTCGCCGGGAATGCCGTGGCGGTGCACGACATCGAGGCGGCCATCTTCGGCACCACGCTTGGCATGACCAACACCGGCCAGCCCACCGACGGCGGGCACGGCCTGCACATGCGCGCCATCAACCAGGTGCGTGCGCTGGGGTCGATCGAGGCCGCGGTGGCGTCGGGGCTCATCCACAGCGGCATCATGCATGCGCTGGTGACCCGGAAGATTCCCTACGTGCTGGCGGGCTCCATCCGGGACGATGGCCCGCTGCCGGGCATCCACTCCGACGCCCTCGCTGCGCAGGACGCGATGCGCGAGCAGACCGTCCGGGCCACGGGGGCCATCCTGATCGCGAGTGCGTTGCACGCGATCGCCGTGGGGAACATGCTCCCCGCCTACCATACCCTCTACGACGGCGTGCCCACGCCGCTGATGACCATCTGCGTGGACCAGACCGAGTTCGTGGTGCACAAGCTCAAGGACCGCGGCACCCATCAGGCGTACGGCGTCGTCACCAACGCGCAGGACTTCATGCACGTCCTGCGCTTCTACGTCGAGAAAGGCACCAGCGCGTGATTCTCAACCAGCCCGGATCGGGATGGGCCCGGCTCGCCGGGCAGGTCGCCACCGAGATCCCGGTGGCGGAGGTCGACGGCGTGTGGCAGTTCCGTACCCTCCGGCGCGAGGGTCGCGAGTGGGGCACGGCGATGATCTCCCGGGTGGACGGGCCCGCGCAGGAGCGGCGCCGGATCTACACCGCGCGCTTCATGCACACCCTCAAGGGCAAGGAGCGGGGCAAGTTCGAGGCGTACCTCGAGGAGGTCGGGAGCGGTCCGGTCGAGACCCTCGGCGACCTGCTCGCCGGCGTCCGCCGGCGGCTGGAGGACGAGGACCCGCGGCCGATCCCGGTCGCGGAATGGTTCCCGGTGCTGGATGGCGCGGCTCAGCCGGGCTGAGGGGGAGGTCCTCCTCGAGCGGTTCCGGCGCCACCTCAAGGACCACGGCCAGCCGGTCACCCGGCCCCGGCAGCAGATCGCCCGGGTGGTACTGCTCTCCGACGAACACCTCTCGGTGGAACAGATCCGGCGGCAGCTGCAGGCGGCCGGCGCCTCCGTGGGCCTGGCCACGATCTACCGCACGCTGGAGCTGCTGGTCGAGAGCGGCCTGGTGCGGGCGCACGACTTCGGGCAGGGTTACCGGCGGTTCGAGCCCAACCCCCCGCAACCCAGCCACCACCACCTGATCTGCCTGCGGTGCGGCCGGGTGCAGGAATTCCAGCACGAGCGCCTGGAGCGGATGCTGCCCATCATCGCTGACGAGCACGGCTTCAAGGCGGAGCGTCATCGCCTCGAGCTGTACGGCACCTGCCGGGAGTGTCAACGGAGGGCGTTTGGCTGACTTCTCGCTGCTGGTGGCCTTCAGCGCCGGGATCCTGAGTTTCCTCAGCCCGTGCGTGCTGCCGCTGGTCCCTTCGTACATCGGCTTCCTGACCGGACTCTCGCTGGACGAGATGAGCGCCCGCCGCCGGGTGGCGTTCACGCACGCGCTGCTCTTCGTGCTCGGTTTCACCCTCGTCTTCCTGCTGCTCGGGGCCACCGCGAGCGCCCTCGGCCGGACCCTCGCCTTCCACAAGGTGTGGCTGCAGCGCCTCGGCGGGGTGCTGATCATCCTGTTCGGGCTGGTCTGCCTCGGGGTCATCAAGTCCGATCGCCTGCTGCAGGACAAGCGGGTCCACCTGCAGGACAAGCCCCTCGGATTCCTCGGGTCGGTCCTGGTGGGCATGGCCTTCGCGGCCGGGTGGACGCCGTGCATCGGGCCCATCCTCGGCGGGATCCTCGGGCTGGCCTCGGCGGCGGACACCTTCGGGCGCGGGATGCTGCTCCTCGGCGCCTATTCGGCGGGGCTGGCGGTGCCGTTCCTCCTGGCAGCCTGGGCGGTGGACCGCTTCCTGGCCTGGTTCCAGAAGTTCCGGCCCTACCTGCCGTGGGTGATGCGGGTCAGCGGCCTGCTGCTGATCCTGGTCGGCGTGCTCCTCATCACCGGCCAGTTCACCCGGCTCGCCGGGTTCCTGCAGGGCCTCACTCCGGCGGGACTGCTGGAGCGACTGTAGGACGGGCAGGGCGGGGAAGGCCATGGCCCCTGCGCGGGCCTAGTCTATCAAACCCATAGGGTCGACCGGACAAACCGATGACTTGGCACGCCTGGTTCACGCTCGCGGTCACGCTGCTCACGCTGGTCCTGTTGGTGAAGGACCTCATGGCCCCGGCCAATGTGATGCTCGCCGCCGCCATCGCCCTCCTCCTCGCGGGCGTCATCACCCCCGAGCAGGCCTTTGCGGGCTTCGGCAACCCCGCGCCGATGACCGTCGCCGCGCTGTACATCCTGGCCCGCGCGGCGGAGAAGACGGGCCTGCTGCAGCCGGTCCTCGAACGCCTGCTCGGCCGGGGCCATGGCGGCCGCTGGGCCATGACCAAGCTGCTGGTTCCCTCGGCGGCGGCCTCGGCCTTCCTCAACAACACCCCGATCGTCGCCATGATGATCCCCCAGATCCTCCGCTGGGCGGACCGGGTGCGCGAGTCGGCCTCGCGCTACCTCATGCCGATGTCGTTCGCGGTGGTGCTGGGCGGGGTGATCACCACCATCGGGACCTCCACGAACCTCGTCGTCTCCGGGTTGCTCCACCAGGCGGGCGGCGCGCCCCTCGGCCTCTTCGAGATCACGCCGGTCGGCCTGCCGGTGGCGATCGTGGGCCTCATGACCATGATCATCACCGTGCCCTGGCTGCAGCCCGATCGCCTCCCCACCCGGGGCCAGCTCGAGGAGAGCGTCCGGGAGTTCGCGGTGACCATGACGGTGGTGCCCGGCGGGCCGCTCGAGGGGGTCGAGGTGGAGGCCGGCGGCCTGCGGAACCTGCAGGGCGTGTTCCTGGCCGAGATCGAACGCGGCGGCGAGCAGATCGCCCCGGTGGCGCCCAACCAGGTGCTCCGGGGCGGGGACCGGCTCAACTTCGTGGGCCGGGCCGACCACGTGGTGGACCTGCAGAGCCGCCGCGGCCTGGTCTCGGCCGAGGCGCAGCACATGATGCACTTCGACTCGGCGCGGCACGGCTTCTTCCAGGCCGTCGTCGGCGCCAACTCGCCGCTCGTCGGGAAGACGCTCAAGGAGGTGGAGTTCCGGCGGACCTACCAGGCGGCGGTAGTGGCCATCCACCGCTCCGGTCAGGCCGTTGCGGCCAAGCTTGGCGAGGTCAAGCTGCGCCTGGGCGACACCCTGCTGGTGCTGGCCGACCCTGGCTTCCGCGACCGCTGGCGCGACCGTAACGACTTCCTGATGGTGGCCGCGATGGACGGCACCCCGCCGGCGGTGAGCCGCAAGGCGTGGATCGTCGGGATCATCGGGCTGCTGATCGTGGGGGTGGCCGGGGCGGGGTTCCTGCCCATCCTGCAGGCCTCGCTGGTGGGCGTGGTGGCGCTGGTGGCCTTCGGGGTCCTGACCGCGACCGAGGCGCGCAACGCCATCGAGCTGGACACGATCATCGTGATCGCGGCGTCCTTCGCCCTCGGCGCGGCAATGGAAAAGTCCGGGCTGGCGGCCGTCGCAGCCCGGCTGGTGCTCGACCTGTCGGGCGGCAGCGGCGTGCACGGGGCGCTGTTCGGGCTGGTCCTCGCGACCGTGGTGACGACCGAGCTCATCACCAACAACGCCGCGGCGGCGCTGCTCTTCCCGATCGCCTTCGCGAGCGCGCAGCAGCTCGGCGTGGATCCGCGGCCCTTCGCGATCGCGGTGGCCGTCGCGGCCTCCAACAGCTTCCTCACCCCCATCGGCTACCAGACCAACACCATGGTCTACGGGCCGGGGGGCTATCGCTTTTTCGATTATGTGCGGGTGGGGTTGCCGCTCACGGTCAGCACGGTGCTCACGACGGTGATCGTGATTCCCTGGTGGTGGGGGCTGTAGCGCGCGGGCGCGCCGCGGCGCCTCAGGCGTGCGGCGCCTGCTCCTCCAGCTCGGCCTCGACCTCCTGACGCTGCAGCAGTTCCCAGTAGCGCCCCTGCCGGGCCATGAGGTCCTCGTGCACGCCCTGCTCGACGATCCGGCCGCCGTCCAGCACCAGGATCCAGTCCGCGTCACGCACGGCGGAAAGCCGGTGGGTGATGATGACGCGGGTGCGCTGCGCCAGGGCGTCGCGCAGGCCGCGCAGGATGCGCAGCTCGGTCTCGCCGTCCACCGCCGAGAGGGCGTCATCCAGCACGAAGATGGGCGGATCCTGGGCCAGGGCGCGCGCGATGGCCGTCCGCTGTCGCTGGCCGCCCGACAGGTTCACGCCGCGCTCCCCGAGCATGGTGTCGATGCCCCGGGGCAGGGAGGGCAGGGCCTCGACCAGCTGGGAAGTCTGGACCACCCGTTCGAGCCGCCCGTCGTCGGGGGCGCCCAGCAGCACATTCGCCCGCAGCGTGTCGCTGAAGAGGAAGGTCTCCTGCGGCACGAAGCCGACCGCCCGCCGCAGGTCGTCGAACCGCAGGTCGCGGAGGTCCACGCCGTCAATCAGGACGCGGCCCTGGTCGGGGTCATAGCTCCGGACGATCAACTCGGCCAGGGTGCTCTTGCCGGACCCGGTGGCGCCCACGACGCCCAGGGACCCGCCGGCGGGGACGCGGAAGGAGATGTCGGTGAGGACGTCGCCGCGGTCGGGGGCGTTGGGGTAGCGGAACGAGACGCCCTCGAAGGCGAGGCTCCGGGCGTCCGAGGCCGGCGGCAGCGCCCGGGGGGTGGCCGGCTCGCGGATCGCGGGGACCGCGTCCATGAGCTCGTTGATCCGCCCCATCGAGGCCTCGCCCCGCTGCACCAGGTTCACCACCCACCCCAGCGCGATCATCGGCCAGACCAGGGTCACCAGGTACACCCCGAAGGCCACGAACTCGCCGGCGGTCATGGTGCCCTGGATCACCAGCCCGCCCCCCACCCAGATCACGACCACGGCTCCGAGCCCGCCGAAGAGGGCGAGCATCGGGTGGAAGGCCCCGGCCACCCGGGCCAGGGCGAGATTGCGGCCCGCGTAGTCCGCGTTTAACGTGCTGAACCGCGCGATCTCCGCCGCCTCCTGGCGGTAGGCGCGCACCACGCGGGCGCCTGACAGGTTCTCGTGCACCGCGCTGGAGAGGTCGCTGAAGGCCGCCTGGATCCGCTGGCTGCGCCGGTGGATGGCCTGTCCGAAGGCCACCATCCCCACCGGGAGGCCCAGCAGAGGCAGCAGGGCCAGGCCCGTGAGTCGCGGGCTGATGTGCAGCATGTACGGCAGCACCAGGGCGGTGCGCACGATCGTGTCGCTCAGGTACATGAGGCCCGGCCCGGCGACCATGCGGACGGCCAGCAGGTCGTTGGTGGTCCGCGCCATCAGGTCGCCGGTGGCGTAGCGGTCGTAGAACGCGGCCGACAGCCGCTGCAGGTGCTGGTACAGCCGGTCCCGCAGGTCGGTCTCGACCCGCCGGCTCACGCTGTTGAGGGTCTCGCGCATGCCGTAGCGCGCGATGCCCCCCGCGGTGGCGACGCCGAGCAGGCTCAGGAGGGCCCGCCGGACCTCGGCGGCGGTCCCGCCAGCCCCGAGGGCATCAATGCCCTGCTGCAGGAACCGGGGGGCCAGGGTGGTGAAGAAGTTGGACAGCAGGACGCAGAGGAAGCCGGCGGCAAACACGGCCCCATAGGGCCGGGCCGCGGGCAGGAGTCGCCGAAGGTGGAGCATCGTTCATCAATGTCGCCCCGGCGCGCCGCGCCGGGCAAGTCATCTGGAGAGGGAGGTACCATGGTACGGAAACTCAGCACCGGTCTCGCGCTCATGGCCCTGGTGGCCTGCGGGAAGGGCGGCGGGCAGCAGGCCCAGGCCGACAGCCTCTCGCGCGACCTCCAGCTGGCCCCGGCAGAATCCACGACCGCGCTCAACGACCAGCCCGCGCCGGCCGATCCGGCGGCCCAGACACCCGCCCCCGCGCCGACACCGGGGACGACGCCCGCCCCCGCCCCTGCGCAGCCCAAGCCCAGGCCGGCCACGAATCCGGCCCCCGCGCCGGCGCCGGCGGCCCCCGCGCCGCG
>JBGAPX010000137.1:0-8984 GCA_044221045.1 Gemmatimonadales bacterium
CTGGCCCGTCGCGAGCAGCGCGACCCCCCCGGCAAGCCAGGTGGCCGCCGGCAGGTAGGCCAGGAGCGAATCGCGGGTCTGGGTTTTCACGGGCCGGCGGCGGGTCCGGGAAGAAGGTCCCGGAGGATAGGGGGGACGACGCGCCTCCCGCTACGTGCGGGCCGGCGTGGCGGCCGGTGCATCGGCGGGGGTCCCGCCGGGGTGGGTCCCGGCGCGGGCGGGCTTACGGCTTGGCCGCGGCGGAATCCCGCTGCACGGCCTGCCAGCGGGCCAGCACCTGGCTGCGGGCACGGTCGATCCGCCGCAGCGCCTCGTTCCAGACGCTCGACTGGGTGCCGGCATAGGACAGGTCGAACGGTTCCAGCACGGGGATCGGCCGCTCGAACACGTAGATCGCCGAGGCCTGGGTGCGCACCGCCAGCTGCCGGCCGGTGAAGTTGCCGGTCACCGGCACCATGCCCACCGGCCGGTAGAGCTGGTTGTGGTAGACCAGGTTCAGGTTCTCCGGATCGAAGCGCGCGTCGCTGCGGAGGGCGAAGAAGCTGACCAGCGCCAGGCCCGGCTCGCCCACGCCTGCCTGCTGCACCGCGGAATCGATCGCCGGGCGCCGCCCGGCCAGGAGGCCCTGGAGCGCGTCATAGCCGTCGTTGGCGATGAGCCGGAGCACCCGCTCGTCGAGCGGGAGGAAGCGGACCTCGAGGTCGGCGGCGGCGAAGCGCACGCTCAGCTGGTCCTGGTTGAGGACCCCGAACCCTCGGGGGGGCAGATCGCTGCCGGGGACGTCCTGCCCGCTCGCCGGGACGGCGCCGCCGGCCAGGGCCAGGCCGATCGCCGCGTGCGCCACGAACCGTCGCATCACGCCTCCTTGGCGGCGCCCACCGCGAGCAGGCTCTGCGCCAGCTCGTCGAGGCCGAGGCCGCTCTCACTGCTGGTAAGCTGAACCTGATCGTCCGGCAGCGCCAGCGCGCGGCCGAGCGCGGCGAGCCGCCGCCGGCGCTGGGCGAAGGGGAGCTTGTCTGCCTTGGTCACCGCCACCAGCATCGGCAGCCCCTGCTCCGCGATCAGATCACCGTACTCGCGGTCCTCCGCGCTCGGGTCGTGCCGGATGTCGAGCAGCCAGAGGACGCCGCTCAGGGTCTTCCGCTTCTCCACCAGGCCTCGGACCAGCTTCCGGTAGCGGGCGCGCTCGCCGTGCGACACCCGCGCAAAGCCGTACCCCGGCAGGTCGAGCAGGTAGAGCGAGGGAAGCTGGAACACGTTGATGAGCGCGGTGCGGCCCGGGGTATTGCTCACCTTGGCCAGCTTGCGACCGAACAGCCCGTTGAGGAGGCTCGACTTGCCCACGTTGGAGCGCCCCAGCAGGGCGATCTCGGGGAGGCGGGGCGTGAGCTGGACCGTGGCGTCGGGGTAGCTGCCCACGAAGATCACGGGCAGCAGCGCGAGCGGGGCCGTGCTCTCCTTGGCCGCGGGAATGTGCAGGGGGTACTTGGACATCGGAGGCGGGGGGCCGGCCGTCGGGCCGGACCCCGGGGGCCGGCGGCCGGTCAGGCTTCGCGCTTCTGGCGGGCGCGCTCGGTGACCACCAGCGGCTGCTGGTCGTCGGTGACGCACTCCTTGGTGATGACCACCTCGACCACGTCGTCCCGGGCGGGGAGGTCGAACATGATGTCGGTCATCATGCTCTCGAGGATGGCGCGGAGGCCCCGGGCCCCGGTGCCGCGCTTGAGGGCCTTCTGGGCCACGGCGCGCAGCGCCTCGGGATCGAAGGTGAGCCCGACGTTCTCCATCTCGAAGAGCTTCTTGTACTGCTTGGTGAGCGCGTTCTTGGGCTCCACGAGGATCCGGATCAGGGCATCCTCGTCCAGCGCTTCGAGCGCCACCGTGACCGGGAGGCGGCCCACCAGCTCGGGAATGAGCCCGAAGCGGAGCAGGTCGTCCGGTTCCACCTCGGCGAACGGGTTCTGCTTGTCGAAGGCGGGGCCGCTGCGGGACGCCTGGGAGAACCCGATCTGCTGCCGGCCGGTGCGGGTCTCGATGATCTTCTCGAGCCCGTCGAAGGCGCCGCCGCAGATGAACAGGATGTCCTTGGTGTTGATCTGGATGTACTCCTGCTGCGGGTGCTTGCGGCCCCCCTGCGGCGGGACGGAGGCGACGGTGCCCTCCAGGATCTTGAGCAGCGCCTGCTGCACCCCCTCGCCCGAGACGTCGCGGGTGATCGAGGGGTTTTCCGACTTGCGCGCGATCTTGTCGATCTCGTCGATGTAGACGATGCCCCGCTCGCACTCGGCGACGTTGAACTCGCCGGCCTGCAGCAGCCGCACCAGGATGTTCTCGACGTCCTCGCCGACGTAGCCGGCCTCGGTGAGCGTCGTGGCGTCGGCGATCGTGAAGGGCACGTCGAGCATCCGCGCCAGCGTCTGCGCCAGCAGCGTCTTGCCCACGCCCGTCGGGCCGATGAGCAGGATGTTCGACTTGTCGAGCTCCACCTCGGAGTCCCGGGCGTTGCTCGCGTTGATCCGCTTGTAGTGGTTGTAGACGGCCACGGCCAGGGTCCGCTTGGCGCGTTCCTGGCCGATCACGTACTGGTCGAGGACGTTCTTGATCTCGGTGGGACTGGGGACCTGCGTGATCGTATCCGCGACTTCGCGCTCCTCATCCTCCGCCAGGATCTCGTTGCAGAGGGTGATGCACTCGTTGCAGATATAGACCGACGGGCCCGAAATGAACTTCCGGACCGAGTCCTTCGACTTCCCGCAGAACGAACAGCGGAGGTGCTTGTCGTTCGACATGCGCCCTCGGGCCGGTGGTCTCAAGTGACGGGGGGAGTGGTCGAATTCTGCCCCTCCCCCCGGGTCCCGTCAAGGTGCGGCTACTTCGCCGGCTGGATCTCGGTCCGCTTGCTGATCACGTTGTCGATCAGGCCGTAGTCCCGCGCTTCCTCGGCCGACATGAAGCGGTCCCGGTCCATGTCCCGCTCGATCGTCTCGATCGGCTGGCCGGTGTGCTGGCTGTAGAGCCCGTTGAGCTTGGAGCGCAGGTACAGGATCTCGCGCGCCTGGATCTCGATGTCGGCGGCGGTGCCCTGGGCCCCACCCGACGGCTGGTGGATCATGATCCGGGAGTGGGGCAGCGCGCTGCGCTTGCCCTTGCCCCCCGCCGCCAGCAGGAACGAGCCCATCGACGCCGCCATCCCCATGCAGATGGTGTTCACCGGCGCCTTCAGGTACTGCATGGTGTCGTAGATGGCGAGCCCGCTCGACACCACCCCGCCCGGCGAGTTGATGTAGAGGTAGATGTCCCGCTCGGGGTTGTCGGCCTCGAGGAAGAGGAGCTGCGCGATGATGATGTTCGCCACGTCATCGTTGATCGGCGCGCCCAGGAACACGATCCGGTCCATCAGCAGCCGCGAGAAGATGTCGTACGACCGCTCGCCGCGGCTGGACCGCTCGATCACATACGGGGGATACAGGGAGGCCATGCGCTCGCTCAGGCGTCAACCACGGTGGATTGCTGGAGGAGCCAGCCGAAGGCTTTCTCCTCGGTGAGGGACCGCTCCAGCTCGCGCAGCCGGCCCGCCTTCTCCAGCTGCGCGTACAGCTGCCCCGCCGGCAGGTTGCGGCCCGCCGCCAGCTGCTGGACCCGCGCGTCGACGTCCGCTTCGGTCGCGGCCAGGCCCTGCGCCTCGACCACGCTGTCGAGCACGAGCTCCCGCCGGACCTGCTGTTCGGCCACCGGCCGGAACTCCCGCCCGAAGGTCTCGAACTGCTCCGCCGGGATCGAATAGGCTTCCATGTAGCCCTTGATCAGCCGGTTCACCAGCGACACCGGCGCCGGCACGTCGTTGGCCGCGAAGATCTGCTGCAGCAGCTCCTGCCGCACCCCCGCCTCCGCCTGCGACTGCGCCTCCTGCTCCAGGTCCGCCCGCAGCGCGGCGCGCAGCTGGTCCAGGGTCTCGAAGTCGCCCACCTCGCGGGCAAAGGCGTCGTCCAGCGCCGGCAGCTCCTGGCGCTTCACGTCGTGCAGCGTGATCCGCACCGCCCGCGCCTGCCCCCGGCGGCTCTCGTCGGGGAAGTCGTCCGGGAAGCGCACCTCGGCGTCCACCGTCTCGCCGGGCAGCAGCTGCATCACCTTCTCCTCGACGTCCGGGATGGCCCGCCCCTCGCCCAGCACCATGCTGTACGGCTGCGACTCCCCCGGGTTGCCGTCGTCGAGCGGGGCCACCTCGATCCGCACCATCTGCCCCGGCGCCGGCTTCTGCCCCTCAAGCGGCAGCCAGTTGGCCTTCCGCTCCTGCAGGTCCCGCAGCTTCTCCTCGACGTCCTCGGCCGAGATCGCCTTGCGGGTCCGCTGCACCGTGAACCCCGCCACCTTGGCCAGCGTCACGTCCGGCCGGACCTCGACGTGGAACTCGAACTCCAGGGGCTGCCCGTCCTCGTACTTGAGGTCGTGGATGTGGGGCTCGGCGATCGGCTTGAGCTCCTCGCTCTTGAGCGCCTCCTCCCAGCTCTCCCGGATCAGCTGCTCCAGCACCGTCTGCCGGATGGCGTCACCGAAGCGGCGCCGCACCACCGCCTCCGGCGCCTTCCCCTGCCGGAAGCCCGGGAGCCGGGCTTGCTTCGAGTAATAGCGGACGGCCTTGGTCTCCTCCTGCTGGATCCGGTCCACGGGCACCGTGATCTGCAGGGACTTCGAGGCCGCATCTTCCTTGGTTTTGACGATCGAGATAGCCGACATGGGCGGCAATCTACCCATGCCCGTCCCCGGGGGTCAAATGAAATGTCCCCCCGGCCGATACTCGGAATGAAGGAAAGGGTTCCCGGGCCGCCCGGTGCCCCGCGGGCACCGTCACGCCCGGCGGCCCCGGGACATCGAAAAAACGCAAGTCATTGCTAATAAAGGGTTTGTGACGACCGTCCTGCTCGTGGATGATGAGCCCTCGATGCGCCGCGCCTTGCGGGCGTTCTTCGAGCGCTCCGGCTTCACCGTCGCGGAGGCCGCCTCGGCCACCGACGCGCTCCGCTTTGTCGCGGAGGGTGGCGGCGCCGATGCCGTAGTGAGCGATGTCCTGATGCCCGAGGTCAGCGGGCTCGATTTCTACGACCGGCTGATGGAGCTCGCCCCCGGCCTCGCCCACCGCGTGGTCTTCCTCACGGGGGCGGCCCGGGATCCCCGGGTCCACGGCCCGATCGAGCAGCGCGGGGTGCCGCTGATTTCCAAGATGGATGACCTCCGTCTGGTGGTGGACGCCGTCCGCCTGGCGCTCCTCCGTCGGACCACGGCCGCGGGCCGCGTGGTCTCGACCGGCGAGTTCCGCCCGGTCAGCGGCTAGCCCTACCCGATCACCAGTTCGCCGGCCAGGGTGCCGAACTCGTCCTGCACCGCACGGGTGCCGGGCGGCACCCGCCAGTCGCCCCCGTCGTACCGCACGTTGATGCGGTGCAGCCCCGGCTCCACCGGCAGCCGCACCCTCCAGCCTCCCTGTCCGTCGGGGTCCAGTCGCACCGGACGCCAGTCCGTGAAGTCCCCCATCAACTCCACCCGAGTCGCCTCCGCGGCGGGCAGGGCGAACTCGACCAGGTTGCCGCGCAGGCGCGTCAGCAGCAGGGCACCCGTCCGGGGCGCGCGCCGTGGCGCATCCGTTCCGCGCCGACCCATGGCGGCGCGCAGGCCCAGGCGGAGGAACGCACCACCGGGCGCGAGCAGGGAGGCGTCGCCCGGTTGGCGCCCGACCATGCCGGCAACGGCCAGGCGGTCGCTGAGCCAGTACGCCGCCTCGGCCTGCCACCACCCCTCCGATCGCGAGCGTGGCCCCCCCGCGTTCGCGCGGGTCCCGTCGCCGGGGACCGGAATGCTCGTTCCAGGTTCCGCCAACCCCAGCCGGACCCCAGCCGCTGCGCGCAGCTCCACCCGCCTCCCCTGCCACGAGAGCCACCCGCCAAGGTCGGTCAGGACCCGGCTCTCGCGCCGGCGCTCGGACAGGGTGTCGGGGAAGGTCGGAAGGGTATCGATCGGGTTGGCCGTGGACACCGTGACGGACTGGCTGCGCTGTTCGGCCTGGAGCTGGAGGACCAGGGCGCCCCACCGACGCCACCACGCCCCCTCCCAGTGGAACGTCGGGCCCTCCGCGTCGGCCCCAGCGTCGCCACCCAGCCAGAAGCCGTGCCGTGCCCGGACCAGGTGCAGCCGCGGCCCGGCCTCGCCCAGGGCGCGGTCGGCGAGGCCCAGCCCCCCCTGGGCCCGCAGCTCGCCGGCGAGCTCGAGCTGCCACGCTTGCCCACGGTGCGGGAACCACGAGGCGCTGGCGCCGCCGGTGGCCCCGCGACCGAGTCGCCCGAAGTCCCGGTAGTCGCCGCCGAGTGCCAGCCGCAGCCGAGCGCCTTCGATCCGGAGCGCAGGGGCCAGCGACCAGTGCGAGACCTGCCCGTGGCGGTCGAGCGGCGCTCCACCCACGCCCACGTCGAGCCGACCGACCCACTGGGCCGCCACCGGCCGGCCCCCGGCCAGGAGGAGCAGGCACATCCCGGTGGCGCGCCTCATCGGGTCGGCCCGGTGGTGGCGGGACGGGGCACGGTGGCCGGTGGGCGCTCCGCCGGCGGCGGGAGCGGGCCCCCACCGCCCGTCAGCCGCTCCCGCAGGTCCAGGAAGGCGGCGTCGGGGGCGTCCCGCGATGCCATGTCACGGACATGGTCCCACGCCTCATCCGGCGCGATCCCGGCAGTGAGCAGATCGGCCAGCACGCTGAGGGGGACCGTGGGTGATTCGCGCGGCCGGAGCGCCATCAGCGCGCTGAGCCGCGCCGGCGTGGCGCCCGCGCGCAGGGCGGCGGCACCCGCCACGAGGTCGGCCTCCGAGGCCCGGGCGCCGAGGGAATGACGCGCCTCGCCGAGGAGTCGCGCCAGCGTGCGCACCGCCGCGACGATGCGAAGCGAATCCGCTCCCTTGCTCTCGCCCTCGAGCGCCTTCCGGATGAGTGGTTCCGCCGGAAGGCCGGCGACGCGGGCGCTGTCCACCAGGCGCTCCACCGCGACCCGGGTCCCCGGTTCCAGCCGGGCAGTGAGCCGGGGATCCTGGGCGCTGAGCGGGCCCGCGCCCAGGGCCAGTGTGGTCGCGGCGATGGCCAGGATGTCCGGGAGTCGATGAGGGCGCATGGGGCCTCAGTTGCTGACGGTGATCGCGGAGGTCGGCGTCCCGAACTCGTCGTCGGCCCGGGGGGTCCCCGGGTCTGCGACCCAGCGCCCCCCGTCGAGCACGAAGGCGTAGCGGTAGCGGCCCGGCGGCAGCCGCAGCGTGACCGACCATTCGCCGGCGCGCTCGCGCAGCGGGTTGGCCCGCGGGTCCCAATCGTTGAAGTCACCGATCAGGGCCACCCGCGCCGCCTGGGGTGCGGCCATCGCGAAGCGCACGGGACGCGGCCCCTGGTCCTGGCCCCGGCCCAGGGCCACGCCCAGCGCCAGCAGGAGCAGCGCCGCCATGGCCGATCCCGCGAACATCCGGCGCCGCCGCGCGGCAGCGGCCTCGCGCGCCAGCTGCGCCAGCGCGCGGTGGAGGCCCGCGTCACCGCGCTCCACCGGCGCCTGCAGGGTCCGCACGACCGCCACCAGCAGGTCGGCGTCAGCCACGGTAGGCTCCCGCGAGCAGACTCCGCAGCCGCTCGCACGCCCGGCTCACCCGCATCTTGAGCGCGGGCACGGAGGCGCCGGTCAGGGCCGCCATCTCCTCGTAGCTGAACTCCTCGACATGCTTGAGCAGGAACGCCTCCCGGTGGTCGGCGGGCAGCGTCGCGAGCGCCCGGGCGATCTCCTCGCGCCACGCCGCGCCGTCGGCGTCGTCCGCCATCGCCACGCGGTCCAGCGCTTCCGCTCCCCCGTCGACGGCCAGCGGTCGCGGCCGCGCCAGCCTGGACCGGCACCGGTTCACCAGGATGGCGAGCAGCCACGACCGGAACCGGTCCGGGTGGGCGCACTGCCCCAGCGCGCGGTGGGCGCGGACCAGCGCATCCTGCAGCGCCTCTTCCGCCTCCTCCCGATTGCCGAGGAGGTGGTGCGCGTAGCGTTGCAGCCCGCTACGGTGGCGCCCGACCAGCTCGGCGTAGGCGCGCAGGTCGCCCGCCCTGGCCCGCAGCACCAGCTCGGTATCGGACGCGCTCATCGTAGGTAGACCCATCGGGACCGCCGGTCGTCACATGTGACGCCGGACGAACGGAGGAGGTCGTATGTGACAGCCGGGTGTCTTCCGCAGACGAACCCCGGCCGCACGCACGCACGCCATTACGCTTTTCGTACAGGAGCCGTCATGCGAACCGGAAGGAAGTACCTGCTGGTGCTGGGCCTCGTTGCGGCCTGCACCGCGGATGGGGTCGGGCCCGCCTCGCAGGTGGTGGAGGGAGGAGCGGGGGCGAGGAACGCCGCGCTTCGCGGGATGGTGTTCACGGTACGCAACGGTCCGGACAGCACCCGGGTGCCGGTCCCGGGCGCCACGGTGACCCTGGTCCGGGTAGGCGATCTCCCGGTGGATTCCACCCCGGGAGACACCATGCTCTGGAGCGGCGGGCTGCGACTGGAGCACCTCGTGTTCCTGGACAGCGTGCCGACGGACACCGTGCCCACGGATACCATTCCGACCGACACCCTGCCGACGGACACGATCCCGCCCGACACGATCCCGCCCGACACCAACCCGCCGCCACCGCCACCGGCCTGCCGCGAGGGCGTGACGGTGGCGACGGTGCGTAGCAACGCCGCGGGCCGCTACGAGGCCAGCCGGCTGCGTCCGGGGGTGTACACCGTCCTCGTAGAGCCGCCGGCCGGGTCTCCGCTCAGCCCGAACGAGTTCTGTGGCCTGCCGATCCGGGGCGGCGCCCCGACCCGGTTCGATCTCTTTCTCTGGCGCGGACCAGGCCCCGACCCGATCCCCGGCGACTCGACCTGAGTCCCGGCCGACCGACGGCCCGGAACGACGCGCGGCCACCCGGGGACCGGGTGGCC
>JBGAPX010000138.1:0-8806 GCA_044221045.1 Gemmatimonadales bacterium
CGGGCGGCGCGCCCGTCGTGGTGGCGAGCGCCGCCCCCGATCGCCAGGCCTACCTGCGGCGGCCGGACCTGGGGCGCCGGCTCGGCGCGGAAGGCGCGGCGGCGCTCGCCGCCGCGGCACCCGTCGGCGGGGCGGACCTGGCGGTGGTCATCGCGGACGGGCTCTCGGGGGTGGCTGTGGAGCGGCACGGCGCGCCACTGCTGGCGGCACTCACCCCGATGCTCGCGGGGCAGGGCTGGGTGGTGGCGCCTCCCGTGCTCGCGCGCCTGGGCCGGGTGGCGCTGGGGGACGAGATCGGCGCCGCGCTCGGGGCGCGGCTGGTGCTGGTCCTCATCGGCGAGCGCCCCGGCCTCTCGGCCGCCGACAGTCTCGGGGCGTACCTCACCTTCGAGCCGCGCGCCGGCCGGACCGACGCGGAGCGCAACTGCGTCTCCAACATCCGGCCCGGCGGGCTGCCGGTGCCGGCCGCGGCACGGAAGCTGGCCTGGCTGCTGACCGAGGCGCGCCGCCGCCGGTGCACCGGGGTGACCCTCAAGGACGAATCCGATGCGACGCTTCTTCGCTGAGGCCGAGGCCTGGGCGGCTGGCCGCTGGTGGCTGTGGCGGCTCCCGCTCCTGCTCCTGTTCGCGTGGGACGGGCGGCGCCAGCTGGTGGACCCCGAAGCGAGCGGTCTGTTCGGGGGCATCACCTTCGGCGCCCACGAGTTCGGGCACCTGTTCTGGTCCTTCCTGGGGCAGTTCATGGGGGTGGCCGGGGGCACGCTCAACCAGGTGCTCATCCCGGTGCTCGCGGGCGTGCTGCTGTACTCCCACCGCGACTACTTCGGGCTCACCGCGGCGGGGGCGTGGCTGGCCTCGAGCCTGGCGCACATGGCGCGCTACATCGCCGATGCGCGCGCCGGCGACCTCGACCTGGTCTCCTTCGGTGAGGACGCGATCCACGACTGGACCTGGATGCTGGGGCGCTTCGGGGTGCTGCAGCACGACCTGGCCATCGCCGGGCTGGTGCGCGACCTCAGCGGGCTGGTGCTGCTGCTCTCGGTGGGCTTCGGGGCCTGGCTCTGCCTGGTGATGGCGCGGACACCCGCGCCGGAGGGTGTCACGCGCGGATGACGGCGGAGCTGTCAGGGGATGCCGGGCACCTTGACCCCGGCCGTTCCGGCTGTAGATCGGTGCGAGGTTCCCCTCCCCCCTCAGGAGACGCACATGGTGTCCCTCGCACAACTGTGGCTGCCCATCCTCCTCTCCGCGGTCTTCGTCTTCCTGGCCAGCAGCGCCATCCACATGGCGTTCAAGTACCACAACAAGGAATACCGCGGGCTGAGCAACGAGGATGAGGTGCGCGCGGCCCTGCGCAAGTCCAACCCCGCCCCGGGGCTGTACTTCATTCCCTACTGCGCGGACATGAAGGAGATGGACACGCCGGAGATGAAGCAGAAGTGGACCGAGGGGCCGAATGCGATGCTCACCGTGTCGCCGTCGGGGGTGCCGGGGATGGGCCCGCAGCTGGTGCAGTGGTTCATCTACTCGGTGGTGGTGTCGCTCGTCGCGGGCTACCTCGCCTCCCGGACGATCGCCCCGGGGGCCGGGTACCTGGCCGTGTTCCGGGTGGTGGGGTGCGTGGCGTTCGTGGCGTACGGCTTCGCCTACATCCCGACCTCGATCTGGTTCAAGCGCCCCTGGTCGGCGACCGGGAAGGACCTCTTCGACGCCCTGGTCTACGGCCTCCTGACGGCGGGCACCTTCGGCTGGCGGTGGCCCGCGGCCTGAGTTCACGCTTCCTTCATCCGCAGGGCGGCATACTCCGCGGCCGGTTACCTTACGGCCGCGGAGTTTTCGTGCCGTGCAGGCCCACCCCGACCCCGCTCATCCCATGCGATCCTTCCGACTGCTGTCCCTCCTGGCCCTGCCGCTGCTGGCGGCCGCCCCGGTGCGCGCGCAGGCCTTGCTCGAAGGCGAATACCCCGGCCTCGAAACCGGCAAGATGTGGACGTTCGACGTGCCGCCCAAGGAGTACTGGACCACGCGCTACGGCTTCACCCCCTCCGACCAGTGGATGGAGCACGTGCGGCTCTCGGCCGTGCGCTACGGCGGCGGCTGCTCGGCGTCGTTCGTCTCGGGTGACGGCCTGGTGATGACCAACCACCACTGCGCCCGCTCCTGCATCGAGAGCGCCACCCGCGAGGGGGAAGACTTCCTCACCAACGGCTTCTACGCCGGCCGGCGGGAGGACGAGCGGGCCTGCCAGGGGCTCTTCCTGGACCAGCTGCAGGCCATCTCGGACGTGACCGACCGGGTGACCCGCGTGGCGGCGCCCACCGCCGACGCCAAGACCGCCGCCAGCCAGCGCGCCAAGGCGATCAAGGCGATCGAGGACGAGTGCGGCGCCACCGAGGCCGACGCCGCCTGCCAGGTGGTGACGATGTACCGCGGCGGCCAGTACAAGCTGTACCGCTTCCATCGCTTCAAGGACATCCGCCTGGTGTTCGCCCCCGAGGGACAGATCGCCTTCTTCGGCGGGGACCCGGACAACTTCACCTATCCGCGCTGGAACCTCGACATGTCGTTCGTGCGGGCCTACGTGGACGGCAAGCCCGCCGCCACGCCCCACCACTTCACCTGGAGCCAGAACGGGAGCAAGGAAGGGGACCTGATCTTCGTCATCGGCAATCCCGGCTCGACCGGGCGGCTCAACACGATGGCGCAGCTCGAGTTCCTGCGCGACGTGCAGTACCCGGTGCAGCTGGACCAGCTCAAGCGCGTGATCGCGACCTATCACGCCCTGGGCCGCGCCGACTCGGTCCGTGGCAAGGCGCTCCGCAACACGATCTTCGGCCTCGAGAACACCCAGAAGGCCATCCTGGGCTACCAGTCGGGGCTGCTCGACCCCCGCCTGATGGACCACAAGCGGGGCTGGGAGCGCGCCTTCCGTGCCAAGGTCGACGCCGATCCGGCGCTCAAGCGGCAGTACGGCCGCGCCTGGCAGGTGATCAGCGAGGTGTCCGCCCGCCGCAAGGCGATCGATGTCCGCCGCCGCTACCACGCCGCGGGGGCCTATGGCAGCCGCCTGCTCAACCTGGCGCTCGGGGTGGTGCGCTACGGCACCGAGACCGCCAAGGCCGACGCCGACCGGCTGCCGCCTTACCAGGACGCGAACAAGGCCGGGCTGGAACGCAACCTCTTCGGCGGCGCCCCGGTGGACGCGGTGCAGGAGACGGCGCTGCTGACGGCCTACCTCACCGCGCTGCAGGCCGAGCTGCCCGCGACCGACCCCGTGGCCCGGCAGGCGCTGCAGGGCCGCACCCCCGAGGCTGCGGCGCAGGCGATGGTCGCCGCGACCACGCTTGGCACCGGGGACGCGCGCAAGGCGCTCGCCACCGGCGGCGCGGCCGGCCTCGCCGCGTCGGAGGATCCGTTCATCCGACTGGCCCGGGTCATCGACCCGCTGGAACGGGCGCTGACCAAGGAAGTCACGGACCTCAACGACCGCGAGGCCCAGGCCAACGAGCAGGTGGCGCGAGCGCTGCTGGCAGTCTTCGGCAATGCGGTGGCGCCGGACGCCACCTTCAGCCTCCGCATCTCTGACGGCGAGGTCCGCCGCTACCCGATGAACGGCAGCGTGGCCGCGCCGTACACCACCTTCAACGGGCTGTACGAGCGGGCCAGCGCCTTCGGCGGGCAGCCCCCGTTCGACCTGCCGCCGCGCTGGGTCGAACGGCGCGACTCGCTCTCGCCGGACACGCCGTTCAACGGCGTGGGCACCAACGACATCATCGGCGGCAACTCGGGCAGCCCGGTGGTCAACCGCGAGGCCGAGGTGGTGGGCCTCATCTTCGACGGCAACATCGAGATGCTGCCCAACCGCTTCCTGTTCACCGAGCGGGTGGCGCGCTCGGTCTGGGTGGACTCGCGCGCGATCACCCACGCGCTGCGCCGGATCTATGACGCGCAGCCGCTGGCGGACGAGCTCGAGGGAACCCGGCAGGCGCGTCCCGCGATGTAATCCAGTCTTCATCCTTCCTTCGACCGGCCCGGCACCCGCCGGGCCGGTCGGCTATCCGGCCTCTGGCGCCGTGGCCGCGGCCTCGTGACTTTTGGGCATGGGCCGCACCGGGCAGGCGCTCCTGCGGAGCGCGGTCTTCTTCGTCGCGTTGATCATCGCGGTCTTCCTGCGCGAGCAGGGCGACGCCGTGGACATGGCCATCATCTGGCTGCCCACCGGCGTGGCCGTGGCCGGCCTGTGGCTGCTGGACCTGCGGTACTGGTGGGTTGTGGCGGCTGCCACGCTCGTCCAGCGCTTGTCCCTTGGCTACCTCCCCGGCATTGCGATCCCGGCCGCCCTCGGGAGCGCCGCCGAGGCGGTCCTCGGGGTGCTGGTGCTGCGCCGCCTCGGGTGCCGGGGCCGGTTCGACTCCCTCCGCGACGTGCTGGCGCTCTTTGCCGCCGCGATCCTCGCCCCGCTCGCCAGCGTGCTCGGGTCCTACCTGGGCCGGCGGTTCTTCTGGCCCAATCCCAACATGCCGTTCTTCTCTGGCTGGGACGGCTGGTGGCGGATGAACGCGCTGGGGCTGCTCGCGGTGGTGCCGCTGGCTCTCACCTGGTTCCGGGCGCCGGTGCCCCGGCCCAGCACCCGGGACCTGCTCGAGTGGTTGCTGATCTCGGTGGTGACCGCCGCCATTCTCTGGCTGATCATGACCGCGATTCCCCCGGGCACGACGGCGGTGATGCTGCTGTTCCTGGTGCTGCCGGTGGCGCTCTACGCCGCGGTCCGGTTCGGGCCGCGCGGGGCGGCGTCCATCGCCGTCATCGGCGCCGTCGGGGTGGCGATCCTTGCCACCCACGGCGTGGGACCGTTCATGGTGGTCCCCAAGCCCGAGCGCCACGTGGCCATCCAGGTGTTCGAGGTCATGCTGGTGGCGATCCCCCTGGTGCTGGGCGCCCTGCTGGCGGAGCGGGAAGCCAGCGCTGCGCGGCTGGTCGAGAGCGACGTGGCGCGGGGGGCGTTCGAGCGGCTCATCCCCGACATCACCTACCGCATCCGTGCGGACGGCACGTACCTCGATGCCCATGTTCCCCCGGGTGCCATCGTGACGGTGCCGCCCGCTGCACTGCTCGGGCGCCGGGTCCGCGACGTGGTGCCCCATGTGGCGGGGATGATGGAGGCGGCGATCGCCGCCGCCCTCCGGGGCGAGCCCTCCGCTCCGGTCGAGTACGAGGTGATGCACGCGGGCCAGCGCCGCATGCGCGAGGCGCGCTACGTCCGCCTGAACGACCACGAGGTCCTGGGCCTGGTCCGGGACATCACCGAACGCCGCCGGGCGGAGCACGTGCTGGCCTGGCAGGCCGAGGTGCTGGAGCGGATTGTCACCGGTCGCCCGCTCCAAGAGATCTTTGACCAGTTGGGCCGGGGCATCGAGGGCCTGTGCGAGGGGGGCCTGGCCTCCGTGCTCCTGCTCGAGGGACGTCAGGTCGCGGTGGCCTGGGCGCCCGGGCTGCCGGCCGAATATTCCGCCGCCCTGGAGGGGCAGGAGATCGGGCCCGCCGCCGGCTCCTGCGGCACCGCCGCGCACGAGAACCGCACCGTGGTGGTGAGCGACATCGCCACCGATCCGCTGTGGGCCGCGTACCGCGACCTCGCGCTCGGCTTCGACCTGCGGGCCTGCTGGTCAGTGCCCATCCGGGCACCGGGCGGCCAGGTCCTCGGCACCTTCGCCATCTACTACCGGGAGCCCCGCGCGCCGGGCGCGGGGGAGATCGCGCTGGTGGAGCGGGCGGCGGTGCTCGCCGGCATCGCAATGGACCGCGAGCGGCGCGAGGATCTCCTCGCCTCGATCAACCGCAACGTCAACGAGGGACTGTACCGCAGCACGCCGGAGCGCGGGCTGGTCTACGTGAACCAGGCCTTCGCGCGCATGTTCGGCTACGGCAGTCCCGAGGAGATGCTGCTGCTCACCTCCGGGATGCTCTATGAGGATCCGGAGCGGCGGGAACAGCTCAAGCGGCTGATCGTGGAGCACGGCTTCTTCGTCAACGAGGAGGTCCGGTTCCGGCGGCGGGACGGCACCGTGTTCTGGGGCCTGGTGTCCAGCACCGGCATCCAGGGGCCCGACGGCCAGGTGGCCTATTACGACGGCGCCGTGGCCGACATCACGACGCGCAAGGCGCTCGAGGAGCAGCTGCGGCAGGCGCAGAAGATGGAAGCCGTGGGCAAGCTGGCCGGCGGCATCGCGCACGACTTCAACAACCTCCTCACCGCCATCTCCGGCTACGCCGAGGCCATCCGCGAGGCGGTGCCGCCCGTTGGCGAAGTGCGCGCCGACGTGGACGAGGTCCTCAAGGCCGCCGATCGCGCGGCCAGCCTCACCCGCCAGCTGCTGGCCTACAGCCGCCAGCAGGTGCTCTCGCCCCGGGTGCTCGACCTCGCCTCGGTCGTGGAGCAGCTCGGCGGCATGCTCCGGCGGCTGATCGGCGAGGACGTCCGGCTCGTCATCGAGCACGACGCCGGCGACACCAACGTGCGGGTGGACCGCAGCCAGCTGGAGCAGGTGATCCTCAACCTGGTGGTGAACGCCCGCGACGCGATGCCCGCTGGAGGCACCCTCACCATCACCACCCGGGCGGTCGAGGTGGACGAGGCCCTGGCCCGGAGCCAGATGGATCTCGAGCCCGGCCCATACGTGGCCCTCGCGGTGCAGGACACCGGCATCGGCATGGCCGGTGAGGTGCAGCGCCGCGCCTTCGACCCGTTCTTCACCACCAAGGCACCCGGGAAGGGCACCGGGCTCGGCCTGTCCACGGTCTACGGCATCGTCAAGCAGAGCGGCGGGACGGTGTGGCTGGAGAGCGCCCCCGGTGCCGGGACGACGGTGTCGATATACCTTCCACGCGTCGCGGAGGCACCGGACGCCGTGGTGACCGCCCCCGCGGAACCTGCTGCGGCCCCGCGGGGTACGGTGCTGGTGGTCGAGGATGAGCGCATGGTCCGCGACCTGGTGCGGCGCACCCTGGCCCGGGTGGGCTACCAGGTGCTCGAGGCCGTGGACGGCGAGGCCGCGCTTGCGCTGGCGCGCGCCACCAGCGGCCCGATCGACCTCCTGCTCACCGACGTGGTCATGCCGCGGCTGGGCGGCCGCGAGCTGGCCACGCGGCTCCAGGCGGAGCGGCCGGGGCTCCGGGTCCTGTTCATGTCAGGGTACGCCAGCGACGTCGGCGAACTGCAGCACCTGGTGTCCGGCGCCGGCGACTTCCTGCAGAAGCCGTTTGCGCCCTCCCGCCTCCTGGAGCGGGTCGGCGCCCTCCTCGCGCCCGGGACGGTGCCGGGCTGACTCCCCCTTCCGCCCCCCGGAGGTGATCGTGCCCCTGCTGTCCTCCGTCCGCCGGCTCGCCGGTCCCTGCCTCGCCGGCGGCCTCGCCCTGAGCGTCGCCACCTGCGCCACCAACCCCGTCACCGGCCGTCGCGAACTGTCGCTGGTCTCGGAGTCGCAGGAGATCGCGATGGGCCGCGAGTATTCCGCCCAGGTGGCCCAGGAGATGGGCGTCTACCCCGACTCCGCGGTGCAGGCCTACGCCTCCCGCCTGGGCCGGGAGATCGCCGCCACCACCGAGCGCCCGAAGCTCCCCTGGACCTTCACGGTCATGGACGACCCCCAGGTCAACGCCTTCGCGCTGCCGGGCGGCTACATCTTCATCACCCGCGGCATTCTCACCCACATGAATTCCGAGGCCGAGCTGGCCAGCGTGCTGGGCCACGAGATCGGCCACGTCACCGCCCGGCACTCGGTGCAGCAGATGACCCGGCAACAGCTGGCCCAGATCGGCCTCATGGCCGGCGCCATCGCCTCCGACCGGATCGCGCAGAACCTGGGCATGATCAGCCAGGGGCTCGGCGTGCTGTTCCTCAAGTACGGCCGGGACGACGAGTCACAGGCCGACGGCCTGGGCTTCCGCTACGCCCTCACCGATGGCTACGACGTGCGCCGCATGGTGGACATGTTCCAGATCCTGCAGCGCGTCACCGCCCGCGCCGGCCAGCGCATCCCCGAATGGCAGTCCACCCACCCCGATCCGGGCAACCGGATCGAGGCCACCGAGCGCCGGCTGGCCAAGGTCACGGTGCCGCTCGACGGCAAGAAGGTGAACCGGGACGCCTTCCTGCGGACCATCGACGGGATGGTCTACGGGGAAAACCCGCGGCAGGGGTACTTCAAGGACGGGACCTTCCTCCACCCCGACCTGGCGTTCCAGCTGGACTTTCCGGCGGGCTGGCAGACGGCCAACCAGCCTTCGTCGGTGATGGGGGTGAGCCCGCAGCAGGACGCGCAGCTGCAGCTGTCCCTCGCCGACCAGGATCCGCCGTCCACCGCACTGCAGAAGTTCCTCGGCCAGCAGGGGATCCAGCCGGGACAGGGGCGCTCGCTCACGCTCAACGGCAATGCGGCGGCGCAGGCGCCCTTCACCGCGCAGACCGAGGACGGCCGCACCCTCTCCGGCCTGGTCACCTTCGTGTCCTACGGGGGGACCACCTACCAGCTGCTCGGCCTCACCGCCGCCGCGTACGCCACCTACGACCGGGCCTTCCAGTCCTTCGCGGGGAGCTTCCGCAAGCTGACCGACCCGGCCGCGCTCGGCGTCAAGCCGAACCGGATCCAGGTCACCCGGATCTCCCGGGTCATGACGCTCGCCGACTTCCACCGGCAGTATCCGTCGACCATCAGCCTCGAGGACCTGGCGCTGATCAACGGGCTGGCCGACGGCAATGCGACGATCGCGGCGGGGGAGTCGGTGAAGCGGGTGGTCGCGAAGTAGG
>JBGAPX010000139.1:0-9197 GCA_044221045.1 Gemmatimonadales bacterium
ACGCTCGCGTCGCCTGCAGCCTGCCCTAGCCCGCCCGCACCGGAGTTGCCCCTGCCCGCCCCGGATCCCCAGCCGACCCGCGACCTGTCGCGCCTGCTCACCGGCATGGCGCCCCAGCTCGACCCGACCCCCTGGGTCTTCTGCCGCGCCCCCGCGGGCAGCCTCCCCGACGGACTGGAGCCGGTGGCCACGGTGCGTGAGGCGGAAGGGCAGACGGCGGTCCTTGCCGCGGCGGACGCGGCGCGGCTGGGCTGGCCCGCGGTGTTCGCGGCGCGCCGGATCATCCTCACGGTGCACTCCGACCTCGAGGCGGTCGGTTTCCTGGCGCGGGTGAGCGCCGTGCTGGCCGAGTCGGGCATCCCCTGCAACGTGGCGGCCGGCATCGCGCACGATCACCTCTTCGTACCGGAGGCCCTGGCCGGCACCGCGCTCGCCCGGCTCGAGGCGCTCGCGGCGCGGCCCGGGCGGCGGTACCGGCTGGTGGATGTCTTCACCGATCGCGCCTACGCGGGGAACGGCCTCGCGGTCTTTCCCGAGGCGGACGGGCTGACCACGGGGCAGATGCAGGCGATCGCCGCGGAACTCAGGCAGGTGGAGTCCATCTTCCTGGAGCGCACCGCCGACCCGCGGCAGGTGCGCGCGCGCATCTTCACGCCAGAGGAGGAGCTGCCCTTCGCCGGGCACCCGACCCTCGGCGCCATGGCGGTGCTGCACGAGGAATCGGCGGATCCCGGGCCCGACGCGGAGTGGCGGCTCGAGCTTCCCGGCCGGGTGGTCCCCGTTACGACCCGGCGCACCGGCCAGGGCGTGAGCGCGGAGATGCTCCAGGGTGCCGCCGTCTTCCAGCCGCCCCTCAGCCCCGACGCCGCCCTCCCCTTTCACGAAGCGCTCGGCATGGCCCCGGCGCTGCGGCACCCGACCCTGCCGGTGCAGACGGTGTCCACGGGCCTCCCGTACCTGATCGTGCCAGTCGCCGGGGACCTGGGCCCGGCGCGCATCCGGCACTCCGGGTTCGAGGCCCTGCTGGCCACCGTCGGCGCGAAGTTCGTCTACCTGCTCGACCCGCTCGGGCGAGAGGGCCGCACCTGGCTCAACGATGGCGTGGTGGAGGATCCGGCGACGGGGAGCGCCGCCGGGCCGGCGGGCGCGTACCTGGTCCGCCACGGGGTGGCCGCCGCCGGGGAGCGGCTGCGGATTTCGCAGGGCGCCCGGGCGGGCCGTCCCAGCGAGCTCTGGGTGACCGTCCAGGCCCGGGGGCCGGACCTCGAGGTGCGGGTGGCCGGCATGGTGGTGCCGGTGGGCAGCGGGCTGCTCACGGCCCTCCCGCCCCCGTGACCGCCCAGCGGTTCGCGTACCTCACGGACCACCCGGACGCGGTCCCGCTGCTCGCCGCCTGGCACCACGCCGAATGGTCGGGCCTCATCCGCGACTGGCCCCTCGAGCTGGCCGAGGCGGAACTGGCGTCGCACCGTGGCCGGTGCACGATCCCGACCACAATCCTCGCCTTCGAAGGGGAACGGCTGGTCGGCTCGGCGAGCCTGCTCGCCGAGGACATGCCGGACTTCCCCGCCCTCACGCCGTGGCTCGCGAGCGTCTTCGTGGTGCCCGACCGCCGGGGCGCGGGCCTCGGGAGCGCCCTGGTCCACCGGGCGCTTGCCGACGCGCGGGCGCTGGGGGCCGGGACGGTCTACCTGTTTACGACCGAGGCGGAGGGGTGGTACGCGGCCCGCGGGTGGCAGGTGGTGGCGCATCGCGCGGCCGGGGGCACGCCCGGCGTGATCATGTCCTACGACCTGACGCCGGAGCGATGTAACTTTGGGGCGCGCCGGTCCGGCTGCGGCGGGGCATCGACATCCTGCGGCAGATCGCGGGCGACCTCGAGGCGGAAGGCCCCAAGGGGCCGCACCCCGAGCACGTCGAGATCCAGGTCATCCTGCAGCAGCTGAACGAGAAGATCGGGCACCTGCGCGGGCGGGGATCGGCCTGACACGGGTGGCCATCGCGCCCATACTCGAGGCGGTCGTGAGCCTGGCGGCGGCCTGGTTCCGCGATGGCGGTGCGTTTGCGGCCAGCTGCCTGACCGGCGAAGGTTGCGAGCGTGCGACCGGGACCGACTTCGAGCAGGATCAGGCTGTCGTCTTCGAGGAGCGTCGAGAGCGCCTGCGCGAACTTCACGGTCTCGCGGCCGCGTGCGGCTTCCGCATCTTCGTCCCGCTGCTGGTCGCGAGCCTGGCGGCGCGGTATGGCCACCTGCCGCTGGCCGCCGGCTTCGACTGGGTGGGCAGCCTCCCGGCGCTGATCACCTTCGCCAGCGCCACGGTCCTCGAGGTCGGGGCGTACTACATCCCGTGGCTCGACCACGCGCTGGACACGGTGGCCACCCCGGCCGCGATGCTCGCCGGGGTCGTGGCAGCCGCGTCGGTGGTCACGGACCTCCCTCCCGCGCTCAAGTGGGCGGTCGTGATCGTCGGCGGCGGCGGGGCCGCGGGGCTCATTCAGGGCACCTCCGTGCTCTTCCGCCTCAAGTCCACCGCGCTCACCGGCGGGGTCGCCAACCCGGTGATCGCGACCGTCGAGCTGCTCGGGGCCACGGCCACCGCGGTGCTCGCCGTGGTGCTGCCCCTGGTCTGCCTGGCCGGCGTCGCGGCCCTGCTGGTCCTCGGCTTCCGGACCACGGGCCGGCTCCTCTTCGGCCGCCGACCGGCGGCCCCCTCCTAGCGAGGTCCCGATGCCCCGTTCCTGCCCGCTCCCGCTCCTCCTCCTGGCCGCGTGCGCCGGCCACCAGCCCCCGCCCTCCTCCGACGCCGCGTTCGCCGGCGTGCAGTCTCGCGGCGCGCAGGTCATGGGCGTGAGCCAGGCCACCTCACGGCACGTCTTCGAGGACCTGCCCGATGGCGGTCGGATCATCTACCTCATGGCGGACCCCGCCGACACCGCCGGTGCGGCCATGATCCGGCAGCATCTTGCCCACATCGCGCGCCAGTTCGCCGCAGGGGACTTCTCGGACCCCGCGCGGGTGCACGCCATGACGGTCCCCGGGACCGAGGTGATGGCCGCGCGGCGGGCGTCGATCCGCTACGACATGCAGGAGCGGCCCGGCGGGGGCGAGGTCCGGATCACCACCACTGATCCCGGGGCGCTCGCGGCGGTGCGGGAGTTCCTGGCCTTCCAGCGGAGCGACCATCGCGCGCCCGGCACGGATTCGGCGCCGGCCATGGACCACGACCACGCCGGCCACCAGCCGGGGACCCGTTGAGCGGCCTGCGGCTCACCTCCCCCGCCTTCGCGTCGGGCGGCGCCATACCCGCGGCGCACACCTGCGAGGGGGGCGACACCTCCCCGGCCCTGGCGTGGGAGGGAGCGCCGCCAGGGACACGCAGCCTGGCGCTGATCGTGGACGATCCCGATGCCCCGGACCCGGCGGCGCCGCGCATGACGTGGGTGCACTGGGTCCTCTACAACCTGCCGCCGGACGCGACCGGCCTCCCGGAGGCGGTGGCACCGGTGGACCTCCCAGCCGGCACGCTCCAGGGCGTCACCGACTTCAAGCGGACCGGATGGGGCGGGCCCTGCCCGCCCATCGGCCGCCACCGGTACTACTTCAGGCTGTATGCGCTGGATGCGGTGCTGCCCGACCTGAGGCGCCCGACCCGGGCCCGGGTGGACCAGGCCATGGCCGGGCACGTGCTGGCCCAGGCGGAATTGATGGGGACCTACCAGAAGCGCGGCGGGCGCTAGCCGACGGTGTCGGTATCGAGCTGGCCGCTCATCTTCCGGCTGATGTGTGACCACGACATCCCGATGGCCAGCACCAGGCTCACCGCGACGAGGACGAGGTGCGCGATGGCCCGGCTGCTCGTGGGCGAGATGGCGCCGTAGTAGATCATCGCCCAGATCGTGCAGGCGAAAAGCGCCAGCACCAGTACCGCACCCCCGACCCCCAGGGACCGGCGCGCGGCCTGCAGGAACACCACCCAGGCCGCGATCAGCAGCACGCCAGCAAGCCCCTTGAGCGGCGTGAAGCCGTGCAGGTAGCTGCCGAGCCCGGATTCGCCCGGGGCGCGACTGAAGACCCAGTGGAAATACGAGACGCCTTCGGGATTGTAGGTCGCGTACACCAGGAGCAGCGCTGCCACCATCCGGAGGAGCAGCCCGCTCCAGGTAAAGCCCTTCTGTGCCATGTCGGCTCCGAAAGATGAGGTCCGAGCCCGCCAAGCTAGCCCCGGGCTTCCCGGGACGCCAGCGAGGCCGGGCCGTCCTCCTCTTGCGCGCGCGGCGACCCCGGTGCCAATTACCCGCCGCCCGGCGCCCCTCGGCCACACCGCGCGGGCCTGGCGGCCCTGCCGCTCCACCCTCCATCGAGGCTCCCGATGCCCAAGTACCTGACCGAGTTCCTCGGCACCATGTTCCTCGTCCTCACCATCGGCCTGACCGTGCTCGGCGGGACGCCCATGGCCCCGCTCGCCATCGGCGCCTCCCTCATGATCATGGTCTACATGGGCGGGCACGTGTCCGGGGGCCACTACAACCCGGCCGTCTCCCTCGCCGTCATGCTGCGGGGCAAGCTGCCGGCCTCCGAGCTGGCGCCCTACATGGTGGCCCAGGTGCTCGGCGCCGTGGTGGCGAGCCTCGCGGTCTACCACATCATGGGGCAGACCTTCGCGCCCATGCCCTCCCCGACGGCCTCGATCGTGGGGGCGCTCCTGGTGGAGATCCTGTACACCTTCGCCCTGGCGCTGGTCGTGCTGAACGCCGCCACCAGCGACAAGACCTCGGGCAACTCCTTCTACGGGCTGGCCATCGGGTTCACCGTGGTGGTGGCGGCCTTCGCGGGGGGCGGCATCTCCGGCGGCGCCTTCAATCCGGCGGTCGGTCTCGGCCCGACGATCGTGCACGCCCTGATGGGCGGCGGTTCGTTCAGCAGCGTCTGGCTCTACCTCGTGGGTCCGTTCGTGGGTGGCGCCCTGGCGGCCTTCGTCTTCAAGGTGCAGGACCGGGCCTGACCGCGGCCGGCGCCCTCGCCGGCCGTTCCCCACGGGCCCCGACCGCTCCGCCGGCCGGGGCCCGTGTCCACATCCCGCGCGCCGAGCCCGTCCCCGCGACGACCCCCGGCGCCCCATCCCCGGGGGTTCCCATCAACGCCGTCCTCTTCCGCACCGTCGGCCTGCTCGGGCTCTCCAACGTCTTCATGACCTTTGCGTGGTACGCCCACCTGCGCAACCTGGCCGACCGCCCCTGGTGGGTCGCCGCGCTGGTGAGCTGGGGCATCGCGCTGTTCGAGTACCTGCTCCAGGTGCCCGCCAACCGGATCGGGTATACGGCGCTCTCCCTGGGCCAGCTCAAGATCCTGCAGGAGGCGATCACGCTCACCGTGTTCGTGCCGTTCGCCATCCTCTACATGAAGCAGCCGTTCAAGGTCGACTACCTGTACGCGGCGGTCTGCATCCTGGGCGCGGTGTACTTCATCTTCCGGAACCCGCAGGGCTGAGGCGCGGCCGCGCTTGCCCCGGGCCGCGGGGCGGGATTTATTCCTGCCGCGCCGGCGGACGCCGCTGACCCCCGTTTCCCCGAGGTCGGGATGAGTGCACCACTGGTCGGACTCGTGATGGGCAGCGACTCGGACTGGGAGGTCATGCAGCACGCCGCCCGCCAGCTGCTCGACTTCGGGGTGCCCCACGAGGCCCGCGTGGTCTCGGCCCACCGGACACCGGACCTTCTGTACCGCTACGCCGAGGAAGCCCTGGACCGCGGCCTGCGCTGCATCATCGCCGGGGCCGGTGGGGCGGCCCACCTCCCGGGCATGCTGGCCGCCAAGACCACCGTGCCGGTGCTCGGGGTGCCGGTGCCCTCCAAGCACCTCAATGGTCTCGACAGCCTGCTCTCGATCGTCCAGATGCCCGGCGGCATTCCGGTGGCCACCTTCGCCATCGGCGAGGCCGGGGCCCGCAACGCCGGGCTGTTCGCGGTGAGCCTCCTGGCCGGCACCGATGCCGCGCTCGCGGCGCGGCTGGCCGCCTTCCGGGCCCAGCAGGCGGAGAAGGTCCTGGGCCTCAAGCTCCCGGAGCCGAAGTGATCCAGCCGGGGGCGATGCTTGGCCTCCTCGGTGGCGGACAACTGGGCCGGATGTTCACCCAGGCGGCCCAGCGCATGGGCTTCGAGGTGGCCGTCCTCGATCCCGACCCGGCGAGCCCCGCCGGCCGCATCGCCACCCGCCATCTCCGCGCCGACTACGCCGACCAGGCCGCCCTGCGCGAGCTCGGTGGCCTGGCCCGCGCCGTGACCACGGAGTTCGAGAACGTCCCCGCCGAGAGCCTCGCCTTCCTGCGGCAGTTCTGCCCGGTGCGGCCCGGCCCAGAGGCAGTGAAGGTCACCCAGGATCGTGAGGTCGAGAAGACCTTCGCACGGACCCACGGCCTCGACACGGCGCCGTTCCATCCCGTCCTCCGCGAGGCGGACTGCGCCGAGGCCTTCCGGCACATCCGGGCGCCGGCCCTCCTCAAGACCGCGCGGCTGGGCTACGACGGGAAAGGCCAGGCGGGCGTCGGCTCGATGGAGGAGCTGGTGGCGGCCTTTCGCGGGTTCGGGGGCCAGCCGTGCGTGCTGGAGGCCCGGCTCGACCTCGACGCGGAGATCTCGGTGGTGCTGGCCCGGGGCATCGATGGCGCCATCGTCACCTATCCGGTGGCGGAGAACCGTCATGTCAACGGGATCCTCGACACCTCGGTGGTACCCGCCCGGGTGCCGGAGGCGCTGGCGACCGAGGCCCGTGAGGCAGCCGCCCGGCTCGCGACCGCGATGGACTACGTGGGCACCATGGCGGTGGAGTTCTTCGTGGTCGGAGGCGGGAAACTGGTGGTGAACGAGATGGCCCCGCGCCCGCACAACAGCGGGCACTTCACCCTCGACGCCTGCGCCACCGACCAGTTCGAGCAGCAGGTGCGCGCCGTGGCCGGCCTGCCGCTCGGCGACACCAGCCTGCTCCGCCCGGCCACCATGGTCAACCTGCTCGGCGACCTCTGGTCCGGCGGCACGCCCCGCTGGGACCGGGCCCTCGCCGAACCGGGCGTGCACCTGCACCTCTACGGCAAGACCGAACCCCGCCCCGGCCGCAAGATGGGGCACCTCACCGTGCTGGCCCCGGCGCCGGACCTGGCCCTGGCCGGCGCACTCGCGGCCCGTCAACGCCTGACGGAACGCTGACTCCCCTCACGAGAACCACCGAGGATTCCATGCTGCTCCCCGCCCTGCTCGCCACGCTCGCGCTGCCCGCGGCCGGCCCCGCGCCCGCCCCGGCCGCCTGCATCGTCATGATGGCCGATCGCATGCCCCTGGCGCGGCGCGCCAGCCCGCTCGACTCCCTCAGCTTCAAGGTCGGCACGGCCGACGTGAAGCTGTGCTACAGCCGGCCCGCCGCGAAGGGCCGCACCATGATCGGGGGCACCTTCGTCCCCCTGGGCCAGCTGTGGCGCACCGGCGCCAACGAGCCGACCATGATCCACACCACCGGCCCCATCGTGGTGGCCGGCGTGGCGCTCGCCGCCGGGTCATACTCGCTGTACACGGTGCCGGGCGCCACCGAGTGGGAGATCATCCCCAACCGCTCCATCACCCAGTGGGGCCACGAGTCGGCCTACACCGAGGCGGTGAAGGCGCAGGAGGTCGGGCACGGCAAGGCGAAGAGCTCCGCCCTCGCCACCGCAGTCGAGAGCCTCACCTTCCGCAGCGAGCCGGCGAGCGGCGGCGCGGTCAACCTGCTGCTCGAGCCGGAGAAGACACGCGTGACCATCTCGTGACGCCGGGCCGCTGACGCCCGGCGCCACCCCGGTCATGCCTGGCCCGGTGCCGGCACCCGTCGTCTATCTCTGGGACGCCATATCCGTGGACGCCCGGACCGAGTACGATCTGCCGTTTTCGGCGGTTGCGGGCCGATGATGCGCGGGCCCCGCAACCGTTCTCGGGCCCCGGTCACCGAAGCGCTGCCCGAGGGGACGGTGCACCGCCTCGCCCCGGCCCGCTGGCTCCCCGCCCGCCTCGATGGCCTGCTGCAGTTCCCGGCCTTCTTCAACCCGCGCTGGGCCGCCCTCACCCGGCGGGTGATCGTGAGTCACCGCGCGCGACTGCTCATCGTGCGCGACCTCCCGCTTGCCCCGTTGGCCGTGCGGGTCGCCGCGCCGCTCGGCGTCCCCGTGCTCCTCGACATGGCAGAGGACTACCCCGCCCTGCTGCAGACGACCTGGGATGCCGGCCGGCACCGGGCGCTGGACTACCTGGTACGGAACCCGCGACTGGCCGCCGCGGTCGAGCGCGGCGTGCTGCCGCGGGTCGCCCATACCATGGTGGTGGTCGAGGAATCCCGTGACCGGCTGCTCGCCGCCGGGATCCCCGCCGCGCGGGTGTCGGTGGTCTCGAACACGCCCCCGCTGGCCCGGCTCAACTCCCCGCCGGCGGTATCGCGGCCCGCAGGTGGCCAGGTCGAGGCCGTCTACCTTGGCATCGTGGAACTGCCGCGCGGCATCGGCCGGCTCGTCGAGGCCGCGGCCCTGCTCCACGCCGCGTCCGCGCCGGTCCGGGTGACGGTCATCGGCGGGGGGCGGGATCTCGAGCTGGTGCGGGCGCAGGCCGCCGCGCTCGGCCTGCCCGCGGAACGACTCACCTTCACCGGCCAGATGCCGCATGCCGCCGCCCTCGAGCGCGTCGCGGGCGCGGACATCGGGCTGGTGCCGCACCTCAGGAATCCGTGGATGGAGACCACGATTCCCAACAAGCTGTTCGACTTCATGGCCGCCGGATTGCCTGTGGTAAGCTCGGACGCGGCGCCGCTGGCGCGGGTGGTGCGCGAGACCGGCTGCGGCCTGCTCGCCGCCGACGCCGCTCCCCGGGCGCTGGCCGACGCGATCGCCACCCTGGCGGGCGACCCCGCGCTCCGCGCGCGGATGGCCGCGGCCGGCCGCGAGGCGATCCGGCGTCGGTACCACTGGGAAGCGGACGCGCGGGTGCTGCTCGAGCTGGTGGAACGGCTGGCGGAGCCGGGGGCGCCGTGAAACGCGCATCCCCCCGGGTTGGCCCCGGGGGGATGCGGTGCATCGGGTGGAACCGGATGGAGGCGGAGGGAATCGAACCCTCGTCCGAGTGAGCTTCCAGAACCGCGCCTACGTGCGTAGGTGCATCTTCTCGCGTCGACCTGGACCGGCGCTGCA
>JBGAPX010000140.1:0-8761 GCA_044221045.1 Gemmatimonadales bacterium
CCGCCCGCCGCGGCGGCGGCACGACCCGGGTCCCAGCCCCGCGCCACCAGGGTGTCCAGCACGGCGCGCGGGGAATGCAGCGGGAGCCGACGGGCGATCACGCGCCCATCGGTTCGGCGGGCGGCACCCCGAGGATCGGGGTCCGCTGCGCCTCGCGCTCCGGCCGTGGCGCGGTGGCCACCGCGGTGGGCGGCGAGGGCGGCTGGCTCGAGACCGGGGGCAGTTCCTTCCCCTCGGCAAGGAGGTCGATGTCCTCGCGGTCGATCGTCTCGCGCTCCAGCAGCGCGGCGGCGATCCGGTCGAGCAGCACCCGGTGCTCCAGCAGGATGCGGCGGGAGCTTTCGTGGGCCTCGTCCAGGAAGTGCTTCACCTCGTCATCGACCACCTGGGCAGTGCGCTCCGAGACTTCCCGGCGCTGGCCGAACTCGCGGCCGAGGAAGATCTCCTGCTCCCGGTCGCCGATCGCCATCATGCCGATCTTCTCGGACATGCCGAACTGCGTCACCATCCGCCGGGCAATCGCCGTGGCCTGCTCGATGTCGCTGCCGGCCCCGGTAGTCACCTTGTTGGGGCCGAAGATGAGCTCTTCCGCGACCCGGCCGCCGAAGGCAATGGCGAGGCGGCCGATGAGCCATTCCTTGGTCTGGCCGTAACGGTCCTTGTCCGGCAGCGACATCATGAGCCCGAGGGCCCGCCCGCGCGGGACGATCGTGACCTTGTGGATCGGGTCCGAGCCCGGGGTCTTGAGCGACACCACGGTGTGGCCGGCCTCGTGATAGGCGGTGAGCCGGCGCTCGTCCTCGGAGAGGACCAGGCTCTTCCGCTCGACGCCGAGCATCACCTTGTCCTTGGCGTCCTCGAAGTCCTGCATGTCCACCAGCGCCTTGTTCCGGCGGGCGGCCAGCAGGGCGGCCTCGTTCACCAGGTTGGCCAGGTCGGCGCCGGCCATGCCCGGGGTGCCCTTGGCGATGGTCTCGAGCGTCACGTCGGCGGCGAGCGGAATCTTGCGCGTGTGCACCCGCAGGATTCCTTCCCGGCCCCGGACGTCGGGCGCGTCCACCACGATCTGGCGGTCGAACCGGCCCGGGCGGAGCAGCGCCGGGTCGAGGACGTCAGGACGGTTGGTGGCGGCGATGAGGATCACCCCATCGTTCGACTCGAAGCCGTCCATCTCCACCAGCAGCTGGTTCAGGGTCTGCTCGCGCTCATCGTGCCCGCCGCCCAGCCCCGCCCCGCGGTGCCGGCCCACGGCGTCGATCTCGTCGATGAAGATGATGCAGGGGGCGTGCGCCTTGCCCTGTTCGAAGAGATCCCGCACCCGGCTCGCGCCGACGCCGACGAACATCTCGACGAAGTCGGAGCCGGACATCGAGAAGAAGGGACGTCCCGCTTCGCCGGCCACCGCCTTGGCCAGCAGGGTCTTGCCGGTCCCCGGCGGGCCGACCAGCAGCGCGCCCTTGGGCAGGCGCCCGCCCAACCGGGTGAACTTGCCCGGGTCCTTGAGGAACTCGATGATCTCCTGCAGCTCGACCTTGGCCTCGTCCGCGCCGGCCACGTCGGCGAAGGTCAGCTTGGGCGTGTCGCCCGCCAGCAGCTTGGCCTTGCTCTTCCCGAAGCTGAACGCCCGGCTGCCGCCCGCCTGCAGCTGGCGCAGCAGGAAGACCCACAACCCGATGATCACGATCCACGGCAGCGCGGCGAGCAGGAAGTTGGCCACCCCGATCTTCGGCTCCTTGGCCGAGACCTGGACGTTGGCCCGCTCCAGCTCGGCCAGGATCTGCTCGCTGTCCTTGATGGGCAGCAGGACCAGGAACGACCGGGCCGGCCGCCCGTCCTGCGGCACCGGGTTGATGAAATCGCCTTCCAGCTGCTTGCCGTCGTAGACCGTGACGTTCTTCACGTTCCCCGCGGCGAGCTGCTGCTTGAAGTTCGTATACGTGAACTCCTGCATGGACGTCTTCTGGCTGTTCATCAGCTGGAAGAGCGCCATCGCGACCAGCGCGACCAGGAGCCACAGCGCCAGGTTCTTGCTCAGGCTCCGCCAATCTGCTCGGGGCGGGCCCGGCGGCATGCGTTCAGCCATTCAACCCATTTCCGCGATGTACGGGAGGTGCCGGAAATCCTCCGCGTGATCCAGGCCGTAACCCACCAGGAATGCCGGCGGGGCCGTGAACCCCACGAACCGGAGTTCCGGCAGTGGGGGTGCGATGCGCTTGTCCAGCAACGCGCAGACCGCGAGGCTCCGAGGCCCCCGGGACCGCAGCCGGTCCATCAGGGAGGCCAGGGTTCGACCGCTATCAATAATATCCTCGACCAGCAGGATATGCCTCTCCGCCAGCCGGACGGCCGGTTCATAGAGCAGCCGGACCTCCCCGCTCGAGACCGTGCCGGTCCCGTAGGAGCTGGCCACCAGGAAGTCCACCGCCAGCGGGCGTTCAATGTTCCGGGCCAGGTCGGCGAGGAACACGAAGCTGCCCTTGAGCAACCCGACCAGCAGCAGGTCCCCCTCTGGGTAGGCCTCGGTGATCTCCCGCCCCAGCGCCCGGACCCGCTGGGCGATCGTGGCTTCGTCGAAAACCACCCGCCGGAGCGGTCGGTCCCCGGCCCGGGGGTCAGTCAGCAGGCTGGACATCGATCCGCACCGCCGGGGCGCCGGCCTCGGGGAGCAGTTCCCGCGAGCGGCAAACTCCGGGAATCCATGCCAGTCGCCCCTGCCCTTCGATCAGGGGCCAGGCCGCCCGCGACCCGCGGGGGACGCGCGCATCCTGGAAACACCGTACTACCAACCGGTGACCGGTGCCGCCCAGCGGCGCCATGCGGTCGCCGGCGCGCCACGCCCTGACCGCGAGCGACCCTGGGATGAACCAGGCCGTCGCGCCGTCGCGAGGTTGCCGCCCGGGGGCCCGGTCCCGGCGCCACTCCAGCTGCCAGGGCCCCCAGGTGGCCCGACCCTCGGGGAGGGTCAATTCGAGGCCGCCGGGTGCCGGAAGTCGCGGCGGCCCGACCACCAGGCGGTCGAACGCCCGTTCGAGCACCCACCCCCCGCCGAGCGGAACCCGAGCACCGCTTGCCCCCCCCAGCACCGCCGGCAGGCCGCGATGCAGGCGCCCGGGCGAGGCGGGCGCTCCGACCCGCCGCAGCAGCGCTTCCAGCAGGCTCATCCGGAGTGGGGCCGGCAGGCCGGCCACGACGTCGACCGCCAGTGATGCCCCGCCACGCTCCAGTCGCACCTCGAGGCCGGGCCAGAGCCGAAGCGCAGCCTGCCAGGCCCGTCGGTGACGGGCCGCGTGGCGCCTGGTCTGCTCGAGCCGCTGCCCCAGGTCGGGCAGCCGCTCCTGGAGGGACGGCAGCACTTCCGTGCGCAGCCAGGACCGCAGGTGAGCGACGTTGCGGTTGGCGGGATCTTCCCACCATTCGAGGCCTCGGGCGCCGGCGTACCCGAGGAGGCTCCGGCGGGAGACGCCAAGGAGTGGTCGAATGATCGCCCCTCGCCGGGGCGCCATGCCCGCGAGCCCGGCGGGGCCGCTGCCGCGCAGGGCGCGCATCAGGACCGTCTCCTGCTGATCATCGGCGTGATGCGCAGTCACGATCCACCGGGCACCCAGGCGGGCCACTTCGGCCCGGAGCCAGGCGTACCGCGCGCGGCGGGCCATGGTCTCGGTGCCGCCGGCCCCGAGTTCGAGGCGGGTCTGCACCAGGGGCAATCCCAGCGCCCGCGCCCGCGCGGCCACGAGCGCCGCCGGCACCGCGCTCTCCGGGTGGATGCCATGATCCACGTGGGCGACGATCAGCGGGAGCCCGTGCCGGTCCCGGGTGCGGGCCATGAGGTCGAGGAGCACCATCGAGTCGGCGCCGCCCGAGACGGCCAGCACGGCGGGGTCCGGCGCCGGGCAGAGCCGCTCGAGCGTCGCAAGGAGCCGGTCGTCGAGCCGCATGTCAGGGCAACGGCTCGGCCGATTCCCTGGCCTCGAGGGGGAAGCGTGGAATCGCGGCTTCGAAGCTCGTGCCGTCCTCCCTGACGAAGAGGTACTCCCCCTCCATGGCACCACTGTCCGACTTGAGCACGCAGAAACTCTGGTACTCGTGCACCTGGCCATGGCCCAGGACCGGCTGCTCGCCCACCACGCCCTCGCCCTCGACCACGGTCTCCTCGCCGATCGAGTCGTGGATGCGCCAGCGGCGGGAGCGCAGCTGCGCGGTGGTTCCCGCCAGGTTCTCGATACGGACGAAGTAGGCGAAGACGTACTGCTGCTTGAGCGGGTTGGAGCGCTCGGGCAGGTAGACCGGACGGACCGTGATCCGGAGTCCGTCGGTGACGCGGTAGTAGAAGGGCCGCGAGGGCATGGGCGAAAGCTAGGGGGAAACCCGGGGGAGGAAAGGGGAACGGGGCCGGAAGGGCGGCTTGCTGCCCCCCGGCCCCGTGCCTGCAACCCGTGGCCACTCAGGGACTTGCCGGCGGCTGCCCCTTGGCGAAGTCACCCGCCTTGACCACGGTGAGCCGGGCCGGATCGAGGTACCGCTGCAGGGCCCTGTTGACCTGCTGGAGGGTCAGCGCCGCGACCCGGCGCTCGAGGTCGGCATCAAATGCCATGGTCCGCCCCAGGTACACCTTGCCCTGCAGATCGCCGGCGAGCTGGCCATCGTTGGCCCGGCCCACCTGCTGGTTCTGCAGCCACCCCTGCCGGGCCTTGTCGAGCTCCTCCTGGGTGATGCCCTCCTTCGCCACGCGCTCCAGCTCCTCCCGGAACGCCGCCTCGACCTTGGCCGCATTCTCCGGCGCGTAGATGGCGTAGCCCATGAACCGGCTCGCGCGGTCCTCCGACGAGATGCTGAGGAACGACCCCACCCCGTAGCTGATCCCGTCCTTCTGGCGGATGCGGGTCGCGAGCCGGGAATTGAGGAAGCCGCCACCCAGCACCTCGTTCCCGAGCAGCAGCGCGGCATAGTCCGGATCATCATCCCGGAGGCTCAGGTTGATGCCGCCCAGGAACATCGCGTTGGCCTTGTCGGGCGTCTCGATGGCGATGGTGGTGGCCGGCTGGTCGTGGAACTCGCCCGGGATCCGCACCCAGGGGCGCGGGCTCTTCCACTCCCCGAAGATCGCGGTGAGCACCGGGGTGATCTCGGCCGGCTCGAAGTCCCCGACCAGGGCCAGCGTGGCGTGCCCCGCGCCGTAGGTCTCGGCGTAGAACCGGCGCACGTCCTCGATGGTCACCGCGGTGAGTTCCGCCACCTGTTCGTCGATGGTCGGCCGGTAGCGCGGGTCGCCCTTGGGGTACGGGCTCAGGTAGCGCTCGAACGCGGTGAAGGCGAGCGCCTGCGGGTCCGAGCGGCTCTCCTCCAGCTGGGCGAGCGACTGCTGCTTGAGCTCGCCGAACTCCTTCTCGTCGAACGCCGGTTCCCGCAGCACCTCGCCCAGGAGGCGCAGCACCGCCGGCAGGTTGGCGCGCACCGTCTCGATCCGGCCGTTGGCGGCGTCGTAGCCGCCGAACACGGCCACGCGGGCCTTGAGACGGTCGAACTCGTCCTTGATCTGCTGCCGGCTCTTCGACCGGGTGCCGCGCAGCAGCATCTGCGCGGTGAGCGACCCGATCGCCCGCTTGCCCCGCGCCCCCTCGAAGTCGTTGAAGTCGAGCGACAGGCTGGCGTTCACCGAGCCGCCCCGGGTGCGCTTGGGCAGGTAGGCCACCGCGAGCCCGCCGAAGCGCTGGTGCGCGGTGCGCTGGTCGATCGTCGCCGGGGAGGGATCGAACGCCTCGCCCTGGGCCACGGCGGTGTCACCGCGGTACGCCGTCACCACCGGGGTCCAGTCGGGGGTGGCGGGGATCTCGGCCCGGTCCGGCTTCTCGGTGGGCACGAAGGTGCCAAGGGTCCGGTTGCTGGACTTGAGGTAGGCGGCCGCCACCCGCTGCGAGAGGGTGAGGGCCACCCGCTCGGAGTTGTTGATCAGGAGCTCGGTGTTCTTGATGATCTCCACCTTGGCCCGCTCCACCTCCTCGTCGGTGGCCGGCGTGGTCACCGCCGCGTCGAGCGCGGCCAGCAGCGCCTCACGGGCGGGAGCCAGGGGGTCCTCCTTGCGCACCTGGACGGTCGCGAGCAGGGCGCCGGGCTCCCGGAGCCGATAGGCGTAGGCGAAGGCGTTGGCCGCCTTCTTCGGTACGACCAACGCCTGATAGAGCCGCCCGGAGGGCTGGCTGCCGAGTACCCGCGCCAGCACGTCGACCGCGGCGTAATCGGGATGAGACCCGGCCGGGACATGGTAGACGGCGGTCAGCACCTGGACGTCGCCCACGCGGCGCAGGGTCACCTCGCGCTCGCCGTCCTGGGTCGGGTCCAGGGTGTAGGTCGGCCAGAGCTTCATGTCCCCGGTGCGCGCCGGCCGCGGGATGCGGCCAAACTTGTCCTCGATCAGCCGCAGCGTCTTCGCTTCATCGAACTTGCCGGCCACGACCAGGATGGCGTTGTCGGGCTGGTAGTACTTCCGGTAGAAGCCCTGCAGGCGCTCGATCGGCACGTTCTCGAGGTCGGCCCGCGACCCGATGGTGGAGTTGCCGTAGTTGTGCCACAGGAACGCGGTCGACATGGCGCGCTCCTCGAGGATCGAGCCGGGGTCATTCTCACCCATTTCGAACTCGTTCCGCACCACGGTGAACTCCGACTGGAGGTCCTCCTGCGCGATGTAGCTGTTGACCATCCGGTCGGCCTCGAGGTCCAGCGCCCAGGCCAGGTTGGCGTCGGTGGCGGCAAAGGTCTCGAAGTAGTTGGTCCGGTCAAACCAGGTGCTGCCGTTGGGATTGGCGCCGTGCTCGGAGAGCTCCTGCGGGATGTTGCGGTGGCAGGGCGTCCCCTTGAAGACCAGGTGCTCCAGCAGGTGGGCCATGCCCGTCTCGCCGTAGGCCTCGTGCCGGGACCCGACCAGGTAGGTGGCGTTCACGGTCACGGTCGGCTTGGAGGGATCCGGGAAGAGCAGCACCCGGAGGCCGTTCGGCAGGGTGTACTCGGTGATGCCCTCGACGGTGGGGCCGCGGGTGGCGCGCGGGCGGGCGCGGGCGGCGGCCGCCGCCCGGATCACCGGGCAGCTGCGCGTGATCGCCGCGCCGGCCGGGGGCGGAGCCGCGGCGGGACGCGGCGTGGCCTGCGCCAGCAGGGCCGGGGCCAGCGCGGCCGGCAGGAGAACGCCAGCCAGGATCGACCGTGGCAATGTCATCGCGCACCTCGGTGGTGAAGGTGCCCGTGCCGCCCCGGCCGGTTCCGGCTCAGGGGCAAGTGGCGCCGCTGATGAACCAGCAGCGCGCCACGGGCGACGTGGAAAAGAAGTCGACCAGCATCCCGGCGACCTTGGCCTCGCCCTGGTCCGAGGGGTGGGTCCCATCCGACTCCAGGTCGGCGAGGAACCATTGCAGGCCATCGAGGCGCGCGTTCGCGCCGTTGGCCCAGAGGTAGGGACCCCAGCCCACCCAGGGGGCGGCGCCGGTACTGTAGTTGAGGTTGCCGGCCACGGGATTCACGATACTGCCGCCGGCCGCCATCTGCTGGATCTGGGCGTCCACCAGCCACTTGACCGAGAACCCGCCCTCATAGGCGTAAGGCTCGGGATTGAGCGTGACGGTGGCGTAGCCGGCGTAGATCCGGCTGGCCACGAAGACCAGCTTGAGGTTGGGGTACCGGGAGCGCAGCGCCCGCAGGATCTGGCCCCCGTCGGCGAGCACCTGGAACGCGTCGGCATCGGCCCGGGGCAGCGACGAGCTGGGGTGCATGAGCGCCAGCTTGAGCCAGACCACCTGGACCTGCTTCTCGGTGACCCCGGCCGGCGTGAGGGCCGAATCGCGGACCCGCTGGTACTCGGAGCCGGCGGCAGAGACCCAGACCTCGGCCGTGGAGCTGGAATGGGCCCCGTTCACTACCTTGACCGTGCCCCGCCGCACGCCCTGGCTCTGGCCGGTGAAGCTCCAGCTGTTGCAGGGGTCGCCGGCGATCTTCGTGCACCACTCCTGGGTGGCGTTCGACATGCCGATGGACAGCAGCACCACCTTGCCGCTGGCCGAGGGGGCTCCGTTGCCGTCGAGCGGCACCACCTGGTTGGCCAGCGCGATCCCCGCGGCCAGGTGGGCGGCGGGCAGGGCGTTCGACCCCGGATAGAGCAGTCCGCTGAAGCCCTCGTAGGTGGCGCTCCCCATGTCGGTCAGCGCCACCCGGGCGCCGTCCGCCCGCGTGAACGCGCCGCGTACCTTCACCGTCGCCGTGTCGGCGATGCCGTTGTAGGTCGCGATGATGCCCGTGGTGCCATTGCTCACGCCCGTGACGAATCCGGCCTGGGTGACCGTGGCGATCGAGGCATTCGCGCTGCTCCAGGTCACGGCCACCCCGGTGAACGGCTGCCCGCCGGCGTTCCGCACCTGGGCCGCCAGCTGCAGCACGCTCCCGCCGGCAACCGAATCGGCGCCGGGGGTGATCACGACGCTGCCGGCCGGCGCCGCCTGCACCAGCACGGCCGCCCCGCCGCTGATCCCGCCGGTCGAGGCGGTAATCGTGACCTGCCCCGCCGCAAGGCCCACCACCTGTCCGGTCGATGTCACGGAGGCGAGGCCGCCGTTGCTGCTCTGCCAGGTGAACGTCCGGCCAGTCAACACCGTGCCATCCGAGTCCTTGGCCACGGCCACCAGCTGCACATGGCCCGCCAGGAAGACGGTGTCGCTCGGTGGCGAGACCTCGACGACAGCCACCGGGCCGGGCACCTCCGGATCCTGACGGGTGCTCGAGG
>JBGAPX010000141.1:0-8573 GCA_044221045.1 Gemmatimonadales bacterium
GAGCGCCACGGCGCCCTTCATGCTCGCCGGGGTCGGCGCCGCCCTGGTGCTCGCCCCGGAGGTGCGCCGGTCGCCGGGCGCGCCGGCGTGGCTCGCGGCGATGGCCCTGCTCTGGGGTGGGGCCTTCGCTGCCGAGTATGTGCTGGTGTACCGGGCGGCCTCGGGCAGCGCGTACATGCAGCGCTTCTGGACGCCCTATTTCCTGAGCCCCGCACTCCCCGGCCTCGGGGGCAAGGTCGTCACCGCCACGGTCGAGGGCATGGAATCGTGGTTCCTGGCGCTCGGGGGCGGGTGGCGCGCGGTGGTGGCCGGGCTGCTGGTGCTGCCCCTTGGCCTCGGCGCGTGGGCGCTGGCACGGCGCCCGGGTCCGTGGGCCGTCGCGCTGCTGCTGGTACCGGTGTTCGGCGCAGTGGCGGCGTCCGTGGTGCGCGCCTATCCGGTGGCGCCCCGCCTGCTGCTCTTCGCCGTGCCCGGGCTCGCGCTGCTCATCGCCGCGGGGACCGAGGTCGTGACCGCGTGGCTCTCCCGGCACTGGCCGGTAGCCTGGCTCGCGGCAGCCGGGGTGGCGCTCGCCTTCCTGCCGGGGCTCGACGCGGCGCGCCAACTGGTGCAGCCCTACGAGCGCGAGGCCACGCGGTCGCTGATCGCGCGCTTCCGCGAGCAGCATGCGCCGGGCGCCGCGATCTACGTGTTCGCCCGGGGGATCCCCGCCTGGCTCTTCTATTCCACTGACTGGCGCACCCCGGACCTGGGCAGGGTACGGGAGCGGATCGCAGTAGTGAGCTCTACCGGGCCGGCGTTCCGGAATGCGCCCAGCCGGGGGCGTGCCGTGGTGATGGAAGGCGATTCGCTGCGCTACGCCGCCGGGGACTGGACCGAACTCGTGGGGGTCCCTACGGGCACCGGGCCCGACTCGCTCGGGATCCCCTCGCCGGCGCCCGACAGCGGCTGGGCCGACAACGAAGCCCGCCGGCTGCAGGAGGCCGGCGGGCCCGAGGCATGGGTGCTGCTCAGTTCGTTCCAGCCGATGGTGCCGGACCAGCTCGAGGCGGCGCTGGCGCGGCGGGGCGGGACCCGCAGCCTGCGCGAGGACCGGCCGGGCGCGGTCCTGATGCGCTGGACCTTTCCCGCACCGGCGGTCAGCCCAGTCGCGCCATGATCCGCAGGTGCTGCTCCAGCTTGAGCTTCTGACTCGCCCGGTTGGCCACCAGCACCGCCCCTACCTGCAGGATCGTCTCCCGCTCCGCGAGCCCGTTGGCCCGGAGCGTGTTCCCGGTGTCCACCAGGTCCACGATCCAGTGCGACAGTCCGAGCAGGGGTGCCACCTCCACCGACCCGTTCACCGTGATGATCTCGACCGGCCGCCCGGCCTGGGCAAAGTGGCGCCAGGCGAGGTTCGGGTACTTGGTGGCGACGCGCGCGGTCTTGCCGCCGGGGAGCGCGGGGAATGGCTGGTCCCCGGGGCTCGCCACCACCAGGCGGCAGGCGCCGAACCCCAGCTCGAGCGGTTCCAGCACGTCGGCGTCGGACTCCCGTAGCACATCGGTGCCGGTCACGCCCAGGTCGGCCGCGCCGCTCTCCACGTACACCGCCACGTCCGACGGCTTCACCACCAGGAACTCCACGGCCGGGTCACTCGAGGGAATGAGCAGCCGGCGCCCCGGCGCCGGGTCGATGGCGATGCCTGCCCGGGCGAAGCGAGCGACCGCGTCGTCGTAGAGCCGCCCCTTGGCGAGCGCGATCCGGAGCGGCCCGCTCATGCGACGCCCGCCTCGGCGATGGTGTCGAGGTCGAGCGAGACGCCCACGGCCGGCATCGGGGCACCGAAGCGACCCATGAGGTCGTCATACCGTCCCCCGGCTCCCGCCGCGCGCCCGGCGCCGGCGGTGTAGAGCTCGAACTGGATGCCGGTGTAGTACTCGAGCCCGCGCACCTCGCCCAGGTCGAACACCACGTGGGCCCGCTCGGCGGGACTCAGGGCGTCGTCCAGGCGGCAGAGGTGCTCGAGCCCCGGCCGCACCGCGGGCGATGCTGCGGCGAGGGCGGCCTCGAGTGCCGGCCGGCGCCCGATCACGAACGCGAGTTCGGCGAGGCGGGCCGCCTCCGCCGGGCGTCCCGCGAGACCGCGGGTGAGGCTGCCGCGATCCTTGCGGTCGATCCAGCGGCGGACCTCCGTCCGGTCCGCGGGCTCGAGCGCCGACAGGCCGGGCGCCAGCACCCCGACGTGTCCCAGGTTGAGCTGGAAGTCCCGGAGGCCGAGCTGGCGCGCCAGGTCCAGCGTCAGGCGGACGATCTCCACGTCGGCCCCGAGATCGGCCTGCCCGAGCAGCTCGGCACCGGCCTGCAGCGTCTCGCGGGGGCGGCCGCCGCGGTCGGGCTCCTGGCGGAAGACCTTGCCGCTGTAGGAGAGACGGAGCGGCAGCGGGGTATCGCGGAGGGTGGTGGCGGCCACGCGGGCCAGGCTCGCGGTGAAGTCGTAGCGCAGCGCCAGGATCCGGCCGTCACGGTCGGTGAAGCGGAGCAGGCGGTCGGCCACGCCCGGGCCGCCGGCGCGGAGGAACACCTCCTCATACTCGAAGGTCGGCGGCAGCAGCTCCTGGTACCCCCGCTGCTCCAGCAGGTCGAGGGCGGTGCGCTGCAGCCGGCGGCGGGTGAGCGCGGCCGGGCCGGTGAGGTCGAGAGCGCCGGGGGGAATCGGCGCGATGGAGCGGGGCATGGGCGGGAGTGTAAGCGCGGGCGGGCGGGCCCGCCACGGGGGTCAGCTGGCGGGGCGCGGCGGGGCGACGGACGGCACTTCCCCGGTGGCCGTCCCGGGGGCGACCCCGCCCCCGAGGTGAAACCGCACCGCCTTCACCCGGCGGCCCTCCATCTCGGCGATCTCGAAGGCGTCCCGCCCCACGGTCACCCGGTCGCCGGGCTTGGGGAGGCGGCCGATCTGGCCGAAGAGGTAGCCGCCGACCGTGGTGTAGTCGGTGTCGTCGAGCTGCAACTCGTGCTCGGCGTTGAAGTCGGAGATGGCCAGGCTGCCGTCGAGGAGGGGCGCCCCCTCGGGCGCGGCCTTGGGCCGGTCCAGGCGATCGTACTCGTCGAAGATGTCGCCCACGATCTCCTCGAGCAGGTCCTCCATGGTGACCAGGCCGGCCGTGCCGCCGTACTCGTCGAGGACCATCGCCAGGTGCACCTTGAGCCGCTTCATGTCGGCCAGCACGTCCTCCACCTCGCGGGTGCCGGGCACGAACAGCGGCGGCCGCATCACCGCGCCGATCAGCGAGCCCGGCTGCTGCCGTACCGCCGTGAGGATGTCCTTGGCGTGCACCACGCCCACGATGTCGTCCAGCGACTCGCCGTAGACGGGGTAGCGGGAGCGCCGGGCCTCGGCCACGACGTCGGCGGCACCCTCGACCGTGAGGTCGCGCTCCAGCGCGACCATCTGGGTGCGCGGGGTCATCACCTCCTGCGCCGTCTTCTCCGAGAACTCGAACACCCCCTCGAGCAGGCGGGCGTCCTCCTTGCCGAGGCTGCCGCCCTCCTCGCTCTGCTCCACCAGCATCCGGATCTCCTCCGGGGAATGGAGCCGCTCGTGCTCGCCGGGCGGCCGGATGCCCATGAGCCGCAGCAGCCGGTTGGCGGTGCCGTTGAGCATGGCGATCGGCAGTGCCATCACCCACGCGAAGCCGATGAGGGGCCCGGCCACCCAGGCGCTGATCTGCTCCGGGTAGAGCAGCGCCAGCGCCTTCGGCACCAGCTCGCCCAGGATGATGTGCAGGGTGGTGATGATGGTGAACGCGAGGGCGATGGCCAGGGCGTGGCTGGCGACGATCTCGAGGTTGCCGGGAAGCCAGACCAGCCCGGTCTGGATGAGGCCGGAGAGCGCAGGTTCGCCCACCCAGCCCAGGCCCAGGGAGGCGAGGGTGATGCCGAGCTGGGTGGCGGAGATGTAGCGGTCGAGCGATTTTACGGCACGCAGGGCGAGGGCGGCCTGACGGTTCCCCCGCTGGGTCATTTCCTCGAGCCGGGTGCGGCGCGCCCCGACCAGGGCGAACTCGGCCGCCACGAAGAAGGCGTTGAGCGCCACCAGGGCCAGGACGGCCACCAGTTTCCCGGCGACCAGACTACTTTCGGACGGCTCCATAGGCCGTAACACTAGCGTCCTCTTTCCCGGCCCGCGAGGGCAACGCATGATCCGCCAGATCGCCGTCCCGCCGTTCGACCTGCTCGATCCGTTCCTGCCCAAGCCCTCCGTCCTCGACACCGCCACGCGGGACGGGGTGGCAGCCATCCTCGCCGACGTCGCGGCCCGCGGGGACGCCGCGGTCCGGCACTGGACCCAGCACCTCGATGGCGTGGACCTGGCGCCCGGCGCATGGGAGCTGCCCCGCGCCGAATGGGAGGCCGCCCTCGACCGGATCGACCACGAACTGCGTGAGGCGCTGGAGACGGCGGTGCAGCGGGTGCGGGACTATCACCGGCGGCAGCGCGACCAGGGCTTCACCCTGCTCGAGGAGGACGGCAGTATCCTCGGCATGCGGGTAGTGCCGCTCGAGCGGGTGGGGCTGTACGTCCCCGGCGGCAAGGCGGCCTATCCCTCGAGCGTGATCATGAACGCGGTGCCCGCGGTGGTGGCGGGGGTGGAGGAGATCATCGCGGTGACGCCGCCGCAGGGCATCACCGATGCGGTGCTCGCCGCCTGCGCGCTGGCCGGCATCAACCGGCTGTTCCGGGTCGGGGGGGCGCAGGCCATCGGGGCCCTGGCCTTCGGCACGGCGACGGTCCCGCGGGTGGACAAGATCGTGGGCCCGGGCAACAAGTGGGTGGCGGAGGCCAAGCGGCAGGTGGCGGGGCCGGTGGGGATCGACATGATCGCCGGCCCCACCGAGGTCGTGATCATCGCCGACTCCACGGCCCGGGCCGACCGGGTGGCCGCGGACCTCATCGCCCAGGCGGAGCACGACGAGGATGCGAGCGCCTGGTGCGTCACGACGGACCTGCACCTGGCCGACCAGCTGCCCCTGGCGCTGGAGCGGCACCTGGCGAAGAACCCCCGGGCGGCTGTGGCGCGCGCCTCGCTCACCCGCAACGGCCTGGTGATCTGGGTGCCCACGCTCGCCGACGCGGTCACGGTGGCCAACCTGCGGGCCCCCGAGCACCTCGAGATCGTCACCCGGGACCCGGAAGGCGTGGCCGCGGGCATCCGTCACGCCGGCGCCATCTTCCTGGGCGACGACACCCCGGAGCCGGTGGGCGACTACCTCGCCGGCCCGAGCCACGTACTCCCGACCAGCGGGACCGCGCGGCACGCCTCGCCGCTCGGCGTCTACGATTTCGTGCGGCGGCAGAGCCTCATCCACTACACCCGGGACCGGCTCTACAACGACGCGGCCCGGATCATCGCGCTGGCCGAGGCCGAGGGCCTGTATGGCCACGCCGAGGCGGTGCGGATCCGGGTGGAGTAGAGGGACGGGGGACCGCCAGGCGGCGGCCCCCCGCGCGCCACCCCGCCGCGGTATAATCCCATCATGGTTTCGCCTCCCTGCGCGCACGTGGACCGCCGCTCCGCCGGCCCTCCGATCAGCCGGCTGATCGGGGTCTTCGGTCTCACCGCGCTGTTCATGGTGGTGGAGGCGGTGGGCGGCTGGATCTCGGGCTCGCTGGCCCTGCTGGCCGACGCCGGCCACATGCTGACGGACGTCGGGGCCCTCGGCCTCACGCTGCTCACCGCGTGGATCGCCCGCCGGCCGGCCAGCGCCACCAAGACCTACGGCTACCTCCGCTGGGAGATCCTGGCGGCGCTGGTCAACGGCGCGCTCCTGTTCGGGATCGCGGCGCTGGTGGTCGTGGAGGCGATCGGACGGCTGCGCCGGCCGGAGCCGATCCAGGGCGGGCTCTTCCTGGGCGTGGCGCTGGCCGGCCTGGCGGTCAACGGGGTGTCGCTGTGGATGCTGCACGGGCATCACGACGGCCACCTCAATACCCGCGGTGCGTACCTGCATATCCTGGGCGACCTGCTCGGTTCGGTGGGCGCGGTGGCGGCCGCCGGGATCGTGCTGCTGACCGGGTGGACCGCCGCCGACCCGGTGGTCTCGATCGTCCTGTCGCTGCTGATCCTGGTGGGCGCGTGGCGGCTGGTCCGGGAGAGCACGGATGTGCTGCTCGAGGCGGTCCCGCGACACATCGCCATGCCCGAGGTGGAGCGGCGGATGCTGGCCGTGCCGGGCGTGGCGGCGGTGCACGACCTGCACGTCTGGACCGTGACCAGCGGCATGGTGGCCATGAGCGGCCACGCCATGGTGCCCGACCTGGACCGGCATCCTGAAGTGCTGGAAGGACTTCGGACGGCCCTCGGGGGGCTCGGGATCGGCCACGTGACGATCCAGCTCGAGACCTGTGAGGGGTGCCTCGAGACGGTCGCGGCCGAGCCGCACGACCATGCCGGACACGCCGGGCACCACCACTAGCTCCACCCTTCCGATGGCCCGGGGGACACCCCGGAAACAGGCTCCCCGGCCGCCCTTGCCCCCCCTGCCTACTCTCGTCTATATATGCCGCGCGGAAACCGGAGGGCCCGAATGGGGCGCCGGACGTGCGCCGGCGGTCGGCGCGCAACGCGGTACAGTATGTCGGACAGGTCGGGATGGCCCAGAACGAGCAGATCCGTAACATCGCCATCATCGCGCACGTGGACCACGGCAAGACCACGCTCGTGGACCAGATGCTGCGCCAGGCGGGGGCCTTCCGGGCCAACCAGCATGTCGAGGAGCGCGTGATGGACTCGAACCCGCTGGAGCGGGAGCGGGGCATCACGATCCTGGCCAAGAACACCGCGGTGCGCTGGGGCGACACCAAGATCAACATCGTGGATACGCCCGGTCACGCCGACTTCGGCGGCGAGGTCGAGCGCATCCTGCGCATGGTCGACGGGGTGCTGATCCTGGTGGACGCCGCCGAGGGCCCGATGCCGCAGACGCGGTTCGTGACCCGGAAGGCGCTGGCCCTGGGGCACCAGCCGATCGTGGCCATCAACAAGATCGACCGCTCGGACGCGGAGCCGCTCCGGGTGCACGACGAAGTGCTCGGCCTGTTCATCGACCTCGAGGCGAGCCACGAGCAGCTGGACGCGCCGTTCCTCTATACCTCCAGCCGCGCGGGCACCGCGACGCTGGAGCTGGACCAGCCGGGGACCGACCTCAAGCCGCTGTTCGAGGCCATTCTCAAGCGGGTGCCACCCCCGGCCGGGGAAGCCGACGGCCCGTTCCAGATGCTGATCTCCACGCTCGACTTCTCCACCTTCGTGGGCCGGATGGGGATCGGGCGGATCGAGCGGGGCCGGGTGCGGGTGGGGCAGGAGGTGGCCCTGCTGCCGATCGGCGCGCCGGGCATGGTGGTGGACGAGGCCGTGAGCAAGGGCCGCATCACCAAGCTCATGACCTTCGACGGGCTCAACAAGGTGGACACCGAGGAGGTCGCCGCCGGCGACATCGCGGTGATCGCGGGCATCGAGGGGATCGAGATCGGGCGCACGCTCACGGCGGTGGAATGCCCGGAGCGGCTGGAGGGGATCGCGGTGGAGGAACCCACGATGTCGGTGGACTTCATCGTGAACAACAGTCCCTTCGCGGGCCGGGAGGGCAAGTACGTCACCAGCCGGCAGGTGCGCGACCGGCTGTTCCGGGAACTGGAACGGAACGTGGCCCTCAAGGTCGAGGACACCGACAGCCCCGACACCTGGGCCGTCTCCGGCCGCGGCGAGCTGCACCTGGGCATCCTGATGGAGACCATGCGGCGCGAGGGGTTCGAGTTCCAGGTCTCGCGGCCGCGGGTGATCACCAAGGTGGGGCCCGACGGGGAGCGGCTGGAGCCCTATGAGGAGCTGATGGCCGATGTGCCGGAAGGGTACATCGGGACCGTCATCGAGAAGCTGGGCCCCCGCCGGGCCGAGCTGATCGAAATGAAGAACCCGGGGCAGGGCATGGTCCGTATGAACTTCCGGATCCCGGCGCGGGGCCTGTTCGGGTACCGCTCCGAGTTCCTGACCGACACCCGCGGCACCGGGACCCTGCACCACCGGTTCCTGGAATACGGCGCCTGGGCGGGCCCGCTGGCGGGGCGGAAGAACGGCGTGCTGGTGGCGGACCGGGTCGGGGAGGCGGTCGGCTTCGCGCTCTTCAACCTGCAGGAGCGGGCGCAGATGTTCATCTCCCCGGGTGACGAGGTGTACGAGGGGATGGTCTGCGGCGAGAATTCCCGCCCCGGCGACATGGACGTGAACGTCGCCAAGGAAAAGAAGCTCACGAACATGCGGACCACGGCGTCGGACGAGAACATCCAGCTGGAGACGCCGCGGCAGATCACGCTCGAATACGCCCTCGAGTACATCGAGGAAGACGAGCTGATCGAGGTGACCCCGAAGTCGATCCGGCTCCGCAAGCGGGCGCTGGCGGCGACGGAACGGAAGAAGATGGCCCGCGCCGCGGCACGGGCGGACGCGTCATAACCCTGCACCCTCTCGGAGGAGTCATGCTGCCGTGGGAAGCGTCGGTCGAGGCGCTGGACATGCGTCGCCGCCGGGACGACGA
>JBGAPX010000142.1:0-8652 GCA_044221045.1 Gemmatimonadales bacterium
GTCGGCCTTGACCCGCTGTTCCAGCTCCGGCAGGCGGACCGCGAGCTTGAGCCGCTGCCCCGCGAGCGGCGCGGCGGCCAGCACCAGGGCGAGCGGCAGCAGACGAGACAGGCGCATGGGCATCCTCCGGGTCAGGCGAGCGCCGCCAGGCGGCGGCAACGCAGAGTGGTGGGTGTCGGCCCCCGCCGTCAGGGCAGCCGCGCCAGGCGCTGCTGGGCGTCGGCCCGCTCCCCGGCGAACCGCGACGGGGCCAGGACCAGGAACCGCTCGAGCGCCGCCCGCGCCTCGGCCGGCTGGCCGAGCGACTCGGCCACCAGCCCGCGCAGGTAGGGCACACGCGCGTCACGCGGGTTGTAGCTTGCCGCCTCCGCCAGCGGCGCCTGCGCATCCGTGAGGCGGCCCAGCCGGATCAGCGCCCCGGCGTAGTCCGCCAGGAGATCCGGGTCCTCGGGATTCACGTCGAGCGCCAGCCGCCGCTCGGCCAGGCCCTGCTCCGGCTGGCCCGCCACGTCGTACATCCGCGCCATCTGCACGTGCGCCTCGTAGAGGCTCAGGTCGAATTCCAGCGCGCGCCGGAAGACCGGGATGGCCTGCTCGTGGCGGCCGCCGAGGTAGAGCAGCGTCGCCATCAGGAAGCGGTAGTGATTGGCACCGAGGGGGATCTGCGACGGCGGCGCGGTGGAGTCGTTCTCCAGCGCCACCGCCCGGCCGGTCAGGATGGCCAGGTTGCGCGCGGCCTGCTCGAAGTTGCCGAGATGGGCCGCGGTGAGGCCCTGGTACCAGAGGATGGGCCCGGGCAGGTCCACGTCCTGTCCCGAGAAGCGCCGGTTGGCGGCCAGTTCCGCGAAGCGCTGGCCCGCGCGCTCGTACTTGCCCTCGCGGAACTCGTTCATCCCCTTCACCAGCTCGCGGTTCCACCACGGCACCACCCAGAAGAAGAGCCGGCCGCCCCGCTGCATCACGTAGAAGTCGCCCGACGCCTGCTCGAACTTGCCCACCACCCGCAGGTCCACCAGCGGGTTGAGCAGGAACGCCTTCCGGTAATGCTGTTCGGCCCGGAGCAGCTCGGTCACGACCTCCGATTCGCCCCGCTCGCGCACCCGCCGCTTCCAGTAGCCCTCCCCCCGCCGCTCGGGCAGGACGCCCAGCGCCAGGTGCGCCTCCGCGTAGCTCGGCGCGACCTGCAACGCGGTCTGCAGCGCGCGCTCGGCGTCGTCCCACCGCTTCCTGTCCCAGTAGGCCATGGCCAGCTGGTAGTGGACCGTGGCATCGTTCGAGTCCCGGACGGCCTGGGCCTCGAGTTCGGGCAGGGTCGGGGGTCGCGGCGGCGCCTGCTGGGCAGGAAGACCGGGCACGGCCAGCGTGCCCGCCAGGAGCGGGACGCGGAGGATCGTGCGCAGGGACGCCAGCGGTGCGGCCATCGGGGCGGCCTGGTCCGGAGGGAGTGGTTCCAGTATGCCGCAAGCCGCGAGAGTGCGCCAGCCGGGGCTACGGGGCCTGGTACACCACCCGGCCCCCGGCCACCGTGGCCCGCACCGTCGCCTGGTCCAGCGTCTCGGGCGCCATCGTGAGGAGGTCCTGGTCGAGCAGCACCAGGTCGGCCCGGTAGCCGGGCGCGAGCTTCCCGCGGCTCCCCTCGGCGAACACCGCCCACGCGTTCTCGCTGGTGTAGGCGCGCAGCGCCTCCTCCACCGAGATCTTCTGCGCGGGGAGCCACCCGCCGGGGTTCCGGCCGTCGAGGGTCCGGCGGGTGACCGCGGCCCAGATGCCGAGCAGCGGGTCGATCGGCGCCACGGTCCAGTCGGAGCCGAAGACCAGGTGCGCCTTCGCGTCGAGCAGCGAGCGGAAGACGTAGCTGTCGCTCACCCGGTCGCCCAGCCGCTTGCCGGCCCAGCGGCCGTCGTCGGCGGCGTGGTAGGGCTGCATGGAGGCCACGACGCCCAGCGCGGCCATCCGCTCCACCTCCACCTGGCGCAGGTGCTGGGCGTGCTCGATCCGGAAGCGGCGGTCCCGGGGGCCGTGGACCCGGGCCACGCTGTCGAAGATGTCGAGCACGAGCGCGTTGGCCCGCTCCCCGATGGCGTGCACCACCACCTGCAGGCCGGCGGAGTCGGCGGCCCCGATCTGGGCCCGCAGCGACTCTTCCGGCGTCACGAGGAGGCCGCTGGTCGTCGGGTCGTCGGCATAGGGCTCGAAGAAGAGCGCCGTGGTGGAGCCGAGGGACCCGTCCACGAAGCCCTTCACGCCGGCCAGCCGGATCCAGTCGTCGCCCGGGCCGCGGGCGGCCACGGTATCCGCCACGCGGCGCCAGCCGGCCAGCGCCGGGAAGAGCGCCACGCGCAGGGTCAGGGCGCCCCGCTCCCGCGCGCGCAGCAGCCCCGCGAACTGGGCCCACCCCGCGCTGACCGAGGCCACGGCGGTGACGCCCCGGGAGGCCGCGTGCTGCATGGCCCGCGCGAGCGCGGCGTCGACCTGGGCGTCGGTGGGCTCGGGCACGGCGGCGAAGACCGGGTTCATCGCCTCGTCCTTGAGCACGCCGGTGGGCTCCCCGTGCGCGTCGCGCACGATGGTCCCGCCGGGGATGGCCCTGGTGCCCCGCGCGATGCCCGCCGCCTTGAGCGCCAGGCTGTTCGCCAGGCCCATGTGGCCGTCCAGGCGCGAGACGAATACCGGGTTGTCCGGGGTGACCGAGTCGATCCACTCCTTCCGGGGCAGCGGCGTTCCCGGCCACTTCTCGTGATCCCAGTCCCCGCCCATGATCCACTCGCCCGGCCGGCGCTCCGAGGCGAACGCCTTGAGCCGGCGGGTGAACTCCTCGGGACTGTCCGCGTCGCGCAGGTCCACGCTGGCCAGCTGGAAGCCGCCGTCGAGGAAGTGGACGTGGTCGTCCATGAAGCCGGGGACCACGAGCCCGCCGGGATGGGCGAGCACCCGGGTGCTGTCGCCCACCAGGCGCGCCACCGTGGCACTGTCGCCGACGGCCACGATGGTGTCCCCCCGGGTGGCCACGGCGGCCGCCAGCGGGTGCGCGGAGTCGCCCGTCCACACCTTCCCGAACACCACCAGGTCGGCGGGGGGCGCCGCGGGGGCGCAGGCGACGGACAGCAGCAGGAGCAGCGGGACGGTGGTGCGGCGAACCATGGGGTGCTCCTCAGGCGCGGGGGCGCGGGTCGGCGAGCAGGTCGCGGATGTCCATCAGGACCTCGAGCATCAGCTGGTCGCGCAGGTACCCGGCATCGAGCTCCTCCATGCGGCGGGCCTGCTGATCGGCCCGGGCGCGGTCATACTGCTCGCGGTACGCGGTTTCGAGGTTGGCGAGGATCTGGTCTCGGGAGCGCATGGGCAGGTGGCGGCTCGGCGGCTCGGCGGCTCGGCGGCTCGGCCGTGGAGGTTAGCGTGACGTGCGGTGAGGTGTAGCTTACAGCAACCTCTCCCCCGTGGCCACCATGCGTCTGCCCCTCCTGCTCCTGCTTCCCGCCCTCCTGGCCGGAGGCATGGCGGCCCAGAAGCCGCGGGCCCGCGCCCTGGGCATCCCCTTCAACGGGACCCCGGGCCCGCTCAACGCCATTACCGACGTGGCGGGGGTGGAAGTCGGCCAGGTCACCCTGGTGCGCGGCGAGGGCCGCCTGCGGGTGGGCACCGGCCCGGTCCGCACCGGCGTGACGGCGGTGCTGCCGCGCGGCAAGTCGAGCGTCCCGGTGATGGCGGCCTGGTGGACCCTCAACGGCAATGGGGAGATGACCGGCACCACCTGGGTCGAGGAATCGGGCTTCCTCTGGGGCCCGGTGATGATCACCAACACCCTGAGCGTCGGGGTGGTCCGCGACGCGGTGATCAGCTGGGCCGTGGCGCGCAACTACGACGACTTCCTGTGGGCGCTGCCAGTGGTGGCCGAGACCTACGACGGCGGCCTCAACGACATCAAGGGGATGCACGTCACCCGGGAGCACGCCTTCCAGGCGCTCGACGGCGCCACCCCCGGCCCGGTGGCGGAGGGCAACGTCGGCGGCGGCACCGGGATGGTGTGTCACCAGTTCAAGGGCGGCATCGGCACCGCCTCCCGCCGCTTCACGGTGCTCGAGGGCGGGTACACGGTGGGCGTGCTGGTGCAGTGCAATTATGGCGGGCGGCGGCGGCTCTCGATCGCCGGGGTCCCCGTCGGCCCGGACATCCGGGGCTTCGAGCCCTGCCTCACCCTGCCCGACCCCGCGGAATCCTGGCTGCGCGAGGTGCCGCGCTGCGAGGCGCAGCGGGGCGACGCCCCGGCCGCCGCGGTGCGCGAGGAGCTGGGCTCGATCATCGTGGTCCTGGCCACCGACGCGCCGCTCCTCCCGCACCAGCTCAAGCGCGTGGCGCGCCGGATCGCCCTGGGGATCGGCCGCATGGGCGGCATCGGCGGCGACTCCTCCGGTGACATCTTCATCGCGTTCTCCACCGCCAACCCGGGCGCGGGCGGCGCCGATTCGCTGGCCCTGGCCCGCTTCATCCCCAACGACGCAATCAACCCGGTCTTCGAGGCGGCGGTGGACGCCACCGAGGAGGCGATCGTCAACGCGATGGTGGCCGCGGAGACGATGACCGGCAGCGACGGCTTCCGGGTCTACGCCCTCCCCACCGACCAGGTGCTGGCGCTGCTGCGCAAGGCGGGGAGGATCCGGTGACCGCGCCCGCCACCCCGCGCCCCGCGGCGCTCGTGACCGGCGCCTCGGGCGGCATCGGGCTCGAGCTGGCCCGCCTGTGCGCCAAGGACGGGCACGACGTGATCCTGGTGGCGCGCAGCACCGAGAAGCTCGAGGAGGCCGCGAAGTACCTCGCCGGGATGTATGGCGTCCGCGCCGAGGTCATCGTGGCCGACCTCCGCGACGCGGAGGCCCCGGCCGCGATCATGGAGGAGGTGGCGCGGCGCGGCCTCGTGGTGGACGTGCTGGTGAACAACGCCGGCGCCGGGCTCTGGGGCCTGTTCGGGCGGCAGGAGGTGCAGCGGGTGCTGGACCTGATCCAGCTCAACCTCACCAGCCTCACCCACCTGACCCGGCTGGCGCTGCCCGGGATGGTCAGCCGCCATCGCGGCCGGGTGCTCAACGTCGCCTCGGCGGGCGGGTTCGCCCCGGGACCGCTCATGGCGGTGTACTTTGCCACCAAGGCGTACGTCATCCACTTCTCCGAGGCCATCGACAACGAGCTGCGCGGCACCGGCGTCACGGTCACCGCGCTCTGTCCCGGCCCGGTGGCCACCGGGTTCGGCGAGGCGGCCGGGATGCAGGGCGTCAACCTGCAGGCGCTCCCCGGCGCGCTCGACGCGGCGGCCGTGGCCCGCGCCGGCTACCGCGCCATGCGGCGCGGGCGGCCGGTCGTGGTCCCCGGCCTGGTCATGAAGCTCACCATCCTCGCCGGCCGGCTCTCGCCGCGGTGGCTGGTCACCCACATCACCCGCTGGTTCCAGGAACGGAAGGGCACGTGACGCTGTCCGGCAGGAAGGTCCTCCTCTTCGCGGCGAGCCACTACGAGGAGCTCGAGCTCTGGTACCCCAAGATCCGGCTGGAGGAGGAAGGGGTCACCACGGTGGTGGCCGGCATCGGGGAGAAGACCTGCCTCGGCAAGCGGGGCGCCTACCCGGTGACCGTCGACGCCCACGTGGACGAGCTGAACAGCCGGGAGTTCGACGGGCTCATCATCCCCGGCGGCTACGCCCCCGACCTGCTGCGCCGCCACGCCAGGGTGCTGAGCCTGACCCGGGAGATCTTCGCCGCCGGCGAGCCCGTCGGCTTCATCTGCCATGCCGGCTGGGTGCCGATCTCCGCGGGCATCGTGCGGGGCCGCCGCGGCACCAGCGTGGGCGCCATCCGCGACGACCTGGTCAACGCCGGCATGACGTGGGAGGACGCCCCCGTGGTGGTCGACGGCAACCTGATCTCCTCCCGCACCCCGGCCGACCTGGGGCACTTCATGCGCGCCTTCCTCACGGCCCTGCGCGCCCAGCACTGACCCCGCGCCACCCTCCGCCCCGGACCCCGATGCCGCTCACCGATCACCAGCGCCGCGTGGACGCCTGGATCAGCCAGTTCGAGGAAGGGTACTTCCACCCGCTCACCAACCTCTGCCGCCTGACGGAAGAGGTCGGCGAGCTGGCCCGCGAGGTGAACCACCGCTTCGGCCAGAAGCCCAAGAAGGCCGACGAGCCGCCGGGCGACATGGCCATGGAGATGGCCGACATCCTCTTCGTGCTCATCTGCATGGCCAACCGCGAGGGCATCGACCTCGAGGAGGCCTTCGGCCGCATGATGGCCAAGGTGGAGCGGCGCGACACCACCCGCTGGACCCGGAAGCCCGGCCCCGCCGGCCGCACGGCCCCGACCGAGGAGTAGCCCGTGCCGGACGAGATCACGCAGCGACTCGCGGCCGCGCTCGCCGGCCGCTACCGGATCGAGGGGCAGGCCGGCCAGGGCGGGATGGCCACGGTCTACCGCGCCCGGGACCTCAAGCACGACCGCGTCGTGGCCATCAAGGTGCTGCGGGCCGAGCTCTCGGCGGCGATCGGCGGGCCGCGCTTCCTGCAGGAGATCGAGGTCTCCGCCCGGCTGCAGCACCCCCATATCGTCCCGCTGTACGACTCGGGCGAGGCCGACGGGATCCTCTATTACGTGATGCCCTTCCTCGAGGGGGAATCGCTGCGCGACCGGCTGGCCCGGGAACAGCGCATCCCCTTCGCCGAGGCCGTGACCCTGGCGCGCGAGGCCGCGAGCGCGCTGGCGTACGCCCACCAGCGGGGCATCGTGCACCGCGACATCAAGCCCGAGAACATCATGCTCTCGGGCGGGCACGCCGTGGTGGCCGACTTCGGCATCGCGCGGGCCCTGACCGCCGCGCAGCAGGGCGGCGGCGGCAACCTCACGGGCATCGGCTTCGCCATCGGCACCCCCGCCTACATGAGCCCGGAGCAGGCCACCGCCAGCGAGGTGGACGGCCGCAGTGACCAGTACGCCCTGGCGTGCGTCTTCTACGAGATGGTGACGGGCGGGATGCCCTTCGCCGGCCAGACGGTGCAGGCGGTGCTGGCCAGGAGCCTCACGGGCCCCCGGCCCCGCCTCAGCAAGGTCAACCGTGCGGTCCCCGCCGACGCCGACGCCCCCGTGGCACGCGCCCTCGACGCCGATCCGGCGCGGCGGTTCGACACCGTCACCGACTTCGCGGCAGCGCTGGAGCGCGCGGCGGGCGGCGGCGCGGGCGGCATGGCGGAACGGCAGCGGCTGCGCCGCCTGGTGGTCGGCCTGCCGCTCGCGGTGGCCGCGATCGCGGCTGCCGCCTGGCTGGTCGTGCCCCGCGGCGGCGGCGTGGTGGTCGCGGGCGCCGAGCGCATCGCGGTGCTGCCGTTCAACGCCAGCGGCGCGGGCGTGGAGCTCATGGGCGAGGGCATGGTGGACCTCCTCACCACCAACCTCAACGCGGTGGGCGGCATCCAGGCCGCGGAACCGCGCGCGGTGCTCGCCGCCTGGAAGAAGCGCGGCGGCGACGCCGGCGACCTCGAAGGCGCCCTGGCCATCGGCCGCAGCGTGAAGGCGCAGGCGGTGATCCTCGGCAGCATCGTGGCCACGGGCGCGCAGGTGCGGCTGAGCGCCGACCTCTACGGCCCCGGCGGCAAGAGCCTGGCCCGGGCCCAGGTCGACGGCTCCACCGACAGCGTGCTCGCGCTGGTCGACAGCCTGAGCCTCCGCCTGGTGCGCGAGATCTGGCGCTCCAACGAGCCGGTGCCGTCGGTGCGGGTCAGCGGCCTGACCACCGGCTCCCTCGCCGCGATGCGGGAGTACCTCGCCGGCGAGCAGCATTACCGCCGCGCCGCCTGGGATTCCGCCGCCGCCGCCTTCCAGCGCGCCGTCGAGCAGGATTCGACCTTCGCCCTGGCCCACTACCGCCTGGCCGCAACGGTGGGCTGGTCGGGGGGCCTCGGCTTTGCCGCCGGCCTCACGGCCAGCGATGCCGCCCGCCGCTTCGCCGACCGCCTGCCCCCGCGCGAGCGGTCCCTGGTCGTGGCCTACAACCTGTTCAACCACCAGCGGCTCGAGGCCACCGACTCGGCGCGGGCGTACGTGGCCAAGTACCCCGATGACGTGGACGGCTGGTTCCTCCTCGGCGAGACGATGTACCACTTCCGCCAGCTCACCGGCTTCAGCACCGAGGAGATCCGCGGCCCATTCGACAGCGTCCTCGCCCGGGACTCGACCCTCACGCCGGCCTCGATCCACCTGATCGAGATGGCGCTCGGCGCCCGCGACCGGGCACGGTACGAGCGGTACCTGCGGGTGCTCCAGACCTCGGACAACCCGCAGGAGAACCTCGCCTACGCCGGCGCGGGCACACTCGTCTTCGGCGACGGCCAGGTCGATTCCACCACCGCCCGGGCCATGCTCCGCTACCCGGCCACCATCGGCGCGGCCCAGCAGAGCGTGCAGTTCGGGGATCCGGCCTCCGATACCCTGCTGCACCGCTTCGACGCCCTGCACCCTTTCATCGAGCGCAGCGGGATCGGCCCCGCCCAGTTCCTGGCCGGGCGCGGGATCCTCCTCGCGGCGCTCGGGCGGCTCGACGACGCCCGGCAGGAGTTCGACAGCCTCGTCCGCATCAACCCGGACCAGGCCTTCGGCATCCTGCTCTTTC
>JBGAPX010000143.1:0-8573 GCA_044221045.1 Gemmatimonadales bacterium
AGCCCGTCATCGGTGAGGTCCAGCTTCTGCCGGTAATGGGTCTGGAACACCAGCAGGCGGAGGGCGCCGGCGTCCACCCCGTCGGCCTTGAGGTCGCGGGGCGTGGTGATGTTCCCGAAGCGCTTGGACATCTTGGTCCCGCGCACGTTCAGGAACTCGCCGTGCATCCAGACCCGGGCGAAGTGACGCTCACCCGTGAACGCGCAGCTCTGGGCGATCTCGTCCTCGTGGTGCGGGAAGATCAGGTCCACCCCACCCGCGTGGATGTCGAGCACCGTGCCGAGCCCCTCGCGGGCCAGGAGGGTGAGCGCCATGGCCGAGCACTCCAGGTGCCACCCTGGCCGGCCGCGGCCGAAGGGCGCATCCCACGCCGCGGCCACGGCCTCGTCCTCGGGGCGGGCGGCCTTCCAGAGGACGAAGTCCTGGGCGTTCTCCTTGTCGTACTCGTCGGTGGAGACCCGGCCGCTGGCCCCGGTGCGCAGGGTGCGCTGGTCCAGCCGGGAGAGCTCGCCATACGCGGGGAATCGCTGGATGGCGAAGTAGACCGAGCCGTCGTCGCCCCGGTAGGCGACTCCCCTGGCCAGCAGGCCTTCCACAAGGTCGATCATCGCCGCCACGTAGTCGGTGGCGCGGGGGTATTCGTGCGCCGGCCGGATCCGGAGGAAGTCCCGGTCCTCGAAGAAGGCCCGCGCGAAGGGCTCGGTGAACTCGCGGATGGGCACCCCCCGCGCACCCGCCTCCTTGATGATCCGATCGTCCACGTCGGTCAGGTTCATGACGTGGAAGACCCGCAGTCCCCCCGCCTCGAGCCAGCGCCGGAGCAGGTCCTCGAACAGGAAGGTCCGGAAGTTCCCGATGTGGGCGTAGTTCCAGATCGTCGGCCCGCAGGTGTACATCGACACCCGCCCCGGGAGTCCGGGGACGAAGGGCTCCACGGCACGCGTCAGCGTGTTGTAGAGGTGGAGGGACATGGTCGAGGCCTGGCGGGTGGCGGGGCGGCGGCGCTCAGGCGTCGCCGCTGCCCTCGGAGGAACGGAACTGGCTTGGACGGGGGGGGCGCCGCTCCCCGGCCTCCAGCAACGGATCGAAGCCCGTCCCCGCGCCGGGGCCATGGTGCCGCACATGGACCGTCCGCTGCGGGTAGGGGATCTCGATCCCCTCGGTGTCGAGCCGGTTCTTGATCCGGCGGCGGAACTCCCGCCCGACCGCCCACTGCTGCCCGGCATGGGTCCGGAGCTGGGTGCGGATGGTGACCTGGTTCTCGTCGAGCCCCTGCACTCCCACCACCTCCGGCTCGCCGTCGAAGCGGGCCCTCCACTCCGGGTCGTGGGCGAAGCGGTGCGCCTCCTCGCCGAAGATCGTCAGGGCGCGATCCACGTCCGTGCCGTAGGCCACGCCGACATCCACCACCGCGCGGCCCCAGGTGCGGGTCATGTTGCTGACGGTCGTGATCTGGCCGTTGGGCACCATGTGGACCGCGCCGTGCACGTCCCGCAGGACCACCATCCGCAGCGTCATCCGTTCCACCACCCCCGACTTGCCCGCCACCTCGATCACGTCGCCGACGGCGAACTGGCCCTCGAGCAGGTAGAAGAAGCCGGAGATCACGTCCTTGACGAGGCTCTGCGCCCCGAAGGAGACCGCCAGGCCGAGGATGCCCGCGCCGGCCAGGAGCGGGCCGATGTCGATGAAGACATTGAGGGAAAGGAGCAGGCCCACCACGATGACCGCGACTTTCCCCACGCTCCGCAGCAACTGGGAGATGGTCTGGCCGCGCTGCTCCCGTTCGGTCAGGGTGGCGTCGTCGCCATCGTCCACCGCCATCTCGATGCGGCGCGCGACCAGGCGCACGATGCGCAGGGCGACATAGCAGAGGACGGCGATGACCGCGACGCGGAGCAGGTCGCGCGTCAGCTCCGACGCGTCGACCTGGAGCACTTCGGCGAGCTGGCGGAGCCAGTCAGGGATGGCGAGCAGGAGGAAATGCACGGACGGCCCCGTGGGAAACCGGCCGACGTCGGCCGGGGCAGGAACTTAGGAGCCCATGCCCGGCCTATCAACCCGCGGGGGTCACAGCGCCAGGCGAAGCCCCGCCGAGACGGAGACGAAGTCCTGGCTGGAGATCACCCGGGCCCGCTCGAACGAGGTGTGGAACCTCGCCTCGAGGAGAAGCGCGAGGTGCGCCTGGTCCAGCCCGAACCGGACCCCCGGGCCCAGGCTGCCGCCCAGGGCGTGGGAGCTGCCGCTGCCCGCGGGGCTGAAGCGGTACTGCGCCAGCCCCGCCACCAGGTAGGGCACCACCCGCCTGAGCGCGGGCGCCGTGAACCGGACGAAGGCCCCGTACTGCCTGGCCTTTCGGTCCCGTCCGAGGTTGTGCTGCCCGGCCTCCGCCCCGAACTCGATCCGGCTGTAGGCCAACCCGACCTCGGCCAGGAACGAGAACCCGGCGCCCGAGACGGGGTCATCGTCGTTGATGTCGAACGAGACACCGGCCATGCCCGAGGCCACGAGCGGGAGCTGCGCCACGGCCGTCTCGGGCGCGGCGAAGGCCAACCCGACCAGGAGCGCCAGGCGGCTACGGGAGTTCGGCATCAGTCCTTACCTCGAGACGAAGGGGTCGGGGCAGTCCGCGCGGCGGGACCGTGACCTCGACCCAGAGGGTCTGGCCGGCCGGCAGGACGGAGGGATCGGTGGCATGCTCCCCAATAAAGAACGCCACCGGCTCCCAGACCACCACACCGTTGGCCCCGGCCGGCGGCGGTTCCCGGAGCTGGAACCCCGCCCAGTCCCGCGCCCGCCGGACCACCAGGCGACCGCCCACCGCCGCGAACTCGACCGGGGCCAGCGAATCGGCCGGCGCGCGGCCGTCGTCGGCATCGAGCCACAGCCGGACGTACCGGCCACGAAAAGGATCAGCGGGATCCCAGGGGACGGTGCGAGCCCAGACCCTTGGCAGGGTGGCGCGATCGTAGGCGAACCGGCCGAGGACCGCGAGCGCCAGTCCGAGGTGGAACAGGAGGAGGAACAGTCCCCGCCGCCCGGCCGTCACGCGACCCGCCCCGGCACCCGGGCCACCAGGCGCCGCCGCACCCGCTCGAGTCCCCAGCCCACCACCAGGCAGAGCACCCCGCCAGCCAGCAGGCTGGCCGATCGACCCAGGCGGTCGAGCACGGAGGAGAAGTAGAACAGCACGACGGTCAGCGCGAAGGCTCCCACTCCGAGGTTGATCCGCAGCCTCGAACCCTCGGACACCCCGGAGGATGCCACGCCGAGTGCCCCCGCCCCGCCCCAGAGGAAAGACCAGGCTCCTGCGTCGCTCGGCAGCAGGGTGCCGGCGAGCACCCAGACGAGCCCGGCGGCCGGAAAGCGCAGCCCACGCCCGCGCAGCGCGATCGCAGGCACGGCGGGGAGCAGGAGGAAGAGCCCCCAGCTGGCGGCGCGAAAGGCCTCCGGCGCCTCCCAGGCACGGATGGGACCGATCTCACCGAGGACGAGCCGGAACCCGATCGCCAGCGGGATCAGCGCCACCGCACCGATTGCCGCCAGCGCCGCGCGCGTGGCGTCCACCGACGCCCGTCCCGGCCGCGGAGCGTGAAGGTAAACGAGCGCCAGGCACAACAGGCCGGCCATCGGGGCTGCGGGAATCACCGTGCCGAAGCGCTCCGCACGCGCGGTCCACTCGGCCACCACCCAGACCGGCGTCAGGACCGCGGCGTACAGCGCCTGCGGCCACTGGCGCAGCAGCAGCCAGCCCACCCAGCCGCCAAGCGCCCAGAGCAGGAATCCGTCCGGCCACCGGCTCTGCAGGTGGTAGGTCTGGCCCATCAGGAAGACGGTCGCGCCGAGGGCCGCAGTCCCGACGGCATGCAACGTCACGGACAGCGCCGGGAAGCGTGCGGTCGCCAGCGCCGCCGCGCCATGACTGGCTGCGAGACACCCCAGCAGCAGCGCCACGCGGCCGACAGGCGGCAGCTCCTCCCAGTGCGCCGCCACGAACAGCAGGGCCCCGGCCGACAGCATGAGGCCGCCGGCCACCATCGCGAGGGCCACCGGCCAGCGAAACCGCCCGGGGCCATCGCCCCGGGCGGCTTCATGCTGACGGATCCGTTCGGCGGTCTCCGCGTCGATCAGGCCCGCGGCGCGCCAGCGGTCGAGGTCTCCCTCGTTCACTTCGCGTCCCGCGGGGGCCGGACCACGAGGGTCGGGTGGGTGGAGCCGCGGATCACCTTGTCCGCGACGCTGCCCACCACCAGCCGCTCGACACCACCCGCGCCATGGCTCGCGATCGCGACCAGGTCGCAGCCGGTCTCGTCGGCCTGGGCTATGATCGCCTGGGCGGCGCCGGCACCCTCCACCGGCAGCGCGGTGGCGACCGCACCCAGGCCGCGCAACTGTGCCACCTGTCGGTCAAGGTAGGCGCGTGCGGTCTCCCGGGCCTTCCGTTCCGCCTCCGGATCGGCGGGTACCACCATCATCCCGCTCGGGTCGGCGATCGGCAGCGGCGGCTCGAGCGCCATGAGCAGCGTGTATTCCGCCCCGAAGGGGCGGCCCAGCATCAGGGCGGCCTCCACCGCCCGCTCGGCGAACGGCGAGCCGTCGAGCGTGACGAGGATCCGGCGGAAGGAGGCGGGCGCCTTCCGCTCCCCGCCCGGACGCAGCAGGAGCACCGGCACATGCAGCCGGCGCATGAGCTGGTCCGCGACGCTGCCCAGCCAGAACCGGCTGACCGGCCCCCGCCCGTGCGTGGTGATCGCCACGAAATCGGCGCCGGACTTCTCGATGTGCTCCTGCAGCGCATCGGCCACCGGCCCGTCGAGGAGCGCGGCCGTCACCGGGATGTTCACGGTGGCCCGCAAGCGCTCCACGATGCCGTCGAGGTAGACCTGCTCCCGCGCCCGCGCCTCCTGGTCGAGCTGGGCCTCGATCTCGGGCACCTCGAGCGCGGTGGCGAGGGCAGGTACGGGATGGTGCACCAGCGCCACCTGCAGGATCGCCCCGGAGCGCCGGGCGATCTCTGCCGCCAGCGGCAGCGCCTGTTCGGCGAAGGGCGAGCCGTCGAGTGGGACAAAGATGGATCGGAACATGGCCGCGGACATGGTGACCTCCCAGGAGAGGAAATCCTGAAGCGAAACTGCGCCCGACGGCATGAGGACATCCTGAAGCAGCAGCGAACTCTGGCATGAAGAAGTCATCATCTCCACAGGCGTCAAGTGCCGACGGATTCTGCCGACAACTTCAGCAACCCCTGTCCCACGCACTGGTACGCCCCATGTCGACTTTCGTACAGCCCCAGATGCTCGAGTCATCCGACACCCTGCGAGCGCTCCTCGACGGGATCCACACCAACATCTTCATCGCGGACGCCGGGCTGCACCTGGTGTACCACAACCGGAAGGCGCGCGAGACGCTCCGGACGGTCGGCCCCGAGATCGAGCGGATGTTCGGGGTGCGGGTGGAAGACCTGATGGGCGGGTCGATCCACCGATTCCACAAGGACCCGGCGCGGATCGAGCGGATCCTCAAGGACCCGCGGGCCCTGCCGCACGAGGCCACCTTCAGCTTCGGACAGATTTCCCTGCGGACCAGCATCAACCGGGTCACCGACGCCGCCGGGGAGACGGTCGCCTACATCGTCAACTGGGAGGATGTCTCCCGGCAGGTGGCCACCGAGCGCGAGGTGGAGCAGGCCCAGGCGCGGGAGCGGGAGCAGTCCGCCGCGCTCCGGCAGCACGTGGACCAGCTCCTCGCGGTGGTCAACAGGGCGGCCGCCGGCGACCTGACCGTGACCCCGCCGGCGATGGGATCGGACGCGATGGGCCAGCTGGGCCAGGGGATCGGGGCGCTGCTCGGCGAGTTGCGCACCAGCATCCAGGGCATCGCGGAGAGCAGCCAGACCCTGGCCGCGGCGGCCGAGGAGCTCACCGCGGTGAGCATGTCCCTCTCGTCCACTGCGGAAGAGACCTCCGCCCAGGCCACGGTGGTCTCCGGCGCCTCGGAGGAGGTCACCAACAACGTGCAGACGGTGGCGGCCGGCACGGAAGAGATGAGCGCCTCAATCCGGGAGATCTCGAAGTCGGCCGCGGAAGCGGCGCGGGTGGCGGCCCAGGCGGTGCACGAGGCGGAGAGCACCAACAGCACGGTCAGCCGGCTGGGCGAGTCCAGCACCGAGATCGGCAAGGTCATCAAGGTGATCACCCGGATCGCGGCGCAGACCAACCTCCTGGCCCTCAACGCCACGATCGAGGCGGCCCGCGCGGGCGAAGCGGGCAAGGGCTTCGCGGTGGTGGCCAACGAGGTGAAGGAACTGGCCAAGGAGACGGCGCGGGCCACCGAGGACATCAGCCAGCGGATCGACGCCATCCAGGGCGATACCGCCCTGGCGGTCGGCGCCATCCGGGGCATCGGCGACACCATCGCGCGCATCAGCGACCTGCAGGGCACCATCGCGAGCGCAGTGGAGGAGCAGACCGCCACCACCAACGAGATGTCCCGCAACGTGAGTGAGGCGGCGCGGGGCTCGGTGGAGATCGCCCGGAACATCGGCGGTGTGGCCACGGCGGCCCGGGACACCACCAAGGGCGCGGCGGACACGCGCCGGGCCGCGGAGGACCTGTCGCGGATGGCGGGGCGGCTGCAGTCGCTGGTGGCCCGGTTCCGCGTCGGCGACGGCGCGGCCACCACGGCCGGCGGGCCGGCGCGCGCCGTAACGCGCTGAGGCGGGTACCGGCGCGACACGGGGCCCGTGCCGTCTCACGGCACGGGCCCCGCGGCATGTCACCCGTCAGATCCAGCCCGCGAACCAGAGTCCGGCGACGCTGCCGAGAACCAGCCCCGCGAGCGCCAGTCCGGCCTGCCACCGGAACCGCCCCCCGCCGAGCGCCAGGACCACGCCAAGCTTGAGCAGGGTGTTGGCGAGGACCCCGATGCCCATGGCCCCGGCCGCAACCCCGGCAAGTGAGGGGTCCGCGGCGAGGCGTACCATCGACAGGGTAAGCGCGTCCATGTCGGTCAGTCCCAGCACCGCCGCCGAGGCGAGAACCCCTCCGGCACCGAAGCGGCCGTTCACCCAGTACATCAGCATGAGCACGGCCTGGAACCCGAGGGCCAGCGCGATCGCGGATCCGAGCCGCAGCGGATTCCGGCCCTCGGGCTCGGGCCGGCCTGCGCCCTGACCGGCGGCGCGTCGCAGCCCGATGGCCACCAGTCCGAGGCCAAGCAGGAAGGGCGGCAGGAAGAGCGGCGCCAGCAACGGAGCAAGTGCGGGGCGCAGGGCCAGGGTGAGGACGGTAAGCCGCGGCAGCAGAGTGGTGCAGGCGCCGACCACACCCAGCGCGAGCGCGGCGGCGCGGTGGGTATCCTCGCGGCTCTGCCGCGAAAAGCTCAGCGTGACGCCGGTCGAGGAGACCAGCCCGCCGAGGATGCCCGCCACGGCGGTACCGGCGGTGTCACCCACGAGCCGGCGGGCGAGGTAGCCGCCGAAGTTGAGCCCCGAGACGATCAGCACCACCATCCAGAGCTCGCGCGGGTGCACGCCGCCCAGCGGCCCGTACGGACCTTCCGGGAGGATCGGCAGCAGGACCAGCGCGAGGACCGCGAACTGCAGCGCGGCGCGGAGTTCCAGCTCGCCGATGCGGCGCACGAACCCCTGGATGGCGGACTTCTCCCGCAGCGCCAGGACGATGACAGCCCCGATCCCCGCCGCCAGCCGCGATTCGCCCAGGCCCGCCAGAACCCCCAGGGCCAGGACGGTGAGCGCAGCCGCCTCGGTGGTGCCATCCACGGCGTCGGGGAGCGCGCGGCCCGCCGCGGTGAGGTAGGCGGCAATAGCCAGCCCCGCCCCGCCCGCCAGGAGTGCGGTGGACGGCAGCGCGTGTCCGTTCCGGCCCAGGTGGCCGGCAATGCCGCCCAGCAGTCCCAGCAGCAGGAAGGTCCGGGCGCCCGCAAAGCGGGCCCCCGGACCAGAGGCGTGTCCCGACCATTCCCGCTCGCTCCCGACCGCGAGACCGACGAGCCCTGCGACCGCGAGGCCGGCTGCCGTCTCGAGGGCAGGAAGAATCGGCGCCTCCTCCCGCCCCGGGGCGGGGCCTAGTGGTTCATCTGGTGCCCGGCGGCCGCGGTGCTGTCCGGCCGCATCATCGCGCAGTCCCGCATCCCGGTGCCGCCCCCGGACATTGCGGAGCCGTGTTCCTGCTGCATCATACGCTGGTGCATCTCGCGCCGCATCGCCAGCTGGCGATCGGCCAGCTCCCCCAGGATCTCGGCCATGGCGTTGAGACGCCGATCCCCGCGGGCGGACCGCATCACCTTCACCAGGCTGTCGAGACGGGCATCCATGGCCTCCATCCGCATCATGGCCTGGTGGTCCATCATCATGCCGCCGCCCTGGCCCATCCCCGCGCCCGCGCCCATGCAGGACATCGTGGTGTCAGCCCGCACCTGGGCGGTGAGCGGCGCGGCCAGGAGGAAGGCCGGCAGCAGGATCCGGAGGACAAGCGTGCGCATGGAGACGGCCTTTCGGTGAGGCGCCGGGCCCTCAGGCCACGGCCGTGCGGGTCCGGGAACTGACAAGCAGG
>JBGAPX010000144.1:0-8411 GCA_044221045.1 Gemmatimonadales bacterium
CGGGCCCGTGCAGCGAGACAGCGGCGGCACGCTGTACCTCGTGGACCTCGCGGCGCCGAGCCCGTTCCCGCTGAGCCCCGGTTATCAGCTGCTGCGCCACGCCGCCCCGGTGGCCGGCCGCGGCGTGGGCGCCGCCGAGGCCACCCACACCGCCGGGCCGGTCGTTCCCCACCGCGACCACGAACACCTCCCGTGAAGCCAAGTCGCCTGCTCCCCGCACTCCTGCTGGCCGGCTGCGGCCACGCCGACCCCTTCACCACCGACGCCCCGGGCGAGCCCGGGCCACGGGACCCGTCGCCACCGGTGCGCCTGACCTACAACGTGGGTCAGGATGCCTGGGCCACCTGGTCGGCCGATGGCGCGGTGCTCTACTACTCGGCGCAGGACAGGTTCACCGTCGACAAGGATCGCTGCATCGTGCGGATTCCGGGGGGTGGCGGCACGCGGACCGCGCTCGCCTGCCCCGCCGACCCGGGCGGCAACGACACCACCGAGATCTTCGACCAGCCCGCGCCGCGGGGCGGCCAGCTGGTGTATGCCTCCTCCACGCTCGGCGTCGACGAACACTCCCCCTTCCGCATCGCGCTGTGGCTGATGCGGGATACCAGCTTCGCGCCCGCCACCCGGCTGCTCGATTTCCCCTACACCGCGCCCTCGGGCCGGTCGCACGACGCCCCCATCTTCCTGCAGTGGCTGCGGGACGATGTGCTCCTCTACATCGGGGCCGAGAACGGCTGCTGCCGCAAGGACACGATGCGGTTCGGGGAGCAGGTGGTCCTGCTCGACCTGGCCGGGGGTGCGCTGACGCGCACCTTCGTGCCAGGCACCATCCGCGCGAGTGCGGTCCAGGCGGCCCCCGATGGGGCCACGATCTACTACACCATCGCCGGCGACAGCCGGGTGTACGCCCGACAGCTCTCCAGCGGTACCGTGGACACCCTGCACGACTTCGGGCCAGGGCGGGTGGCGCGCGATCCGCAGGTCCACGGCACCACGCTCTACGCGGTGGTGGATGGACACGACGGGTTCACCGACCTGCCCCCGTTCTACGCGGTGCAGGTGGACTACGGCGGCAAGCTGGTGGCGGTGGACCTTACCACGGGCGTCGAGACCCGGCAGGGTGATTCCCTGCATCTCTACAAGCGGCCGCGGGTGTCGGCCGACGGGACCCGCCTGGTTGTCGAGGCGTATCCCATCACGGTGTCATCCTCGGCCACGGACACGGCGTTCAGCCGGTGGGCCGATCTCTGGCTTCTGGAGGAATAGGCGTGCGGCGAATCCTCGTGGTGGCTCTGCTGGTGGCGAGTGGCAACCTTCCGCTCCAGGCGCAGGCCGTCGGGGCGGTGGCCGGGGTGGTCCGGGAGGCTGGCGCCAACGGCCAGCCCATTGCCGGCGCGCGAGTGACCCTCGACGGGGGGCGCTACACCGCGACCTCCGACGGGCGGGGCGTGTACCGCCTCCGCGAACTCCCCGCGGGCTGGCACGCGGTCCGGGCCACCGCGATCGGTTACCGGCCGGTGAGCCGGGACAGCGTGCTGGTGCGGGCCGGCCAGACCACGCCGCTCGACTTCGCCCTCCAGCCCGACCCCGTCGGCCTCGAGCCGTTGGAGGTGATCGCCGACCGGGTGGACTCGGTCCTCGACCCGCTGGCGGTGCAGGACCAGCAGCGGTTCACCGCGGAGGAGCTCCGCCGGCTCCCGGTCTCCAGCGTCGAGGAGGCGATCGCGCTCTCCTCCGGCGCCGTCGGCGAGAGCTACCGCGGCGGGCGGCTGGGCCAGCAGGCCTTCATCCTCGACGGCCTCGGGCTCAAGAACCAGCTCGACGCCTCCACCGGCTCGCTCGGCGTCCGCCTCCCCCCCGACATGCTGGCCGAGGCGTCCCTGATCACCAACGGCTTCTCGGCCCGCTACGGCCAGGCGGTGTCCGCGCTCGTCAACCTGGCCACTCGCGATGGCGGCGAGCGCTGGAGCGGCCGCGCCGCCTACGAGACCGACCGACCGATGGGCGCCAACAACGACTTCGGCCTCGACCGGATCCTGTTCGGCGTGGACGGGCCGCTGCCGGCGGGCATCCGGGTGCTCGCGGTCGCCGACGTCTCCGCCCGGCTGGACGCCGATCCGGTGAACGCGCCGCGGCCCGGCAACGCCCGCGACCCGCGCAGCAGCGGCCCCGCGCTCCTGCCCCACAACAGCGGCGAGCAGGCGGACCTCGCGGCCAAGCTCACCATCCCCCTCGGGACCCGGCAGACCCTGCGCATCCTGGGGTTGCACTCGGCGGACCAGCGCCTCCTCTACGACCAGGCCTACAAGTACGAGCAGGACCTGGCGCCGGTGCGTCGCACCAGCGGCAACCTGCTCAACGGCCACCTCCAGCGCACCTTCGCCGGCTCCGGCATCACCGCCGACCTGCGCGTGGGCTACTTCGGCCGCGAGTTCCTGCGCGGCGCCACCACGGAGGCGGCCGACTATGCCTTCGGCGCCTTCACCGGGAATTCCCTCGAGATCCTCGGCGAGGATATCGCGCGCCGGCAGGACACCGTGCGCGCCAACGCCGGCCTTCCCGGCATGATCGCCCCGACCTGGAGCGACCAGACCCCCTGGGGCGTCCCTGCGTTCTTCCTCGGGCGGGCCTCGCGCGGCGGCCTCGCGTGGAACCAGTATCGTGAGACCCGTACCCGCCTCGACGTGAGCTTTCCCGCCGGCAGCTGGAGCGACTTCTACGTGGGCGGGGAGTATTCGGCCCAGCACGTCCGGACGTTTCAGCGGGTCCAGGGCTACCTGCCCGCGGGCGACTCCGTGCCCTCCACGTCGGCGTCCGACTTCACCCCGTGGGCCGGCTCCCTCTACGCCGAGGTGCAGGGCCGCTCGCGCGACCTGGCCCTCACCGTCGGGGTACGCTACGACCAGTTCAGCGGGCGGGATGACCTGCCGGGCAAGGCCGCCCAGGCGCAGCGAGCGCTCTCGCCCCGCCTGGCCGTGAGCACCGTCCTCAAGGGCGCCACCTTCGTGGCCAGCTTCGGCAAGTTCCGTCAGGCGCCCGACTACCAGTACCTGGTCGACGCCGCGTTCGACGACACCACCCGCACCGGACGGTTCCGGCAGGGCAACCCGGACCTCGGGTTCGAGGAGTCCACCCAGTACGAGTTCAGCCTGCGGGTCCGGCCCACGCCGGTGACGTCGGTCCGCGCCAACGTCTACGTCCGCCGCCTCGACGGCCTGGTGGCCTCGGTGCCGCTCGGCGTCAATCCCGATTCGAGCATCTTCGGGAACGTGGACGCGGGGTCGGTGAAGGGCTTCGAACTGCTGGCGGAGCGGGAGATGACCCGCGGCTGGGCGGCGCGGGTGAGCTACACCCTGCAGGAGGCGACGGCCAACTCCTCCGATGCGTTCTTCGTGCGGCGCGGCGCGGAGATCGACCCGGTGTCGGGGGACACCATCCTGCCGGCCAAGGTGGAGTTTCCCCTCGACTTCGACCGGCGGCACACCCTGACCGCGATCCTGACCGGCAACACGCCGGCCACCTTCGGGCCGCGGATCCTTGGCGTCCGGCCGTTCGCGGCGTTCGAGGCCACGACGATCGTGCGCTACGCGTCCGGCCTGCCCTTCTCGCGGACCAACACCGCCGGCGACTCGATCCTGGGACTCCCGAATGATGGGCGCCTGCCGAGCACCAGCACGGTCGACCTGCTGCTCCGGCGCCCGCTCCGCCTGGGCCGGGTCGGCGGCAGCATCTACCTGGATGTCCGCAACCTGCTCAACCGGCGCAACGTGATCGCCGTCCGCCGGGACACCGGCAAGACGGCCCTCACGGTGGAGAAGCTGCAGGCCCTCGCCGACTCCGCCTACCAGGCCAACAGCTCGCCCATCCCGTTCGAGTCCCCACGTTACCGCCGCTGGGCCGATCTCGACGACAACGGGTACGTGGACGGCGCGGCCGAACTGCAGCCGCTGTTCCTCGCGGCGGCGAAGGACTTCTTCCAGCCCATCTTCTATTATGGAGCCCCGCGGCTGGTCCGCCTGGGCATGGAATTCACCTTCTGAAGGCCGGACGGGGCGGCCGCGCTGGCCGCCCCGTCAGTCTCCCCCGCCACCGTCTCCGCCGCCGTCCCCACCCGAGTCACAGCCACCGGCGTCACCGTCGCCGCAGTCCCCACCGGGTCCGGCATCCTGCATCCCGCCGTCGCCCCCCGACGCCCCGTGGTCGGAGGCCGGGCGCTTCCTGGATGAGCGCCGGACCAGGAGGACCAGCGCCACCGCGCCGAGCACCAGCGCCCAGCCCGTCAGAACCACTCACAGGCCCAGCGGGTGGCAGGCTCGTAGCTGCAGTGCACCGGCAGGGGATTGGTGTAGTTGAAGGTCAGCTTGAAGCTGGCTCCCAGGCGCTGGTATTCGAAGCTGCTGCCATTGGAGAGGCGCGGCAGCCCGGACAGGTACTCCGGCACCATGTCCTCGAGACTGAGCGGGTACATCCCCCGGCTGCTGCGATAGCCCTCGAGCACCTGCACGATGGTCCCGCCGGCGCGCATGCCGGCGGCGGCGTTGGGACCCTTCCCCGGGGGGAGCGGCTTGTAGTAGAGGTATCCGCCGGCCACCAGCGCGGCCAGCACCACCAGGAACTTCATCCGACCCTCCGTGGCGTACGGTCATTCAGGAAGTCCCCGCAATGGGGTGCAAGTCGGGTGCCGGGCGCAGCGCCTCCCCTCCGGCCCCGGTGTGCCGCCCCTGCCGACCCGCTATCCTCCATTGGCGCCAGCGGTTACTGCACGGAACCCCGACGCCTTGAAACGGTACAACCTCACAATGCGATGCCTGTCACCCGTCGCCACCGTGGCATTCCATGCGGGCTGCACCGGTGCCGGGACGGCCGGCGCGGTACCGGAAAGCGCCCGCCACCCCGTACTCCAGTTCGCGCGGGTCGGCATCCCGCCCCGGGCGGCACGCCGCGACGGGACGGCCCGGACCAGAGACCCTTCAGCCCCCACCACCGCCATGCACCGTTCCCTCCAGTTCCTCGCCGTCGCGGCCCTGCCTGCTGCCCTCGCCGCGCAGGATATCCCGGACGGGCCGCCGCCGGTCCGCGCCACCTTCGCCCTCATCGACTCGACCGGCGGTCGCATCGGCCAGGTCACGGCGCTGCAGGATCCGGGTGGCGTGGTGCTGCAGGTCCTCGCGACGCGGCTCGCGCCCGGGCCGCACGGCATGCACCTCCACGCCGCCCCGGCCTGCGAGCCGCCAGGGTTCCTCTCCGCCGCGGGCCACTACAATCCCGCGGCCCGCAAGCACGGCCGGGACAACCCCGACGGCCCGCACGCCGGCGACCTCCCCAACCTCGAGGTGCAGCCGGACGGCTCCGGCCGGGCCCAGCTCCGGCTGGAGGGGGTCACCCTGATGCCCGGGCCGAGATCGATCGGTGTTCCGGGCACCGCGCTGGTGATTCACGCGGCCAAGGATGATGGCGTGACCGATCCCACCGGGAATGCCGGGGCGCGCCTGGCCTGCGCGGTGATCGGGGTGGCCGCCGCTCCCTGACCCGGCGTCCTCGCGTCGGGGGGCCGTCCAACCTTTGCGCACGCGTGACGCACCCACGCTTGCCGCCGCGAGGCGTGGCGGGCACCTTCCCCGGAACACGCTCCCCCGGACCCGCATGAGCGACCTGTTCGCCGCCCGCACCCAGATGGCGCTCTCCCTCGGCTTCCACATCCTCTTTGCCGTGGTGGGGATCGGCATGCCCCTGCTGATGGTCGCAGCCGAACGGCGGTGGCTCGCCACGCGCGATCCGCTCTACCTGGAACTGGCCCGCCGCTGGGCGAAGGGCACCGCCATCCTCTTTGCCGTCGGCGCGGTGTCGGGCACCGTGCTCAGCTTCGAGCTCGGGTTGCTCTGGCCCGGGTTCATGGAGATGGCGGGCCCGATCATCGGGATGCCATTTTCCCTCGAGGGCTTCGCCTTCTTCACCGAAGCGATCTTTCTGGGGATCTACCTCTACGGGTGGGACCGCATCCCGCCGCGGGCGCACCTGTTCGCCGGCGTCCTGGTGGCACTGAGCGGGGTGCTCTCCGGCATCTTCGTGGTGATCGCCAATGCCTGGATGAACACCCCGACCGGATTCGACCTGGTCGATGGGCTTCCCACGAACATCGACCCGATCGCGGCCGTCTTCAATCCGGCCGCGCTGCAGCAGACGCTGCACATGACCCTCGCGGCCTACGCCGCCACCGGCTTCGCCGTCGCGGGAATCCACGCCTTCCTGCTGCTCCGGGATCCCCTCAACGCCTTCCATCGCCGGGCGCTCACCCTGGGCCTCCTGATCGGTGGCCCCGCGGCGCTGCTGCAACCGCTGTCGGGGGACCTGAGCGCCCGCCAGGTGGCGGCGTTTCAGCCTGCCAAGCTGGCCGCCATGGAAGCGCTCTTCCAGACGCAGGCCGGTGCCCCGCTGCTCCTCGGCGGCTGGCCGGACATGGAGACGCGCACCGTCCGGTTCGGGCTGGAGCTGCCCTACGGCCTGTCCCTGCTGGCCCACCACGACCCGAAGGCGGTGGTCACAGGTCTCGATTCGATCCCACGCGCCGACTGGCCGCACGTCCCCACGGTGCACGTCGCCTTCCAGGCGATGGTCGGCATCGGGACGGTAATGGCCGCGGTCGCCGCGTGGGGGCTGCTCACCCTGCTCCGTCGCCGGGACCTGGGCGCCCAGCGGCCGTTGCTGCTGGCCCTGGCGGCGTGTGCCCCGCTCGGCTTCGTGGCCATCGAGGCGGGATGGGTGGTCACGGAGGTGGGCCGGCAGCCGTGGATCATCCATGGCGTGCTCCGCACCAGCGAGGCCGTGACCCCGATGCCGGGACTCGCCTACACCCTGCTCGGGTTCACCCTGCTCTACCTCTTCCTGGGCGTGGTCGTCGCCTGGCTGCTCTATGCGCAGATCATCCGCAGCCCCCGCCAGCAGGACTGGTCCCGCGTCTACCACCCCGCGCGGCGCGGAGCCTGAACGATGCCCTCCATCGGCGCGGCCGACGTGCTGGCAGGGGCGGTGGTGGTGGCGCTCAACGCCTACGTGCTCTTCGGCGGGGCGGACTTCGGGGGCGGCGTGTGGGATCTCCTGGCCGGGGGCCCGCGGCGGATGCGCCAGCGCGACCTCATCGCTCACGCCATCGGCCCGGTGTGGGAAGCCAACCACGTCTGGCTCATCCTGGTGGTGGTGCTGCTGTTCACCTGCTTCCCGCCGGTGTTCAGCAGGCTGGCGATCACCCTGCATCTCCCGCTCACGCTGATCCTGGTGGGTGTGGTACTCCGGGGGTCCGCCTTCACCTTCCGGAGCTACGGGGGCGAGGACGAGCCGGCGCAGCGCCGCTGGGGCCGGGTCTTCGCGGTGGCGTCGCTGGTCACCCCGCTGCTCCTTGGCGTGGCCATGGGCGCCATTGCCGCGGGCCGGGTGCTGCCGCCATCGGGCCGGGGATTCCGGATCGATTTCGTGGACCCGTGGCTCTCGCCCTTCACCGTGAGCGTCGGGGTGTTCACCCTGGTGCTGTTCGCGTTCCTTGCCGCGGTTTACCTCACCGTGGAGAGCCCGGACGAGGCCCTGGCCGACGATTTCCGCCACCGGGCGATCGCGGCGGGCCTCGGCGTCTTCGTCGCCGCCATGACCACCCTCGGCCTGGCCTGGCGGGAGGCGCCGCTCGTCTGGCATGGCCTCACCACGAGCGCCCGGGCGCTGCCGGTGCACGGACTGACCGGGGTGGCGGCCACGGTGGCGCTGTGGGCGCTGTGGCGGCGTCGCTTCGGGCTCGCCCGCGTGGCCGCCGCGGCCCAGGTGACCTTCATCCTCTGGGGCTGGGCCCTGGCCCAGTACCCCTACCTGCTCCCCCCCGGGCTCGACATCGCCGGCGCTGCAGCCCCAGCCATCACGCTCAGGCTCACGCTGGGTGCCCTCGCGCTGGGTGCGCTGGTTCTCTTCCCGTCCCTGTTCTACCTGTTCCAGGTCTTCAAGGCCCGCCCACCGGAATGACCGCGGGGCCCCTCCCGATGTCCGGGAAGGGCCCCGCAGCAACCTGCCGGTGTGCCAGGGAACGGTCCGCTACTTCACGCCATGCATCAGGCGATTGACCAGCGGCGCCGCCAGGAACAGCACGACACCCGCCCCGAACAGCGTCCAGAAGCCGAAGGTATAGCCGCTCAGGGCCGAGGCGGTGGTCATGCCGGCCTCGCCGCTGACCGCGCTGGCGAAGATGCCTGACAGGTTGTTGCCGATGCCGATGGAGACGAACCAGCCGCCCATCGCCAGGCCGGCGAGGCGGCTGGGCGCGAGCTTGGTCACCATCGACAGCCCGATCGGCGAGAGGCACAATTCGCCGACCGACTGGAAGAATTACACGGCCACCAGCGTCCAGAACGGGATCTTCCCCGCGGCGCTGACCA
>JBGAPX010000008.1:0-51851 GCA_044221045.1 Gemmatimonadales bacterium
CGTGCCTCGGCCACCGGCACGGACTCGTCCTCGGTGCCGTGCAGCAGCAGCCAGGGTTGAGTCAGGCGGCGGGCGGCCGCGAGGATGTCCAGCGCGGCGGCGTGGTCGCGCACGTCGTCGAGCACGTCGGTGTGGATGCGCAGGACCTGGCCGGTCCGGCTGTTGACCGAGTCGAGGTAGCCGGCCGCGCGCCAGGCGGCCTCCTTGCCATCCCAGCGGGCGACCTTCGAGATGGCGGCCCAGGTCACCAGCGCCTGGACCCGCGCGTCGCCGGCGGCGGCGAGGAGGGCCATGCCGCCCCCGCGGGAGTGACCCACCAGCCCCACGTGCGGGGTGGGCGGCATGTCCAGGCGGCCGGTCTCCAGCGCGTCGAGCATGGTCCGGATGTCGGCGACCTCGGCCGAGTAGGTGTTGCGCGCGAAGCAGTCCGCGCGGGTGAAGTCCCCCTGGGCATCGACGCCGCTGCCGCTCAGGTTGAAGGAGACCGCGCTGAACCCCGCCCGGGCCAGCCGCTCCGCGAGGGGCGGGAACATTCCCCAGTCCTTGAAGCCCTTGAAGCCATGCACGATCAGCACCGCGGGCCGGGGCAGCTGCCGGTCGCTGGTGCGCACGTCGACCAGCAGCGGCCCCAGCGCGCCGTCGAGGGTGTGCCGGGTGAGCGACGGCGTGGCCATCAGGAGACCGCGGCTTCCATGAGGTCGACCGTGCCCTGCCCCGCGTCGAAGCGGGCGCGCACGCCGAGCGGCAGGGTCCACTGGTCGTCCACGTGGCCGAAGGGGAAGCCGTAGGCGACCGGGACGCCGAGGGGCAGGAAGTAGGTCTCGAGCACCTCGTCGAAGCGGAGCGCGCCACCGTCGCCGGCGCCGCGCTTCATGTCGGTGAATTGGCCGATCAGCACGCCGGCGAGTCCGTCGAGCGCGCCCAGCATGCGGAACTGGGCCAGCAGCCGGTCCACGCGATAGAGATCCTCGCCCACGTCCTCGAGGAAGAGGATCGCGCCGTCGAGGTCCGGGAAGTAGCGGGTGCCGGCGAGCGCGGCGAGCAGGGTGAGGTTGCCGCCGACCAGCGGCCCGTCCGCGATGCCCTCGCGCAGCGTGACGAGCCGCGGGCTGCGGGGCGCGAGCACGCCGGCGGGGGGCGGGAGGGTGCCGAGCCGGCCGGCGGGTGCGGCGGCCATGAGCACGCGCTCCAGGTGGCCGCGGCTGAAGCTGGTGAGCGGGGCGCGGGACATCGGCCCGTGGAAGGTGGTGACCCCGGTGACCTGGTGCAGGGCGACCAGCAGCGCGGTGATGTCGGAGAAGCCGAGCACCGGCTTGGGGCGCGCGGCGAACGCGCCGAACGCCACGTTGTCGAGGATGCGGGTGACGCCGTAGCCGCCGCGCAGGCACCAGACCGCGTCGATGGAGGGGTCGGTGAGCGCGTGGTTGAGGTCGGCGAGCCGTGCCTCGTCGGTGCCGGCCAGGTAGCCGTGGCGGTCGAGGCAGTGGGCGCCGGGCACCGGCTCCACGCCGAGGCCGGCGCAGAGCCACTGCGCGCGCGCGAGGTCGTCGCGCTCGGAGAGCGGGCCGGCGGGGGCGATGAGCGCCACCCGCTGGCCGGGACTGATCCGTGGTGGGCGCCGGGGAACGATCGACATGCCTGGACTTGCCTCCTGCCGGCGGCACGCCGGCGCGGGTGGTGTTTTGACCCCGTCATCCCTGCGGGTGTAGATTTGCGCCCGGTTGAACCCCTGGGAGCCCCCGCCTTGCGCGCCTCGCATCCGACGCTGCTGACCGTGGGCCGCGCCATGGCCGACCATCGCGAGGCCGTGATCCAGGAGTGGACCAGCTGGCTCGATGCACGGGTGGCCAGCGCCAGCCGGATGGCCCCCGGCACCATCGAGCGCGAACTGCGCCTCCTTTACAATATCATGACCGAGAGCGTGGGCCCGCTGCGGCGCTCGGTCAACGAGGTCTGGTACCACGCCGCCGAGCACTACGGCCGCTTCGGCGCCGCGCGGGGCCTGGCGGCGGGCGAGATCGTGGAGGAGCTGCAGTACCTCCGCGAGCTGCTCATCCGCCGGATCGGGCCGGTGCTCACGCCGCTGCGGCAGCGGCAGGCGATGGCCATCATTCTCCGCCTGAACACGATCCTGGACAAGGGGATCGCCGTGGCGGTGGTGGGCTACACCGACGCGCTGGTGGCCACGCTCTTCACCCAGAACGGGGTGCCCGCCCCGGACAGCGCGCTCGACCAGCACGACATCCGGAAGCAGCTGGAGCAGATCGAGGCCGAGCTGGCGGCGGTGGTGAAGCACCGGTGACGGTGCTGCCCGCCCTCCCCTGGCTGCTGTTCCTGCTGACGCTCTTCCGGCTGGCCCGACGCCGTCCCAACCTCGCCGACCTCCCTCCCATCGCCGGTCCCCGCATCAGCGTCGTCATCCCCGCCCGCGACGAGGCCGCCGCGATCGAGACGGTGGTGCAGTCGGTGCTCGCCACCAGCTACCCCGACGTGGAGGTCCTGGTGGTGGACGACCGCTCCCGCGACGACACCGCGGCCATCGTGCGGCGGCTCGCCGCGGCCGACCCGCGGCTCCGCCTGGTGCCGGGTGCGGAGCTCCCGGACGGCTGGTACGGGAAGCCGTGGGCCTGCCACCAGGGCGCGGCGGCGGCCACCGGGGAGATGCTGGCCTTCACCGACGCGGACACCCGCCACGGCCCCGAGCTGCTGGGACGGGCCCTCGCGGCGCTCCGCGCGCGGCCGGCCGACGCAGTGACGGTGGCGCCGCGGCAGCAGTGCGTGACTGCCTGGGAGCGCCTGGTCATGCCGCAGGTGTGGGTGCTGCTCGGCCTCCGCTTCGATCCCGACCGGGTGAACCACCCGCGCGGCGCCGGCGACGTCATCGCCAATGGGCAGTTCATCCTCTTCTCCCGCGCCGCGTACGCCGCGATCGGCGGCCACGAGGCGGTGCGCGGCGAGGTGGCCGAGGACCTCGCCCTGGCGCAACAGCTGTGGCGGCACCGCCTGACGCTGCACTTCGCGTTCGCGGAGACCGTCATGGAAACCCGGATGTACACCGGCCTCCGTCACCTGGTCGAGGGCTGGTCCAAGAACGTCTACCTCGGCGGACGCCGCAGCTATCCCGACGCGCCGCTGCTGCGCGCCCTGGTGCCGGTGATGCTCATCGGGGCCATGCTGTTCTGGCTGCTGCCGCCGGCCGCGCTCGCGTGGAGCGTCGCCGGGGGCGGGAGCGCCCTGCTGCCCGCGGCCCGGCTCGCGGTGGGCGCGTCGCTGTTCTACTGGGGCCTGGTGTCCGTGGGGATGCGTATCCCGCCGTGGTACGGGATCGGGTACCCGATCGGGGCGCTGCTCACGCTGTACATCGTGCTGCGATCGACGCTGCGGGGCGCCGGCCGGGTGGAGTGGAAGGGCCGCACCTACGGCACGGGCGTCAACCGGTAGCGCAGCAGGCGCACCGCGGTGACCGCCTGCCACGCCGCGAGCACGCCGACCGACGTGAGCATCAGGGGATGGCCGGGCGGGGCGGCCAGGTTGCCCACCAGCCCGGCGCCGCAGGCCAGCCAGGCCACCCCGACCAGCCCGCGCGGCTCCCCCGCACGGCGCGCGGTGACCGCGGCGATGATCCCCGCCGCGAGCGCCACCACGAACCCCGCCAGCCGGCCGCACATCACCGCCGCCCGGTGCGTCGCCTCGTAGACCACGGCGACGTCCGCGCCGGCACGCGCCTGCTCGGCGAAGTATGTGCCGGCCCCGTCATGTAGGCGATGTTGACGCCGTTGAGCGCCATGCCGACGCCCGCAATGGCGAAGGCCACGCCCAGCCCCGCGCGTTCCGCGCCCTCGGCGGCGCACCAGCGGGCCCAGATCCCCACCAGGCAGAGGCCGGTGGCGTGCAGCAGGCCGAGGTGGATCGCGCGCCACCATGGCGTGGCGGCGATGAGGGCCAGGTCGCCGGGGCCGGTGAGCGGGAGCATCGGGTGGACGGCGGTGCAGGCCAGCAGCAGGAGGCTCCCGGCGAGCGAGAGCCAGGCGAGCGGCCGGACGAGGGGGGCATCGGGCATGGGGGCTCCCGGGAGGGACCGGTCAGCGCGCGCCGCGGTCGAGCACCTCGCGCACCCGGTGGGTCAGGTCGGCGAGCGTCCAGGGCTTCTGCAGCAGCTGCAGGTCGGCCTCGGGGACGTCGCCGCGCATCACCTCATGGGCGGCGTAACCGGAGGTGAAGAGGAAGCGGGGCGCGTGCCCGTCCTGGCGGAGGGTGCGGTACAGCGCGATGCCGCCGAGCTTGGGCATCACCACGTCGGTGATGATCAGGTCGATCTCGTGCGAGCGGCGGTGGTAGATCTCGAGCGCCTCGAGGCCGTCGGCGGCGGTGAGCACCTTGTAGCCCACCTTCTCGAGGGCGCGCTGCGCCACGCGGCGCAGGCCCTCCTCGTCCTCCACCAGGAGGATGGTCTCGCGGCCGCCGCGCAGCCCGGCGGGCGGCGGCGTGAGCTCGGCGAGCGGGTGGTCCTCGCGGGCAAGCGGGAAGTGCACCTTCACCACCGTGCCCTTCCCCACCTCGCTCTCCAGCTCCACGAACCCGCCGTGCTGCTGGGTGAGGCCGTAGATCATGGACATCCCGAGCCCGCTGCCCTCGCCGGGGGGCTTGGTGGTGAAGAACGGCTCGAAGATCCGGGCCCGGACGCGGTCGTCCATGCCGACGCCGGTGTCGCGCACCGTGAGGCAGGCATAGCTGCCGGGGAGCGCGCCGGCGGGGGGCCGGGCCACCTCCACCTTGCGCACCTCGAGCACCAGCTCGCCGCCGCGGGGCATGGCGTCGCGCGCGTTGGTGGCGAGGTTGAGCACGATCTGCTCGATGGCGCCGGCGTCGGCGAGCGACTTGACCGGGCTGCCGTCGCGCTGCAACCGCACCTCGATGTGGGCGGGGAGCAGGCGGCGCAGGGTGCCGAGCAGGTCGCCGACCAGCCGGCCGAGGTCGAGGACCTGGTAGGTGAGCGGGGCGTGGCGGCTGAAGGAGAGCAGCTTGCGGATCATCTGGGCGCCGCGCCGCGCCGCCGACTGCAGCTCCTCGAGGTCGTCCTGCAGGTCCTGCCGCCCGTCCGGCAGCGCCCCGGCCATCATCTCGCTGTTGGCCAGCACCACGGTGAGCAGGTTGTTGAGGTCGTGGGCGATGCCGCCGGTGAGCTGGCCGACCGCCTCCATCTTCTGCGCCTGGCGCAGCTGTTCCTCGAGGCGGCGGCGCTCCGAGATGTCGCGCACGATGGCCTGGAAGCGGCCGTCGCCCAGGTCGCGGGCGCTGATCTCGACCTCCACCAGCCCGCCGCCCTTGCGGGCCAGCCGCCGTTCGTGGAGCGTGGCGCGGCCCTCCAGCAGGTCGCGGAGGTGGAGCGGCAGCCGGTCGCGGTCCTCCGGGGCGACGAAGTCCTCCATGCGCCGGCCCCGGATCTCCTCGCGGGGGTACCCGAGCAGCTCCTCGGCCCGGGCGTTCACCTCGAGGATCACGCCCTGGCGGTCGCTGACCACGATGGCGTCGGAGGCCTGCTGCAGGGCGCGGCGGTAGTTCGACTCGGACTCGACCAGCTGCCGCTCGGCGCGCACGCGGTCGGTGATGTCGTGGACGATCGAAAACAGCGTGGGGCGGCCGTTGAGGACGATGGGGCTCGAGTGCACCTCGACATCGCGCAGCGAGCCGGAGCGGAGCCGGTGGCGGAAGATGAAGAAGTTCCGCCGCTCCAGCCGTGCCGAGTCGATGGCGCGCCGCACCTCCGGCTCGGGCAGGGTGTCGATCTCCCCGAGCGACTTGCCGATCAGCTCCTCGCGCGACCAGCCGTAGAAGAGGACCGCGGCCGGGTTCACGTCGACCAGCTGGGTGGACTCGACGTCCACCAGGAGGCAGACCGAGGTCGACTTCTCGAAGATCTGGCGGTAGCGCGACTCGCTCTCCTGCCGGGCCTGCTCCGCCTCGGTGACGGCCCCCATGCCCCGCCGGGCCAGCCACCAGATGAGCACCCCGGTGAGCGCGACGAATACCATGCCCTTGAGGGTCTGCAGGCGCGCCATGGTGGCGGGCGAGATCTCGGGGATGCCCTCCACCAGGCCGTCGGAGAAGAGGATCCACACCACGCCGAAGGCGATGTAGCCCAGCGCGATCGCGACCGGGATCCGCTGGCGGGTGACCTGGGGCGAGGGCATCGGCGGCGTGCCGGTCAGCGCGGAGTCCCGCGGGCGATGCGCAGCCCCTGCGAGGGCACCTCCCCGCCGAGGATGCGGCCCGTGCCGTCCACCGCCACGCGGAACTCCACGGCGCCCAGGCGCACGGCGGCGGAATCCGCGCCGAGCCGTCGCACCCCGCCCACCACCGTCTGGCCGCCACCCAGGTTGAAGAACGGCACCGGAAGGCTGTCGGCGCCGCGCGCGGCCAGCCGCCGGGTGGCGAGCTCGAGGAAGCCGATGGACAGGTTGAGGTAGGGCACCGCGTCGGCCCGGGTGGGGAGGACCCGGGTCATCACCCCGCCCCAGCGGTTCACGTCGTCCACCGCGACGCTGTCTTCCTTGAAGATCACCCGCACGGTCTGCCGCGCCGGCGACTCCTCGGGATCCTCGGCCCGCCAGGCGGTGAGCTCGAGCAGCGGCGCGCTCTGGTCCTCCACGACCGAGGCCCGGTACCGCACCCGCTCGCGCACCGCGCCGCTCACCCGCGTCAGGCTGCCGGTCAGCTCCGCCGGCGCGTGCGCAAAGGCCTCGCTCGCCACCGTGTCGGCGTTGCGGGTGATGGTAAAGGTGGTTGCCTCCTGCGCGGCCAGCGGCAGGACGGGGGCCAGCAGGGCGGCCAGGAGCAGCGGTCGAGCCATCGGCGGTGACTCCTTCGTCGTCGGCGATCGTGATCGGGCGAGGACGCGGGTTATTCGGCACCCCGCAGCATCGTCCCGGCTACCAAGTTACACTCGCGCCAGCACTACCATGGACCCCCGCCCGCCAGGGGATTCCATGGATGCCGACCGCCTCCGCCAGCTGCGTTCCGCCGCCGACCTGCCGGGGTTGCTCGCCCCGGGGGGAGGCCTGGGGGTCGTGCGAGCGCTTCCGCCAGGCACCCTCCCGCTCCCGGTCTCCGAGGCGATCGAGTTCGGCCTCCCCGGATGCCTCCCCTGGATCGGGGTGTCCGCCCGGGCGGCGCTGAGCGGCGCACGCCACCTGAGCCGGGCGCTGGAGGGCCAGGGCCGGCTGGCCGGCGTGCTGGTCCTCGACCCGGTGGGCCGGCAGCTCGCCGCGGCGCTCACCCTCGACCGCTGCCGCAGCGTGAGCGTCCCGCTGGATGCCCCGAGCGCCGCCGACCTGCAGCGGCTGGCCGGGCTCCGCCGCATCGCGCAGGCCGCGAGCGCCCCGCTCGCCGCGGCGCTGGCGCTGGCCGACCTGCTCGACACCGAGGAGGCGGGACAGCGCTTCTTCCGCGCCTTCCAGGCTGTGGCCGAGCGTATGGCCGATGGCCTCACCCCGGCGCCGCCCCGCGGCGCGGCCCGCACCCTCGCGCTGGTACAGCTGACCCGGGTGCTCTTCCTCTACTTCGTGCAGGCGCGGGGGTGGCTGGACGGTCGGCCCGACTTCCTGCGGCGCTCGGTGGACGACACCCTCGCCGCCCGGCGGTCACTGCACCGCGACCTCTTCCGCCCGCTCTTCTTCGGCACCCTCAACCAGCCGCCGGAGCGTCGCCGCCGGGCACGCCGATTCGGCCGGATCCCGTTCCTCAACGGCGGGCTGTTCGAGCCGCACCCGCTGGAGCGGGCGTGGCGCGGTGAGGTGCCCACCCCCTGCTGGCGCGACGCCTTCGACGCGCTCTTCGAGCGGTTCCGCTTCGTGGTGGCGGAGGAGGAAGTGCCCGGCGCCATCGCCCCCGACATGCTCGGCCGGGTGTTCGAGGGCCTCATGGCGCCGGCGGAGCGCCGGGGCAGCGGCGCGTTCTACACCCCGGCGCCGGTGGTGCGCCAGCTGCTCGAGGCCGCGCTGGCCGGCTGGGTGGTGGAACGGAGCGGCCTGACGCCGGCCGCGGCGCGCGAGCGCCTTGCGCGCGCCGACCCGGCACTCGGCCCCGACCTGGCCGAGCTCCGCCTGCTCGACCCCGCGGTCGGCTCGGGCGCATTCCTGCTGGCGGCGCTGGAGCGGCTCGCCGCCCTCCGCGCCGGCGAGGGACCGCCCGCCGCGCTCCGGCGCAGCATCCTCGCCCGCAACCTCCACGGGGTGGACCTCAACCCGATGGCGGTCCGCCTCACGGAACTCCGCCTGTGGCTGGCGGTGATCAGCGTGGAACCGGCGGGCCCGGAGGCCGCGGTCGCCCCGCTCCCCAACCTCGACGGCCTGATCCGCCAGGGCGACAGCCTCCTCGACCCGGCGGGGTTCCTGGCCCGCCTGGGCGCGCGGCCGGCGGGGAGCGCCCCGGAGCTGCGCCGGCTGCGGGAGGCATTCGTGGCGGCGAGCGGCGCCGACAAGCGCGCCCTGCTGGCGCGGCTCCGCCACGCGGAGGTCCGCGCGCTGGGGGAGTGCCTGCAGCAGGCGGGGACATCGCTCGAGGCCGGGATCACCGACTGCCTCCTGGCGGCGCGGGCCCCCACCCTCTTCGGCGGGCGGCGCGGCCTCGACGCCCCGCTCCGCCGGGAGCTGCGGCGCCTGCGCGCCGAGCTGGCGCAGGTGCGGCGGCTGGGACGCCGCCTGGCGCGCGAGGGCGAGGTGCCCTGGTTCAGCTACGAGGTGCACTTCGGCGACGTGCTGGCGCAGGGCGGGTTCGACCTCGTGGTGGGGAACCCGCCGTGGGTCCGGGCCGAGGAACTCGCGCCCGGCACCCGGGCGGCACTCGAGGCGCGCTATCGCTGGTGGCGGGCGCGGGGCCCGGGCTTCGCGCACCAGCCGGATCTCGCGCTTGCCTTCGTGGAGCGGGGGGTCGAGCTGCTCGCGCCCGGCGGCGTGCTGGCGCTGCTGCTGCCCGCCAAGCTGGCCACCGCGGCGTACGCCGCGCGCATGCGACGGGCCCTCGCGGAGCAATGCACCCTGCACGCCCTGGCCGACCTCACCCGGGACCCGGCGGCCGCCTTCGACGCCACCGCCTACCCGCTGGCGCTGGTGGCGGCTCGTCGCGTCGCGCGGCCGGGGCACCGGGTGCAGCTCGCGCTCCAGCCGGCGGCGACAGCGGCGTGGCCCCAGGACCACCTCCGCGCGTCGGGGCCGTGGATCATCGCCGACCCCGCGCTGCTCGAGGCGCTCGCGGCGCTGCAGGGCACCCATCCCCCGCTCTCGGCGCGCTTCCAGCCCCAGCTCGGCGTGAAGACCGGCGCCAACGCCGTCTTCCTCGACCCGCCGCCGGGCATCGAGCCGGCGCTCCTGCGGCGGGCCCTGCGCGGCCGTGACCTCGCGCCCTTCCGCCACGGTCCCGGCGTCCCGTTGCTCTTTCCCCACGACGCAGCGGGACGGCCCTACGCGCGGCTGCCCGACGGCGCCGCGCGCTACCTGCGCCCGCATGAAGCAGTGCTGCGGGCGCGGGTGGACTTCGATGGCGGCCCGCCGTGGACGCTGTTCCGGGTGCGGCCCGCGCTCGCGCCGCACCGCGTGGTGTGGCCCGACCTAGCGCGCGCCCTGGCCGCCGTCGCGCTCGGCGGGCCGGGGACCGGCGGCCTCGTGCCGCTCAACACCTGTTACCTCCTCGCGGTGCCCGACCGGCGCACCGCCCTCACCCTGACCGCCTGGCTCAACTGCACCTGGCTCCGGGTCGCGGCCCGCGCCGCCGCCGACGTCGCGGCGAGCGGCTTCGCGCGGTTCAACGCGCGGGTAGTCGGCGGGCTGCCGCTGCCGGACGCCGTGCTGGCGGACGACCGCCTGGCCGCGCTGGCCGAACGCGGTGGCCGCGGCGAGCCGGTGCAGGAGACACTCGATGACCTCGCCGCCGATCACCTCTCGCTGCCGCCCGCCACGCGGGCGCGCCTGGCCCGCGCCCCTGGGGCCCGCGCCCCTGGGGCCCGCGCCCCGGATCGTGGCTGAGGCCCTGCGGGAGCTGCACGACCCGCTCGGCGCCGCGCTCGACGCGGGGCCCGACGCGCCCGGCCCCGCGGTCGTCAGTGCCATCCTCGCCGCGCTGCTCCCGGCCGAGCGCGGGGACGCGCCACCCTGGCTGCGCGACGACCAGCCGGTCGCGTTCCGGCGGGTACAGGCCGCGCTGGCGCGCCACGGCGGCGCGCTGCTGGCCGACCCGGTCGGCAGCGGCAAGACCTGGGTGGCGCTGGCGGTGGCGGAGGCGTTCAGCCGCCCGACGGTGGTGCTCGCCCCGGCGGTGCTCCGGGGCCAGTGGGAACGCACCGCGGCGCGCGTGGGAGTCTCGATCACGGTGCACAGTCACGAGCGCGCGAGCCGCGGCCGGTTGCCGGGCACGGCGCCGGGTCTCGTCATCGTGGATGAATGCCACCGGTTCCGTTCGCCGACGACCCGCCGCTACCGCGTCGTGGCCCCCTGGCTGGTCGGGTCAACGGTGCTGCTGCTCTCGGCCACCCCGGTGGTGAACCACCTCGAGGACCTCACCCACCAGCTCCTGCTCGCGCTGCCTGACGATGCGCTGCTCGCCGCCGGCTGTCCCAGCCTGCGCGCGGCGCTCACCCGTCACCACGCCCCGGCGGCGCTCGGCGAGGTGGTCCTCTGTCGAGGCGACGCCGCGGGACTCCCCGCCCTCCGGCGGCAACGGGTGTCACTCCCGCTCGCCGCCCCGGACCGCCAGCTGCTCGCCCGGCTCGACGCCCTCCGGCTCTCCCGCCACCCGGGCATCGCGGCCCTGCTGCGCGGGAGCCTGCTGGCGGCGCTGGCTTCGAGTCCCGCCGCCTTCCGGCGCGCGGTGGAACGCTACCGCGACCTGCTGGCGCTGGCCCGGGACGCGGCCGCCGCGGGACGGACGCTCTCCCGCCGCGCCCTTCACGAGGCCGCCGGCGCGGACACCGCCCAGCTGGTGCTGTGGGCACTGCTGCCGGGCGATCCCGTGCCCGCGGAAGTGGCGATCGAGGATGCGGCGGCGGTGGCAATGTTGCTCTCGCTGGCGCGGGCGAGGGAGTCGGCGCCGGACCCGCGCATGGACTGGCTTCACCGCCTCCTCGCGGACGGCCTGCCCACCGTGGTCTTCACCGGCAGCACCGCCACGCTGTCCTGGCTCCGGGACCGGCTGGGGGACCTCTCGCCGGCATGGCTCTCCGGACACGGGGCGGGGATCGGGTCGGCACGCCTGCCGAGTGAGGTGGTGCTCGCGAGGTACGGGCCGGCGGCAACCGCTCCGGTGCCGCCGCTGCTCGCCACCGACGTCGCGGCGGAGGGACTGGACCTGCAGCGCGCCGCCCGCGTGGTGCACTACGACCTGCCGTGGACCGCCACCCGCCTGGCCCAGCGGGCGGGCCGGGTGCGTCGGCTGGCCAGCCCGCACGCGGCGGTCACGGTGGTGAGCCTGATCCCGCCACCCGAAGTGGAGCGACGGCAGCGCAGGCTGGAACGCCTGCTCGGGACCCAGCGGCTCCCAGGACGGGCGGGGCTCGAGGAGCGGAGCGGCTGGCTCTATCGCTGGCGCGCCGACCTGGCGCCGCTGGCGCGGGGCCCCCGCAGCGCCGGTGCCGTCGCGGCGCAGGGCCCGGAGCCGGGGTGGCTGGTGGCGGTGGCGCTGGCAGGGCTGGCGCCGGGGCACACGCCCGCCCGCCTGCTCTGGATCGGCGATGACGGCCGCGTCACGGAGGCGCCCGCCGAGACGGTCCCGCGCCTGCTCGATGCGCGACGCGCCGCGCACCGGCCGCTGTCCGTCGCCGAGCGGCTGGCGTTTCCGGGCGTGGTGGCGCCGGTGCTCCGCGGCCTGCTCGCGGCACAGGCCGGCGCGCGATGGCGCGTCCCCGGCCGGCCCCGCGCGCAGCGCCTCCTCTGGCGCCGCCTGCTGCGGCTGGTCCGCTGGTGTACGCGACGCCGGGACCGGGCGGGACTCGCCGCGGTGGAGCTCGGCCTGGCCTGGCTGGCCGGTGGCCTCCGGGCGGGCGAGGAGCTGCGTGCCGGGGAGTGGCTGGCCCTGCCGCGGGACGCGCTCTTCACCGAACTCGCCCGGCTCCCGCGGCGGCCGGTGACGCCCGCGACACCCCTGCCGCGCCTCGCCGGGATTGTCCGGGTGACTACCTTCCCCGCATGACCTCCCTCACGACGATCCTGTTCGACCTCGACGGCACCCTCATCGACTCCATCGAACTCATCCTCGCGAGCTATCGCCACACCCTCGAGGTGCATGGCCGGGATCCGATTCCGGACAGCGAATGGCTGGCGGGGGTGGGCACGCCGCTCCGGGTGCAGCTGCAGCGCGCGGCGCGCTCGCCCGAGGACCTGCTGGCGCTGGTGGAGACTTACCGGGACTACAACCTGGCCAATCACGACACGATGATCCGGCCCTTCCCCGGGGTGGCGGAGCTGGTGCGGGACCTCCGGGCCGCCGGGTACCGCACCGGCGTGGTCACCAGCAAGAACCGGTATGGTACGCTGCGCGGCCTGCAGCTGGTGGGGCTCGTGGAGGCGATCGAGGTGCTGGTCTGCGCCGATGACGTGCAGCATCCCAAGCCGCATCCGGAGCCGGTGGAGCGGGCGGTGAGCGCCCTCGGGGTCGACCCGGCACGCACCCTCTACGTGGGGGACAGCATCCACGACCTGCACAGCGGGCGCGGGGCGGGCGTGCAGACCGGCGCGGTGCTGTGGGGTCCGTTCGGCCGCGGGGACCTGGAACCCGCGGCGCCGGACTACTGGTTCGAGCACCCGGGACAGCTGCGTAAGCTGTTGCTCACCAACTAGCTACCGGTCAATGGGGGGCTCGGCGCCCGGCGCGCCCCATATCCGATCCGGCCGCGTCCCCTTCCCCGGCCCCCGGCGACCGTTACATTCCCCGCCCGTCGTGACCCTCCCGTGACAATCCGCCCCGGAGCACCGCCGTGCGCCTGCTTCCCCGTGACGAGCGCTTCTTCGAACTGTTCACCGCCGTGGCCGAGCGGAGCGTCGAGGCCTCGGGCCTGATGGTCGAGCTGCTGAAGGCCCCGCCGGACCGGCGCAACTACCTGGTGGAGTCGATCAAGCGGCTGGAGCACGAGTGCGACACGATCACCCACGAGGTGATCACCCGCCTGGACCGCACCTTCATCACCCCGCTCGACCGCGAGGACATCCACGCGCTGGCCTCCGGCCTGGACGACGTGGTGGACCTGATCGACGGCCTGGCGCGGCGGTCGCAGATCTTCCACGTGGGCGAGGCGCCGGTCGGGGCCATCCTGATGGCGGAAGTGGTGAAGCGGGCCTGCGAGCAGCTGGTGATCGCGGTGAAGAACCTCTCGAAGAACGACGGGGCCGTGCTCACGGCCTGCATCGCGCTCAAGAAGCACGAGGAGGAGGGCGACAGCCTCTACCACGAGTGGCTCGGCCGGACGTTCGAGGGCAACCCGGACCCGCTGCTGGTCATCAAGTGGAAGGAGCTGTACGACAACCTCGAGAAGACCCTGGACTACTGCGAGGACGCCGCGAACGTCCTCGAGTCCATCTCGATCAAGCACGGCTGATCCATGGAGCCCACGGTCGGCTACATCCTGTTGATCATCGCGGTCGCGCTCGCGTTCGACTTCATCAACGGGTTCCACGACAGCGCCAACTCCATCGCCACGGTGGTGGCCACCCGGGTGCTCTCGCCCGGCACGGCGGTGGTCTGGGCCGCATTCTTCAACTTCGCGGCCGCCTTCGTGGTGGGCACCGCGGTGGCCAAGACCGTCGGCAAGGGGCTGATCGACCCGACGGTGGTGGACCCGGACGTGGTGCTCGCCGGGCTGGTGGGCGCCGTGGTGTGGAACCTGCTCACCTGGTGGTGGGGACTGCCGAGCTCCTCCTCGCACGCGCTGCTGGGGGGGTACGGCGGCGCCGCGGTGGCCAAGTCGGGGGTCGGCGCCCTCATCATGGCTGGCTGGGTGAAGCCGGTGATGTTCATCTTCCTCTCGCCGCTCATCGGCATGGCGCTCGGGGTCAGCCTGAGCACCGCCCTCTCCTGGGCGCTGCGCCGCCAGGCTCGCGCCCCCATGGAGCGGCTGTTCCGGCGCCTGCAGCTGGTCTCGGCCGCGCTGTTCTCGCTGAGCCACGGCGCCAACGACGCGCAGAAGACCATGGGGATCATCGTGGGCCTGCTGGTCTCCTGCCAGCAGGTCTTCGCGGGGAAGGGCGGGTTCCTGGCGCACCTCTACCTGCCCAATGCCGACAGCATCCCGATGTGGATCGAGATGTCCGCCTACTCCGCCATCGGCCTGGGCACGGCGCTCGGCGGCTGGCGCATCGTCAAGACGATGGGGTCGAAGATCACCCGGCTGCAGCCGTTCGGCGGCTTCTGCGCCGAGACCTCCGGCGGCCTGACGATTCTCATGGCCAGCGCCTGGGGCATCCCGGTGAGCACCACGCACACCATCACCGGCGCCATCGTCGGGGTGGGCGCCAGCCACCGGATCTCGGCGGTGCGGTGGGGCGTGGCGGGCCGGATCGTCTGGGCCTGGATCTTCACCATTCCCATGTCCGCGGCGATCGCCGGGCTGACGTACCTGCTGGTGCGGTAGCCGCCAGGCGCTCCCGGGCTTGCCGGGCCCGGGACCAGCCGGTACCGTGGGAGGGTCCCAGACGTGCCCTTGGCCCGGGTCCGGGAGTCGCCATGCCGCCGCTCCGCCCAACACCCGCACTTTTCCTGCTTGGAATCAGCCTGACGGGCTGCGGCTCGGACACCACGAGCCCGGGCCTGGACACCAGCGCCGGCGGCACCGGTCATACTACCCTCCAGCTCGAGGTGGTCACGATCGGGGCCACCCGGGACCCTACCGGCTACACCGTCACGCTCGACGACACGACCAGCCGCGTCGCGCGGCCCTCGGACACCCTCCGGTTCACCTCGCTCGAACCGGGGACCCACCGCCTGGAGTTGACCGGCGTCGCGCTCAATTGCCGCCCGGCCGTTCCCCGGTCCTCCACGATCGAACTCACCCACGGCCTCAACCGGGCGTCGCTGCGGGTCGCCTGCGACTCCGCCCTGAGCAACGTGCTGGTGATCTCCGGGGACCTGATCGGACTCGAGGAGCCGCTGGTCGCGGTGCGACCGACCGACGGCGCGGCGCTCGGCACCCTGACGCGGGGCCCGGGGGCCCTCGACCGGCGTGCCGCGGTATCGCCGGACGGCCGCTACGTCGCCCTGGCCCGGATGACCATCAACACCTCCACCTACACCATCGCCACCATGCAGGTGATGACGCTCCGGGTGGCCGATGGATCGATCACCCCGCTGGCCGCGCCCGTTCCCTGGATCGACCGGCTGGCGTGGACGCCCGACGGCCAGGCCGTGCTCGCCACCGGCGACTTCCCATCCGGACACGGTGCCTACCGGATCCCGGCCGCGGGCGGCCCGCCGGCGCGGCTCCCGCTCGACGGGCTGGGCTATGATGTCACGAGCTGCGGGGACGGGCAGCTGCTCACCACCGGGGTCGAGTCCATCGACCGCCTGAGCGCCACCGGGGCGCTGCTGGGACGCTGGTCGTCCGGCGCGATCGACGACCCCCAGTCGCCGGCGTGCACGGGCGACGCGGGCCTGGTCGCCTTCGAGGCGCGCCCCGGGGGCCGCGACATCTCGCCCTACCCCTCCGCGGTGTACCTGGTCCGCGGGGCGGACGGCGTGCTCGAGCAACTCACCCCGTCCGGGGCGCAGGCACAGGACCCGACCCTCTCGCCCGCGGGCGACCGGGTTGCCTTCACGAGCCTGGTCGGCGCCGACTGGCACACGGACGTGCTGTACCTCGCCGGCCCCCGGAAGGGACAGCGGTACACCGTGCACCGGTCCGGCTTCGAGCCAGTCTGGGCGCCCGACCTCGATCCCGAGGGCGCGGGCGGCCCCTGAGCCCGCGCATACACTGACGCACGAACGGCCGGGCACCATGTGCCCGGCCGTTGCCGTTCCTCCCCCTGGCCACCGACCCTCAGGCCGCCCGGCTCTCCGGACGCCCCGCGGCCACCTGGGCATACTCTGCGAACAGCCCGTCGTAGATCGCGTCCCAGCCGCGGGCCTGCGCGGTGGCCCGCGCCCCCGCGCCGAGGCGGGCGCGCAGCGCCGGCGTGGCGAGGAGGCGGGCCAATGCCTGGGTGAACGCCGTGGTGTCGCCGGGCGGCGCGAGCCAGGCGTTGACATCGTGCTCGGCGAACTCCATCACCCCGCCCGCCCGCACCGCAAGGGATGGCAGTCCTGACGCCATCGCCTCGAGCAGCGAGTTGCCGAAGGTCTCGGTCGCGGAGGGGAAGGCGAACAGGTCGGCGCTGGCGTACGCCTCGGAGAGCGCGCGCCCCTCGAGCAGCCCCACCACGTGGAGGCCCGGGATCTGCGCCTGCCGCAGCTCCTCCTCGAGTGGCCCCCGGCCCACGAGCACCAGCTGGGCGTTGCCCCGCTGGGCGCGGAGCGCCTGCCAGGCGGCGACCAGCCGCAGCAGGTCCTTCTCCCGCGCCAGGCGGCCGATGTAGGTGACCAGCAGGTCGTCGGGCCCCACGCCGAAGCGCGCGCGCCACGCCTCGGAGCGGAAGCGCGGGTGGAAGTGCCCCGGGTCCACCCCGCGCGTCCACAGCCCGGTGTGGGTCACGCCGCGCCCGTTCAGGAAGCGCTCGTACACCCGAGACGGCACCAGCACCCGTTCCGCGTGGCGGTAGAACCACCGCAGGTAGATCCACCCGACGCTGATCAGCCAGGGCACCCCGTAGCGGGTGGCGTACTTGTGGTAGTCGGTGTGGGCCGAGGCGATGATCGGCAGGCCCAGCTGCTGCGCCGCCTTCACCCCCACGAGCCCCATCGCGAACTCGGTGGCCACGTGGACCAGGTCGGGGCGGAACAGCGCCAGGTCGGCGGCAATCTCCCGCTGCCGCGGGAAGGCCCACTGCACGTCAGGATAGAGGAAGAGCGGCACGCTCGGTGAGCGGTGCACCGCGGGGCGGTCGGGCACGCCCTCCGGCACGGGGTAGCTGGCGGTGTAGACCCGCACCGCATGGCCCCGCGCCTCGAGGGCCTGGACCAGCCGGTCGAGCGTCACCCCGACCCCGCTCACCATGGGCCAGTAGACCTCGGAGAAGAGCGCGATCCGCATAGGGGACAGGCTAGCCGCGGCGCGCAAAGGACACAAGATGCGCCGGTCTCATCCCGGTCACGTCAGCGCCGCTCGGGGAGGCCGGACGCCTCGCGGATCACGCTGGTGAGCCCGGCGAAGTCATACCCTTCGCGCCCGAGTCGCAGGCACTCGTCGAGCCGGTCGCGCACCAGGTCCCCCAGCGGCATCGGCACCCCGGCCTCTTCCGCGGCGGCGGCGATCAGCCGGAAGTCCTTCCGCGCCAGCGCCAGGGTGAAGCCGGGCGGGAGGAACTCGGTGCGGGCGATGCGCGCGCCGTAGTTGCGGTGCACCGGCGTGCCGAACAGGGTGCCGGTCATGAGGGCGAGAAACTGCTCCGGGTCAAGGCCCCCCTTCTCGGCCAGCACCAGCGCCTCGCCCAGCGCCTCGACGGTGGCGCCGAGCAGGAAGTTGCCCGCGAGCTTGGCCAGCGCCGCCTGCTCCGCGGTCGGGAATGGGAAGGTCCCCTGCCCCAGCGCGTCGAACACCGGCGTGGCGCGGCTGAGCCCGATCGCGTCGCCTCCGGGCACGACCCACAGCTGCCGGGCCCGCGCGGCCTCCGGGCGCCCGAAGACCGGGGCGGCGATGTAGGTGCAGCCCGCGTTCGCGTGCGCCCCGACCAGGCGCCGCACCGCCGCCACCGAGAGCGTGCTCATCCCGAGGTGCAGCGCCTCGGCGCCGAGCGCGCCCAGCACCCCGTCCGCCCCGAACGTCACCGCCTCCACCGCGGCGTCGTCGGCCAGCATGGTGAGCACGAACTCGGCGCCGGTGGCCGCCTCGCGAGGCGTGCGGCAGGGAATGGCGCCCGCCAGCGACTCGGTGCGGTGCGCCGAGCGGTTCCAGGCGCGCACCCGGAACCCGGCAGCCACGAGGTTGGCGGCCATCGGGGCACCCATGGCGCCGAGGCCCAGGAACGCGACCGTGATCATGTGACCGTCTCCAGGCGCGGCAGGGCCGGGACCCGCCACGCGATGAGCGCCACCACCAGCACCGGCACCAGGCCGCCGGCCACCACGGCAGGGACGGTGCCCACGAGCCGCGCGGCGACGCCCGACTCGAAGGCACCGATCTCGTTGGATGAACCGATGAACACGGCGTTGACCGCCGCCACCCGGCCCAGCAGGTGGCGGGGCGTGAGGGTCTGCAGCAGCGTGGACCGGAGCACCACGCTCACGTTGTCGAACACCCCCGAGAGCGCCAGCAGCGCCACCGAGAGCAGGAAGCTGGTGGAGAGCCCGAACCCGGAGATGCACAGTCCGTAGGCCACCACCGACCAGAGCAGGGTGCGGCCCATCCGGTCGCGGAGCGGGCGGTGCGAGAGGTAGACCGACATCGCGACCGAGCCCGCCGCGGGGGCCGCGCGCAGCACGCCGAGGCCGGGCGCGCCCACGTGCAGGATCTCCGCGGCGAACACCGGCAGCAGGGCCTCCGCCCCCGCGAACAGGACCGAGAAGAGGTCGAGCGTGAGCGCGCCCAGAAGCACCGGCTGCGTGCGCACGAAGCGCACCCCCTCGAGCAGCCCCGACAGGCCCGACGCCCCGTCGGCCGCGGCGGGCCGGAGCCGGGTGGCCACCCGGGCCAGGCTGAGCCAGGCGCCGGCCATCAGCGCCATCGCCACCCCGTAGGTGACCGTGGGTCCCGCGAGGCCGAGCAGCAGGCCGCCGAGCGCGGGGCCGGCCACCGCGGCGAACTGCCAGGTGGAACTGCGCCAGGTGATTGAGTTGACGTAGAGGTCGCGCGGGACCAGGTCGGCGGCCAGCGCGGTGCGGGTGGGCTGCAGGAAGCTCCGCGCGATCCCGCTCACGAAGATCACCGCGTACACGGCCCAGGCGGTGTCGGCGCGTACCAGCCCCGCCCGCGACATCCCGAAGAGCGCGGCGCTGCACGCGGTCAGCACCACCAGCGCCGCCAGGCACATGTGGCGGCGATCGAGGCGGTCGGCCAGCTGGCCGGCCGGGAGCGCGCAGGCGATGAACGGCACCGCTTCCGCCAGCCCCACCAGCCCCAGGGCGAGCGGGTCGCGGGTCACCTGGTAGAGCTGCCAGCCCACCACCACGCCCTGCATCATGGTGGCGAGCGTCTGGGCCAGCAGGAACAGGATGAAGCGCCGGAAGTCCGGGACCCGGAGGGCGGCGTAGGCGTCGTGCGGGGCCGGGGAGGTGGTCACCCCGGCAAAGTAACCGGGGGCGCGGGAGCCGCCGAGGGCGCCGCGGCGCTACTGGCGGCGGACCACGCGGGTGGGCGTGAGCCCGAAGCGGGCCATGCGGCGGTAGAGGGTGCTGCGGGTAACCCCGAGGCGCGCAGCGGCCTCGGCCATGGTGGCGGAGCTGTTCACCGCCTCCATGAGGGCCGCGTCCTCGCGGTCGATGGCGGAGCTGGGCGCGTCCGCGGCGCCGGCGTACGCCTCGCGGATGCCGCGGGGCAAATCGTGCAGGCGCACCTGCCGGGTGGTGGCGAGCAGCACCCGGCGGATCACGTTCTTGAGCTCGCGCACGTTGCCGGGCCAGTCGTAGGCCTGCAGCGCCTCATAGACCGCCGGATCCACCTCCACCGCCAGGCGGCCCAGGTCGCGCGCACCGGCCTCGAAGAAGCGTCGCGCGTAGACCTTCACGTCGCCGGGACGGAACGGGATGCCCTCGCTGCCGGCGATCGGCGCCCCGCCGGCCAGGACCAGGCAGCCGCCGACGATGGTGGTGCCCTGCAGCACCGGGAACCAGAGCGCCGCGCCCTGGTCGCCGAGCGGCACCGGGACGCCCGACTCGCGGGGCAGCCGCTCGGCCGCGCGCACCCGGGCGGCGAGCGCCTCCGCGAGGGCCGGCGCCAGCGCGGGGGTCGCCCCCACGATGCGGCCGCCGCGGTCGAGGGCCAGGATCGGGTCGCCGGGATAGCGGATGGTCAGGCTGGTGAAGGACTGCAGGGTGAGGAACCGGCGCTCCACCTCGCGGGTGGCGAGGCTCTGCTCGATCGCCACCACCAGCGCCTGGGCCAGGTTGAGGGTGTGCGGGTGGGCCTGCTCGCGGAAGCCGCTGATGTCGAGCACGCCGGCGATCCGCTCGGTGGCGGGATCGCGGATGGGCACCGCGGCGCAGTGCCACCGGTGCCAGCGCTCGCAGAAGTGCTCGGCGCCCACGATGTGCGTGGCCTGGCCGGTGGCCAGGGCGGTGCCGGGCCCGTTGGTGCCCACCACGTCCTCGGCCCACAGCCCGCCGGGACGGAAGTTGATCTCCGCCAGCCCGTCGAGCGCCGCCGGGTCGCCGTCGGACGCGAGCATCCGCGCCTCGTGGTCGAACAGCGTGAGCACGTGACCCGATCCGGTGTACGACTGCTGCTGCCGCACCACCGACCGCCGGGCCACCTCCACCCAGTCCGACCCCGCGGAGACCTCCTCTACCCCCGCGTCGTCCAGCACCACCGGCGCGCTGTCGAGCGACGGCGGCACCGCCGCCCCGGCGCTCCGGTGCCACGAGGCCCGCACCAGCCCGCGGACACCGGCGGCCTGCATCAGCGCGCTGCCCCGCTCCCGCCCGGCCACGAGCGTCCCCCACTGCCGCGCCAGCGCCTGCTGGGCGTGGGGCTCGTACGGGATGGCCTCGATGGCGTGGGGCACGGGAGATCCGGGCGACGGGAACGGGAGCACGCGCGGTCTCCGGACAATCTTGTCCGATGTGCGCCGCGGGGCAAGCGCGGCGGACGCCGCCCGTCGCTCGGGCGACGGCAACCCACGCGCGGGCAAGGCGTTGCGGCGGGGTGACGGGCCGGGCGGTGCCCCGGCCACGGGCGACACGATTGGCGCGACAAATGTCGCGCCCCGCTTGACCCCCAACGGCACCGCTCCTAGCGTCGGGTCACTTCACCGCGCGACCCGTCCGCCCACCCCTCGACGTCCCGGCGCCGGGCCCGCTCCCAGCCAACATCTCCTGGAGGTCCGCATGGGCACCGCCACCACGCCGAACGCCGCGGCCACGCTGCCGGCGTCCGCCGCCGGCTTCACGCCGAGCATCCCGCTCCGCGCCCGCTACGACAACTGGATCGGCGGCGAGTACCGCGCGCCGGCCCGGGGCCAGTACTTCACCAACGTCACGCCGCTCACCGGCCAGCCGCTGTGCGAGGTGGCCCGTTCCACCCACGAGGACGTGGACCGCGCCCTCGACGCGGCGCACGCCGCGGCGCTCAGCTGGAACGTGACCTCCCCCACCACCCGGGCGAACATCCTCAACCGGATCGCCGACCGGATGGAGGCGAACCTCGCCACCCTCGCGTGGATCGAGACCATCGACAACGGCAAGCCGATCCGCGAGACCACCCACGCCGACCTGCCCCTCGCCATCGACCACTTCCGCTACTTCGCCGGCGTGCTGCGGGCGCAGGAGGGGAGCATCGGCGAGCTGGACCATGACACCGTGGCCTATCACTTCCACGAGCCGCTCGGCGTCGTGGGCCAGATCATCCCGTGGAACTTCCCGCTGCTCATGGCGGTGTGGAAGCTGGCCCCCGCCCTCGCGGCCGGGAACTGCGTGGTGCTCAAGCCCGCCGAGCAGACCCCGGTGTCCATCCTCGCGCTGATGGAACTGGTGGCCGACATCCTGCCGAGCGGCGTGGTGAACGTGGTGCAGGGCTTCGGCGTGGAGGCGGGCAAGCCGCTGGCCTCGAGCCCGCGGATCGCCAAGATCGCCTTCACCGGCGAGACGACGACCGGCCGGCTCATCATGCAGTACGCCTCCGAGAACCTGATCCCGGTGACGCTGGAGCTGGGCGGCAAGTCGCCCAACATCTTCTTCGCCGACGTCATGGAGGCCGACGACGACTTCTTCGACAAGGCGCTCGAGGGCTTCGCCATGTTCGCCCTCAACCAGGGGGAGGTCTGCACCTGCCCCTCGCGGGTGCTGGTGCAGGAGTCGATCTACGACCGCTTCATGGAGCGCGCCGTGGCGCGCACCCAGGCCATCATCGAGGGAAACCCCCTCGATCCCGCCACGATGATCGGCGCCCAGGCCTCCAACGACCAGCTGGAGAAGATCCTGAGCTACATCGACATCGGGAAGAAGGAGGGTGCGCGGGTCCTGACCGGCGGCGCCCGCCGGGTCCACCCCGGCGAGCTCACGGGCGGGTACTACGTCCAGCCCACGATCTTCGAGGGCCACAACCGGATGCGCATCTTCCAGGAGGAGATCTTCGGCCCGGTGGTCTCGGTGACGAAGTTCAAGACCCAGGACGATGCCCTCGCGATCGCCAACGACACCCTCTACGGGCTCGGGGCCGGCGTGTGGAGCCGCGACGCGAACACCTGCTACCGCATGGGCCGCGCGATCAAGGCCGGCCGGGTGTGGACCAACTGCTACCACGCCTACCCGGCCCACGCGGCGTTCGGGGGATACAAGCAGTCGGGTATCGGCCGCGAGACCCACAAGATGATGCTCGACCACTACCAGCAGACCAAGAACCTGCTGGTGAGCTACAGCCCGAAGAAGCTCGGGTTCTTCTAGGCCGATGACGGTGGCCCGGGTGGACCTGACCCCCGCGGCCGGGGGTGTGCCCCGCCTGGGGGTGGCGGAGCACGGCCCGCTGCTGTTCCACCAGTCCGGGGGCTGCTGCGACGGCAGCGCCCCGATGTGCTACCCCGCGCGGGAATTCCGGCTAGGTTCCCGGGATGTGCACCTCGGTGACGTCGACGGCGTCCCGGTGTACATCGGGGGGCAGCAGTACGAGGCATGGCGCCACACCCAGCTGCTGATCGACGTGGTGCCGGGGCGCGGGGGAGGGTTCTCCCTCGAGGCCCCGCTCGGGGTCCGGTTCCTCACCCGATCGCGGGTCTTCGACGCGGCGGAGCAGGCCTGGCTCGACGCCTGCCCCCCGCGGGTCGGCCCCCCGGCCTAGGCCGCACGGATACCACGAGTCCCACGCCATGAGCCCCACATCCCTGGTCGTGCACGGTCCCGCCGGTCCCGACGCGGATCGCGTGCTCACCCCCGACGCCCTCCGTTTCCTCGCCCGCCTGCTGGAGCTGTTCGAGCCCCGCCGCCAGGCCCTCCTCGAGACCCGCCTCCAGCGCCGCGCCGCCTACCGGGCCGGCGCCCTTCCCGGCTTCCTCCCCGAGACCCGCGCGGTCCGCGAGGGGACCTGGCAGGTGGCGCCGGCCCCATCCGACCTCGACGACCGGCGGGTGGAGATCACCGGGCCGGTGGAGCGGAAGATGATGATCAACGCCCTCAACTCCGGGGCGCGCGTCTTCATGGCCGACTTCGAGGACGCCCTTTCGCCGAGCTGGGAGAACGTGGTCGCGGGCCAGGCCAACTGCCAGGACGCCGTGCGGCGCACCCTCCAGTTCACCGGGCCCGACGGCAAGCCGTACCGCCTCGGCGCCACGCTGGCCACCCTGGTGGTCCGGCCCCGGGGCTGGCACCTGGTGGAGAAGCACGTCACCCGGGGCGGCGCCCCCGTCTCCGGCAGCCTGTTCGACTTCGGGCTCTACCTCTACCACAACGGGGCCGAGCTGCGCCGGCGCGGCAGCGGTCCGTACTTCTACCTGCCCAAGCTCGAGAGCCACCTCGAGGCGCGGCTGTGGAACGACGTGTTCGTCTTCGCGCAGGACGCGCTGGGGCTGCCCCGCGGGACCATCCGGGCCACGGTGCTGATCGAGACCATCCTCGCCGCCTTCGAGATGGAGGAGATCCTGCACGAGCTGCGGGAGCACGCCGCGGGACTCAACGCCGGCCGGTGGGACTACATCTTCTCCCTGCTCAAGAATTTCGGGCACCGCCCGGAGTTCCTGCTCCCCGACCGGGCCCAGGTCACGATGACGGTGCCCTTCATGCGCGCCTACACCGAGATGCTGGTGCGCGCCTGCCACCGCCGCGGCGCCCATGCGATCGGCGGGATGGCCGCCTTCATTCCCTCCCGCAAGGACCCCGAGGTGACCGAACGGGCCCTGGCGCGGGTGCGCGAGGACAAGGACCGCGAGGCGGGCATGGGCTTCGACGGCTCCTGGGTGGCCCACCCCGACCTGGTGCCCGTGGCCCAGGCCGCCTTCGATGCCGTCCTCGGGGTGCGGCCGCACCAGAAGGCGCGGCAGCGGGAGGACGTCCACCCCCGGGCCGAGGCGCTGCTCGACGTGGCCATCCCGGGCGGGCGGGTCACCGAGGCCGGCGCCCGCACCAACGTCCGGGTGGCCCTCGAGTACATCGAGCAGTGGCTGGAGGGGCGCGGCGCGGTGGGGATCGACAATCTCATGGAGGACTCGGCCACCGCCGAGATCTCCCGCAGCCAGCTGCAGCAGTGGATCCACCTCGGCGTGCCGCTGGATGACGGCCGGCCGCTCGACCGCGCCCGCTATGAGCGCATCCGGTCGGAGGAGGTGGCGGGGCTGGTGGCGCGGCGGGGGGAACCGGGGCGGCTGGCGGAGGCGGCGGCGCTGCTCGACCGCCTGGCCGAGGAGCCGGTGCCGGAGGAGTTCCTGACGCTGGGGGCGTACGAGCGACTGGCGTGAACGACGCAGGGCCACGGCGCTGGCCGTGGCCCTGCAGACTGGGGCGGCAGGGGTCGAACCTGCAACCTCCCGGTTAACAGCCGGGCGCTCTGCCAGTTGAGCTACACCCCATCGGTCCTGCGTCCGGCAACAGAAAACCCGTCGATCACTCGACGGGTCCGGAGCGTACCAGCGCGATCACGACAATCGCCTACGCCCGACCCGTCTCCCGGAGGATGCGGTTCGAGTTTCGATTGCGATTGAGGTTCGGCCGGGTGCGCATAAGGACCCAAAGAGTATCGACCGGAGGGCACCCGGTCAAGAGCCCGCGGGGGGGTATCCCGGGCCCGCACACCGAGTTGGCAGCCGGAATCTTGACCCCTCTCCCGGGGAACGGTACCCTATGCCTTCTCCACGCGCCCCGGGGCCACCCCCTGCCGCCGGGCCACCATGCCGCCCAGACATCCTGCTCCCCGAGAGAGGCCGCCAACCATGGAACGTCCCGTCACCCTGACCGTCAATGGGAAGTCCCACACCGTGCTGGTGGAGCCCCGGGCGCTGCTCGCGCACGTGCTGCGGGACACCCTGAACCTCACCGGCACCCACGTGGGCTGTGACACCAGCCAGTGCGGCGCCTGCACCGTGCTGATCGATGGCCAGGCGGTGAAGAGCTGCACCGTCCTCGCCGTGCAGGCGGAGGGCGGCGCCATCACCACGATCGAGGGGCTCGCCAAGGGCGATACCCTGCACCCGCTGCAGATGGCCTTCTGGGAGAAGCACGGGCTGCAGTGCGGCTTCTGCACCCCCGGGATGATCATGACGGCGATGGACTTCCTGGCGCACCACCCCGACCCCACCGACGACGAGATCCGGCACGCGATCGAGGGCAACCTCTGCCGCTGCACCGGGTACCAGAACATCGTCACGGCCATCAAGGCCGCGGCCGCCACCCTGCGGGCCGGTCACGCCGGCGCCGCCGCCTGAGGAGGCACCCCCATGGCCACCCTCTTCGGCTCCGGGATCAAGCGGCGCGAGGACCCGCGCCTCATCACCGGCAAGGCGACCTACGTCGATGACGTGAAGCTCCCGGGCCTCACCTACGCCGTCTTCGCGCGGAGCCCCTACGCCCATGCGCGGATCACCCGGGTGGACGTGAGCGCCGCCCGGCGCGCGCCCGGCGTGATCGCCGTGTACACCGGGCAGGACGTCAAGGACAAGCTGAACCCGGTCCCCTGCGCCTGGAACGTCCCCGGCTGCGACCTCAAGGTGCCGGCCCATCCGCTGCTCGCCTGGGACAAGGTGCGCTACGCCGGCGACGCGGTGGCGATGATCGTCGCCGAGACCCGCGCGCAGGCCCGGGACGCGCTGGACCTGGTGGACGTCGACTACGAGCCGCTGGGGGCCACCGCCGATCCGGAGAAGGCCGCGCAGCCCGGCGCGGCGCAGCTGCACGCCGACGTGCCCGGCAACATCGCCTTCACCTGGGTGGTGAACGGCGGCGACGCCGAGGCGGCATTCCGCACCGCCGAGGTGGCGGTGAGCGAGCGGATCGTGCAGCAGCGCCTGCTGCCCACCGCCATGGAGCCCCGCGCCGCGGTGGCGCAGTACAACTCCGGCTCCGGCCAGCTGACCCTGTGGGCCACCAGCCAGAACCCGCACATCCACCGGTTCCTCTGCTCGGTCATGCTGCAGATCCCCGAGCACCGCATCCGGGTGATCGCGCCGGAGGTGGGCGGCGGCTTCGGCTCCAAGATCCCGGCCTATCCCGACGAGGCGCTGGTCTCCTTTGCCTCCATGCAGCTCGGCGTGCCGGTCAAGTGGACCGAGGACCGCTCGGAGAACTACAAGGTCACGATCCACGGCCGCGACCACATCGAGTACGTCGAGATGTGCGGCACCAAGGATGGCCGCATCACCGGCCTGCGGACCAAGGTGTACGCCGGGCTGGGCGCGTACGCCTCCACCGCCGCGCCGGGCATCCCCACGATCCTCCACGGCCTGGTGTATTCCGGCAGCTACATGATCCCGAACATCCACGGGACCATCCACGGCGTGTACACCAACGGCACCCCGGTTGACGCCTATCGCGGCGCCGGCCGCCCCGAGGCGGCGTACCTGATCGAGCGGCTGGTGGACATCTACGCCCGCAAGATCGGCATGGACCCGATCGAGGTGCGGCGCAAGAATTTCATCCCGAAGGACAAGTTCCCCTACACCGTCGCCACCGGGCTGATCTACGACTCCGGCAACTACGAGGCGGCGCTCGACAAGGCGCTCGGCATCCTCGACCTCAAGGCGTTCCGCGCCGAGCAGGCAAAGGCCCGCAAGGACGGCCGGTACCTGGGCCTGGGACTGGTGAGCTACATCGAGATCTGCGGCCTGGGCCCGAGCCAGGTGGCCGGCGCCGTCGGCTTCGGCGGCGGCCTCTACGATTCGGCCATCGTCCGGGTGTACCCCACCGGCGTGGTCCGGGTCTACATCGGCGCCTCGCCGCATGGCCAGGGCGAGGAGACCACCTTCGCCCAGATCGTGGCCCAGGAGTTCGGCTACCCGGTGGAGAATGTCGAGATCATCCACGGCGACACCGACAACACCCCGCAGGGCTGGGGCACCTACGGCAGCCGTACCACGGCGGTCTGCGGCTCGGCGGTCAAGAACGCCGCGGTCAAGGTGAAGGAGAAAGCGAAGCTGCTCGCCGCCCACCTGCTCGAGGTGAGCGAGGCCGACCTGGAATGGAAGGACGACGCCTTCCGGGTGAAGGGCTCTCCGGACAAGGCCAAGGGCATGGCGGAGCTGGCGCTGATGGCCAACGTGGCGTGGAACATGCCCCCCGGCATGGAGCCGGGCCTCGAGGCCACCGCGTTCTTCGACCCGACCAACTTCGTCTACCCCTTCGGCACCCACATCTGCACCGTCGAGGTGGACGCGGACACCGGGCAGGTGACGATCCTGCGCTACATCGCGGTGGACGACTGCGGGCCGCCGATCAACCCGATGATCGTGGACGGGCAGATCCACGGCGGCGTGATCCAGGGCATCGGCGAGGGGCTGCAGGAGATCGCGGTCTACGATGACGAGGCCCAGCTGGTCACCGGCACCATGATGGACTACGCGGTGCCCAAGGCGAGCCAGATGCCGTTCATCGAGGTGGCCCACACGATCACCCCCTCGCCGGTCAACCCGCTCGGGGTGAAGGGCTGCGGCGAGGCCGGCACCATCGCCTCCGCCGCCTGCGTGGTGAACGCGGTGTGTGACGCCCTCGCGCCGCTCGGCATCACCCACATCGACAAGCCGCTCACGCCGGCCCGCGTCTGGGCCGCCATCCAGAAGGCGAAGGGGACCCCGTCATGATCCCGACGAGCTTCGATTACGTGCGCGCCGGCTCGGTGAAGGAGGCCCTCTCCCTCCTGGCCGCCGGCGACGGGAGCAAGGTCATCGCCGGCGGGCACAGCCTGCTGCCGATGATGCGCTTCCGCCTGGTGCAGGCGCCCAAGCTGGTGGACATCTCGCGCCTGGAGGAGCTCCGGGGCGTGCAGGAGTACAAGAAGGGGGTGCGCATCGGCGCGGCGACGACCTACGCCGAGCTGGCGCGCAGCCCGCTGCTCAAGGAACGCTGCCCGGTGGTGGCCGAGGTCGCGGCGCAGATCGCCGACATCCAGGTGCGCAACCGCGGCACCATCGGCGGCTCCCTGGCCCACGCCGACCCGGCGAGCGACATGCCGGCGGTGATGCTGGCGCTCGACGCCGAGTTCCAGCTCCGGTCCAAGAAGGGCGGCCGGCGCACCGCGAAGGCGCGGGAGTTCTTCCAGGGCGCCTTCACCACGGCGATGACGGAGGACGAGCTGTTCACCGACATCCTCATCGGCGGCATGGGCCGGAACGCGGCGGCCTACGTGAGCTTCGACTCGGCCGCCTCGGGCTACGCCCTGGCGGGCGTGTGCGCGGTGGTGGCGCGGAAGCGGGCCACGATCTCGGAGGTGAGCGTGGCGGTGACCGGCGTGGCGGAGCAGGCGTTCCTGGCGCCGGCGCTAGAGAAGGTCAAGGACACCAAGTGCGACGCGGCCACGCTCGCGGCGGCCGCGGCGGAGGCTGTGGCGGGACTCGATATCGCCGGCGACGTGCACGCGCCGTCGGGGTACCGCCGGCACCTCGCGCAGGTGGCCATCGTGCGGGCGGTGGAGACCGCCTACCAGCGCGCCGGCGCCTGACCCGGATCGCATGACGGCGCCGGCGGTGTACGCGCTGGTGCTGGCCGCGGGCGCTGGCCGCCGCTTCGGCGGCGAGAAGCTGCTGGCGCCGTTCCGCGGCACCTCGCTGGTGGGGCACGTGGCCTCGACGGTGGCGCAGGCCATCCACGGTGGCCTGCTGGCGGGCGGCGTGGCAGTGGTGCGGCCCGCCGCGACGGCGCTGGCCTGGCCGCTCGATACGGCGGGGCTCGAGATCGTCGAGAACCCCGCCGCCGCGGAGGGCCTCGCCAGTTCGCTTCGGGCGGGGCTCGCGGCGCTCGAGCGGCGGCGGGACCCGCCCGCGGGCGCGGCGCTGGTCATCCTGGCCGACCAGCCGCTGCTCCGGCTGCCGGTCGTGGAGGCCCTGGTCAGCGCGTGGCGCGCCGCGCCGGGCACCGTCCGGCCCCGCTACCTGGCCCAGCCCGACGCCCCGGGCCACCCGGTGCTGGTCGACCGGGCGCTGTGGCCCCAGGCCGCCGGCCTCAGCGGCGACCAGGGACTCGGCCCGCTGCTCGCGGCCGACCCCGCCCTCCGGATCATCGAGGTCCCGGGCGGCAACCCCGATGTGGACACCCCGGGCGACCTGCGGTCGCTGGAGGAGCAGTACTGATGAAGATGAGCTTCTCCGGCGCGCCCGAGATCCTGGCCCCGCTGGCCCACGTGTGGCCGCGCCTGATGGACCCGCACTTCGTGGCCAAGCATGGCCCCGGGGTGGAGTCGGTCGAGGTGCTCGACCCGCACCATTTCAAGGTGATCTGCGGCTTCGGCGTCGGGTCGATCAAGCTGCGCTTCGGGCTCGACGTGGAGCTGTCGAACGTCAACCCGCCGAACTACTTCGCCATGAAGGTGCGGGGCAAGGCCCCCGGCTCCGCGGTGGAGGTGACGGCCGACCTGGCGGTCGAACCGATCGACGCGGAGCGCACCCGCCTCAACTGGAAGGCGGAGAGCGACATCAGCGGCACCGTCGCGAGCGTGGGGGCCCGCCTGATGGAGGGCACCGCGCGCAAGCTGACCGAGCAGTTCTGGACCCGGTTCGCCGCCAGTATCGGCGAGGCGGGCCCGCCCCCCGAGACCGCCCCCCTCGCCCCGGATCCCTCCGCGCCGCCGGCTCCCCCGCCGCCCGCCGCGCCCGCCGCTGAGCCGCCCGCGCCGGCGTGAGCCCGCCGGTCACTGAGCACTGCCTCAACGTCAACGGCCTCGAGCTCCTGGTGGACGACCAGGGCGCGGGGCCGGTGGTCCTGCTCGCGCACGGCATGTGGTGCGACGCGAGCATGTTCGCGGCGCTGGCCGCGGACCTGGCCCGGGACCACCGGGTGCTGGTGCCGGACCTGCGGGGGCACGGTCGTTCCGCGGTGCCCGACGCGCCGTGGACCATCGCCGACCTGGCCGGGGACCTGCGCGCGCTGCTCGACGCCCTCCGGGTGGAGCGGGCACTGGTGGCGGGGTTCAGCATGGGCGGGATGGCGGCGGTGGACTTCGCGCTGCGCTACCCGGACCGGCTCTCCGCGCTCGCGCTCATGGGCACCAGCGCCGCCGCCGACGAGTGGCTGCGGGTCACGGAGATCCGCGCCCTGGCGACGATCATCGCGAAGGCCGGGCGGCCCCGGTTCCTGGGGCGCGAGGCAGCGCGTTCCACCTTCAGCGCCGAGTTCCGCCGGGACCACCCGGCGGCGGTGACGCGGTGGGAACACGCCGTCCAGGCGATGCCGCGGGAGGCGCTGGTGGCGGCGCTGCGGGCGGTGGGAGAGCGGCCCTCGCGGCTCGACCAGCTGGAGGAGATCCGGGTGCCCACCCTGATCATCACCGGCAGCGAGGACCGGATCCTCAACCCCCGCTGGTCGCTGGCGATGGCCCGCCGGATCCCCCGGGCGCGGCTGGCGGCCTTCCCCGGGGTGGGGCACGCGATCCCGATGGAGCGCCCCGCCGACGTGGCGGCCTGGATCCGCGGGCTCGAGACCGGCCGGTACCCCGGCGACCGGTGACTCTATCGGCCCGCGACGGGTCGTGCCACATTTGGGGCTCGCGCCCTCACCTCTCCCGGACCACGACATGAAGATCCCCCAGCTTCTGCTCCGGCAGCTCTACACCTTCGGCTCGCTCACCAACGAGCCCGGCGGCTTCCGCTTCAGCCTCAAGAACCGCCTGAGCGACGTGACCCTGACCCGGATCGTGCGGGTCAAGTTCGACCACCAGGAGTTCCCCGCCGCGATGCTGGAGGTGGACCTGGGCGACGGCCAGTGGCGGCCCGCCACCGAGGTCACCCCCGAGCGGCCGCGCGAGTTCCCGCTGCGCCAGGTGGCGCACCTGCGGGCGCGGGGGCACACCCTGCCTGACGGGACCCACGAGATCGAGATCGGCATCGAGGTCAAGGGGATCGGCGCCCTGGCGTTCTCGGTGAAGGACCACGTGGCGGAGCCGCAGGCCAAGCTGCGCTCGGTGCCCTACTCCAAGGACGACAACTACTCCCCCACCGTCATCGCGGAGCGGCAGCGCTTCATCGAGAAGGTGAGCGGCGCGAAGCTGCAGCACCTGACGAAGTACTCCTTCGACCCCCAGGTCACCAAGGGCAACATCGAGAACTTCACGGGCGTGGCCCAGATCCCGCTCGGGTTCGCCGGGCCGCTCATGGTCAACGGCGAGCACGCGCAGGGCGAGTTCATCATCCCCATGGCCACCAGCGAGGGCACCCTGGTGGCGAGCTACAACCGCGGCATGAAGGTGCTCAACCTCTCCGGCGGGGTCACCTGCACGATCCAGGGCGACCACATGCAGCGGGCGCCGGTGTTCGTCTTCGACACGGCGCGCGAGGCCCGGGCCTTCCGCGACTGGGTGGACGAGCACATGGCCGACCTGCGCCGCGAGGCGGAGGCGACCACCCGGGTGGGCAAGCTGCAGTACATCGACACCTACCTGGCCAGCAAGTTCGCCTACCTGCGGTTCAACTACTCCACCGGCGACGCCGCGGGCCAGAACATGGTGGGCCGCGCCACCTTCGCCGCCTGCAGCTGGATCCTGGACCACAACAAGACCATCCGCCGGTTCTACCTGGAGTCGAACCTGGCCACCGACAAGAAGGCGAGCCAGGTGAACCTCATGCGCACCCGCGGCAAGCGGGTCACGGCCGAGTGCGTGATCAAGCGCGCCGTGCTGCTGGACGTGATGCGGGTGGAGCCGGAGAGCCTCTGCTACCACTGGGGCGTGGCCAACGTGGGCGCCATCCTCTCGGGCGCGAACAACAACGGCCTGCACTCGCCCAACGCCATCACCGCCATGTTCATCGCCACCGGGCAGGACGTGGCCAACGTGGCGGAGGGCTCGGCCGGCATCGTCTACGTCGAGCTCACGAAGGAAAAGGACCTGTACCTCTCGATCACCATCCCGTCCCTGATCGTGGCCACCCACGGCGGCGGCACCGGCCTGCCGACCCAGCGGGAGTGCCTGGAGGTCCTGGGGTGCCTGGGCAAGGGGAAGGTGAACAAGTTCGCCGAGATCGTCGCGGGCGTGGTGCTGGCGGGCGAGATCTCGCTCGCGGCCGCCATCTCCTCGCTCGAGTGGGTCAGTTCGCACGAGGAGTATGGGCGCAATCGCTGAACAGGCCGCCGGGCAGGCGGAGGCACTCCGCGCCCGGGGCTTCGAGGTCATGCGGGAGGCCGGCACCCCCGGCCTCCTGCGCCGGCTGCTGATCACCTGGCGGCACTTCCTCGGGTTGCTCTTCGGCGGGCTGGCCGCGTACGTGCGGTCCCAGCGCGCGGAGGGGACCGGCCGGGGGCTCAAGTTCCTGCTGCTCCGCTTCCTCGCGGCGCTCACCACGCCCTTCGTCTCGCGGAGCCTGCGGCACGAGACCTTCGCGGTGCAGCTGCGGCGCCGGCTGGAGCGGCTCGGCCCCACGTACATCAAGCTGGGCCAGATCCTGAGCCTGCGCGAGGACCTGCTCCCCCGCCACATCACCGACGAGCTCAAGCACCTGCTCAACCGGCTGCCGGTGGTGCCGCTCCCCCGCATCGTGGGCCTCATCGAGCAGGACCTCAAGCGCCCCGTCGAGGAGCTCTTCCTCGACATCGACCCGGTGCCGCTCGGCTCCGCGTCCATCGGCCAGACTCACCGGGCCACCATGCTGGACGGCGAGCCGGTGATCATCAAGATCGTCAAGCCCGGCATCCGCGAGACGCTGGAGCGCGACGCGAAGCTGCTCCGCATGCTCGGCAGCATCCTCGAGCTGATCATCCCCCGGTTCCAGCCCCGGCAGCTGGTGAACGAGTTCTGCGACTATACCCTGCGCGAGGTCGACCTGCGCCGCGAGGCCGACAACGCCGAGAGCTTCGCCGCCAACTTCACCGACCTCCCGGACGTGGTCTTCCCCGCCATCCACCGCTCCTGCTCGGGCCGCAGCGTGCTGACGATGGAGTTCTTCGACGGGATGAACCCGGACTCCCCCAAGGCGCAGGAACTGCCCGAGGAGCAGCGGCGGCACCTCACCGAGCTGGGCGCCCAGGCCATCATCCGGATGCTCTACAAGGACGGCTTCTTCCACGCCGACCTTCACCCCGGCAACCTGATCATCCTCCCCGGCCCGCGGATCGGGTTCATCGACCTGGGCATGGTGGGGCGCCTCGACGAGGAGCTGCGCCGCACGCTGCTCTACTACTACTTCGCGCTGGTGATGGGCGACGCGGAGAACTCCGCCCGCTACCTCTCCGCCATCGCCACCCCGGGCCCCGACGCCAACCCCAACGGCTTCCGCCGCGAGGCCTCGGAGATCGCCAACCGCTGGAAGCGCGCCTCGAGCTTCGAGGAGTACTCGCTGGGGCAGCTGATCCTCGACTCGGTGTCCCGCGGGGCGCAGTACGGGATGTACTTCCCGGTGGAGATGGTGCTCATGGTGAAGGCGCTGGTGACGTTCGAGGGCGTGGGCCACGTGCTGCTGCCGGGGTTCGACGTGGCGGAGGTCTCCAAGAAGCACATCCGCACGCTCTTCCTGCACCAGTTCTCCCCCCTGCGGCTCCTGGCCGAGGGGATGCGCGGCGCCCCCGACCTGGTGGACGCCATGGCGAAGATGCCGCTGCTGGTGACCGACGGGCTGCGGGTGCTGGAGAAGGTGGCCCGGCAGCCCACCGAGAACCCGCTCAAGGGGCTTCGCGGCACCCTGATCGCCGGCTCCTGCCTGGTGGCGGGCGCCATCTCCATGGGCTTCGGCGCCCCGTGGCCGGTGTGGGCGGCGCTGTTCGCCATCGCCTTCTTCCTCGCCCTGCGGAAGGGATGAGCATGCGCGAGCCCGTCGCCGGCAACGATGCGATCTGGCTGCAGGACTCGGCCACCAACCTGATGGTCATCAATGCGGTGATCACCACCGACCGGCTGGACCTCGCCACCCTGCGCGAGGCCTTCCGGGTGCGGGTCATCGAGGCCGAGGAGGGCCGCCGCTACCAGCGCTTCCACCAGCGGGTGCGCCGCGAGGGCGCGCGGCCCTACTGGGAGGACGACGATGCCTTCGACATCGCGCGCCAGATCATCCCCGCACGCGCGGGCGGCCTCGAGACCCGCGAGGCGCTGCAACGCTACGTGGGCGAGGAGGCCGGTCAGCCCCTCCCGCCGGACCGCCCGCTGTGGCAGATCCAGCTGGTGGAGCAGTTCGAGGGTGACGGCAGCGCGCTGGTGGTGCGGGTGCACCACTGCATCGGCGACGGCATGGCGCTGGTGGCGGTGATCTTCGCCCTGATGGAGGAGATGACCGCCGAGCACCCCACGGCCCCGGCGCGCGGCGGGATCCGCCCCTCGGCGGGAGCCCCGGGACGCGGCCTGCTCAAGGCCCTCCTCATCCCCCTCGCGGCGCCCGGGATCCTGCTCAAGCGGCTGCTCTGGATGCCCGATCGCCACGCGCTGCACGGGCCGCCGGTGTCAGGGAAGAAGGTGGTGGCGTGGACCGCCCCGCTCGACCTCGCGGTGGTGAAGGCGGCCAAGAACCGGCTGGGCGCCACCGTCAACGACGTGCTCATGGCCTCGGTGTCGGGGGCGGTGAGCCGGTACCTGGCCCGGCACGCGGGGCAGACCATCTCCCAGTTCCGCATCTCGATGCCGGTCAATGTGCGCCGCCCCGACGCCCCGCTCCGGCTCGAGAACCGCTTCGCCGCGGTGCCGCTCACCCTCCCCGCCGGCATCGACGACCTCGGCACGCGGGTGACGCAGGTGAAGGCCCGGATGGACGAGCTCAAGCGCTCGGTGGCGCCCATCGTGGTCTATGGCATCCAGGTGACCCTGCTCACCGTGCTGCCCCACGGCGTGAGCCGCTGGCTGATCGACTTCCTGGCCAACAAGTGCACCGCGGTGGTGACCAACATGCCGGGACCCCAGCGGCTGGTGACGCTGGCGGGGCGGCGGGTGCGCGGCATGATGTTCTGGGTGCCGCAGCGGGCAGACATCGGGGTGGGGATCTCGGTGCTCAGCTTCGCCGGCAAGGTGCAGGTGGGCGTCATTGCCGACGCGCGGCTGCTGCCGGACGCGGGCCTCCTGGTCGAGGCCTTCGAGGAGGAGTTCGCCGCGCTACGGACGCTGTAGCCGCGCCCGCCGCCGGGGTGCCGGCCGCTCCAGCCGTGTCAGCACCCCCGACAGCCGTTCCGCCAGCTTGCCCCCGCTCCGCCCGTTCACCAGCCCCACGCCATCCCACACGCTGCGCCCCTCATCGGCCAGGATCTCGGTGCGGAGCCGGTAGCCGTGCCGTGCCAGGATCGGCGCGAGCGCCTGCCGCCGGCGCCAGAGATCACGCCGGGTGGCCCGGTACCCGATCTCGCACACCTCGCGCCGGCTGCGGAAGCTGAAGATGTTGCTGAAGAAGAGCCGGTACTCGCTGCGCTCCGGCTCGAGCAGCACCACGTCGGTGCCGGGGAAGTGGGTGCGGTAGCGGGCCATGCCCACCACCATCCGGGAGTGGATCAGGGTGCGGAAGGTCTGCGACAGGATGGCCGGCATGCCGCGCTTGAGCAGCGCCCCCGGCTGCAGTGCCCCGGTGGCCTCGCCCGCCGCGACGTCGACGGGCACCAGCGGGTTCACGCAGAAGAGCAGCTCCGCCCCATGCTCCAGCGCCACCGAGGCGTGCACCGTCTTGAGCAGCACCCCGTCCACGCACAGCCGGCCGTTCACCTCCACCGGCGGATAGAGGCCCGGGACCGCGGTGCTCGCCTGCACCGCCCGAGAGATCGGCACCCGGTCCCACCCCGGGCCACCGAAGACGACCGGGACGCCGGCCTCGAGGTCGGCGGCGATGACGAACAGCCGCTGCCCCAGCCGGCGGAAGTCGTCGGTGCGGCCGCGACGGCGGAACATTGCCTCGAGGTAGCGCCGGATCGGTTCATTGTCGAAGAGGCCGAGCGGGAGGGCGCGGGTGAGCCGGGTCAGCGACTCGAGCAGCGTCTGGTCTTCGGGGGAGCGGCTGAACTGCCACAGCGCGTCGGCGAGGAGCCGGGGCAGCTGCACGCCGCGCCGGGCCCACTCGCGATACGCCGGGATGAAGAAGGTGGCCGGGTCGAACGGCGGCTCGTCCGGGGTCTCGGCCACAAGGGCCCGGACCAGGTGCACGGTGTCCTGCCCGTTGGCGAGCGAGGCGGCCAGGAACGCCCCCGCGCTGACGCCGACGTAGACGCCGCAGTCATTCAGGACGAGCCCTTCGACCGCCTCCTCGAGGGCCCGGAGGGCGCCGACCTCGTACACGGCACCCGCCGGACCGCCGCCGGCCAGGGCGAGCCCCAGCCGGCGGTTGCGCCGTCCCCGCCGGGCGGTGGGCACGGCGGCCTCACCTACGCCCCGACCACCTCGGCCCGGGCCGGACGGCGGGCCTTCGCGCGCGCCTTGCCGCGGCCCTTGGCCACGACCTTGGTGAGCTCCTCGACCCGCTTGGTCAGGGTCGCGATCTCCTTGCGGGTCGGCACGCCCAGCCGGTGCATCGCGTTGGTCATCCCGGCCTCGATCGGGGTGGCGATCTTCGCCACGGCGGTCCGGGCCTCACCCCGCATGTCCTCGGCGCGGCTCACGAGGGTGTTGATGCGGGCCTTGTTCACCTTCTCCAGCCCCTCGCCCTTCTTCACCAGCTGCTGGAACAGCTTGCCGCCCTCTTCGCCCGCCAGGGCGAAGGCGCCCAGGCCCGCGAGCCAGATGTCGTGCGCCGACTCCTTCAGCATCGGAAGCGCCTGGGCCTTCTTGGTGATCTTCTTCGCCATACATCCTCCTGGGTGCCCGGCCCACGGGCCGGTGGTGCTATGGGTGAATTGCGCTCGTGTTACCGGGTCTGCGACTTCCGCGGCCGCCGGGCGGCCCGCCGGGCCTTCGGCTGGTGCGTCTCCAGCTCGCCGAGGGAAGCCTCCAACTCGGCCAGCCGGAACCGCAGCAGGTCCAGCTCCTCCTGCATCCCCGTCACCGGGGTGATCTTCTCGACCGACGCGCGGACCAGCCGGTCCACGCCCGACTGCACCGTCTCCACACCCTCCTGGATGGCCCGCCCGCCCCGCCGGATCACGTCGTGCAGGAACTCGCTCGGCAGGAAGGAGACCCCCCGCTTGTGGTCCTCGTAGATGATCTGGGCCAGCGTCTGGGCCGTCACGTCCTCGTGGCTACCGCTGTCCACCACCCGGAGCTCCTGCCCGTCGCGGATCCAGAGCGCGATCTCGTCGAGCGAGACGTAACGGCTCTCCTCGGTGTCGTAGAGCTTGCGGCTGCCGCCGCCGTACCGCTTGATGAGCCGGACCATGCCAGGCCTCCGTTCGGGACGCCTGCAATATACCGCACTGCGGCAAAAAAGCAAGCCCGGAATGCCGCAACGCGGTAAGTCCCGGGCGTACCGGGGCTTGGGCCGCGGGGCGGCCGGGGCTACGCCAGCTGGTCGGTGAGCAGCCGGCCCAGGCCGGCGAGGCCGGCCAGGTCGGCAGGGGGGGCGGCCTGCAGCGGGAGGGCCAGGAGCGGCTCGCCCTTCGCGAGCAGCGCGCGCAGCCGGGCCAGGCCCCGGGCGTCGCGCTCGCCGAGGAAGCGGAACAGTGCCAGCCCGTCGGCGAACTCGGGCGGCACCGGGGCGTCGCCGGTCACCTCGGGGTGCAGCTGGTTGACGACCAGCGGCCCCACCCGGTGTCCCGCTTCCCGCAGCTTGCGGGCGAAGAACATGGTGTCGGGGATGTGGTCCTCGCCGGGGCCGCTGACCAGCACGAACAGGGTGTCCGGCGCCCGCAGCAGGCGGCGGACCTCACCGGCCCGGGTACGGAAGCCGCCGTAGAGCGGGGCGAACGCGCGGAAGAACTCCACGGTGTCCCGCAGCAGGCGCACCCCGATGAGCCGGTCGGCGATGCCCTCGGCGCCCTTCGCGGCCAGGCGGAGCGGCAGCGCGGCCAGCCCACCGCCCTCCTCCCACCATGGCGCCAGCGCGATCTTCACCGCGCCGCTGTCAAGGAACCCCACAATCCGGTCGGGAGCCTCGAGGAAGTCGAGGGCCTGCCGGGTCGGCGGGGTGTCGAGGATCACCCGGTCGTACTTGCCCTCCGACTCCACCTCGAAGAGCCGTTCCACCGCCATGTACTCGAGGATGCCGGCCAGGTTGCCCGCGAGGTCACGGTAGAAGCGGTTCTGGTAGATCCGGTTGGCCGCCGCGGGGTTCGGCGCATAGCGCTTGATGAGGCGGTCGAAGGTGGCCCGCGCATCGAGCAGGGCCACGTCGAGGTCGCCGGGCACGCCGGCGACCTTCACGGGGTGGTCCTTGGCCTCCTCGCCCACGCCGAGGGCGTCCTTGAGCCTGAGGGATGGGTCGAAGGTCATCACGAGGGTACGGGCACCCTCCGCTGCGGAAACCAGTCCCATGGCTGCCGCCAGCGTGGTCTTCCCCACGCCGCCGGCCCCCACCACCACCAGCAGTCGCTGGTCGAGCACCCCGAGCCGGCTCATGGAAGCGGCAACTCCATGAGCTGCACCACGCGGTCGAGCAGCGCGGGACCGCGGGTGAGCGGCAGCAGCGGCAGTTCCAGCCGCGGCCCCTTCCACGCCTGGCGGATGCGGGCGAGTTCCCGTTCGTTGACGGCCCGGCGGTCGCGCCAGAGGGAGAGGCTCGGCAGCTCGGCACCCCGGCGGCCCGGTGAGCCGGCCGGGAACTCCGGATAGAGCCCGTTGACCACTACCGCCTCGGGGGGCCGGCCCATCCGCTGCTTGAGCAGCGCGACCAGCTCGATCGTCTCCTGGACCGGCATCTCCTCCGCCAGGGTCGCGATCATGACCCCGCACGCGTTGGGATCGGCAATGAACCGCGCCAGCTGCTGTGACATCTCGCCCAGCTGGCCGCCGGCCACCACGTCGGCGAGGTGCAGCGGGGCCGTCAGCATCGAGACGCCGTGGCCGGTGGCGGGGGCATCGAGGACCACCACGTCGGCGGAGTGGCGGTACTCGCCCAGCACGGTGCGGAGCGCATAGCCGAGCACCGCCATCTCCTTGAGCCCGGGGGCGCCGGCCACCGACTGCTGGAAGACCTGGCTGCCGATGATCTTGCTGGCGAGCGGCGCGATCGGGACCTTTTCCCGCACCAGCGACTCGATCACGGCGTGGGGCTGGAGGTTCTGGAGGCCGAGCTTCGGGGACACCTTGATGATGGCGCCGGCCGAGGGCTCGGTGCCGAAGAGCTGATGCAGACTTTCGCGGGGGTCGATCTCGAGCAGCAGCGTCTTGCGGCCGGCGGCCGCCAGGAGGCGCCCAATCGCGGCCGTGAGGGTCGTCTTTCCGACGCCGCCCTTGCCCGTGACCACGATGAGGCGCCGGCGCGCGAGCTGCTGGATGAGCTTCATGAAGGAGTCTGCATGGCCGAGGCCCGCCGAAGCTACCACGAGCCGCGGCAGCGGCCAAGTCGGCGTCCAAGGTCCCGTCAAGAGTGCTTGCGGCGGCCTGAGCCGCTCCGTACGCTTCGGCGTGCACGATACCTACGACTACGTCATCATCGGCTCCGGCTTCGGGGGCAGCGTCTCCGCGATGCGGCTGGCGGAGAAGGGCCACCGGGTGCTGCTGCTGGAGCGCGGGCGCCGCTTCGCGGATAACGAGTTCGCCCCGTCCACCTGGCACCTGTCCCGGTATCTCTGGGCGCCGAGCCTCGGGTGCCACGGCATCCTGCAGATCAGCGCCTTCCGCAATGTCTTCGTGCTGCACGGCGCGGGCGTCGGCGGCGGGAGCCTGGGCTACGCCAACGTGCTCATGGAGCCCGGCAGCGACGCGTTCGATTCCCCCGCGTGGCGGCGGCCGGTGGCGTGGGGCGAGGCGCTGCGGCCCCACTACGCCGAGGCTCGGCGCATGCTCGGCGTGGCGGACAACCCGAAGCTGTGGCCCGCCGACCACCTGCTGCGGCAGATCGCCGGCGAACTCGGGCGCGGCGAGAGCTTCCGGCCGGTGCCGGTGGGGACCTTCTTCGGTGCCCCGGGCCAGGAGGGCGTGGAGGTGCCCGACCCCTACTTCGGCGGCGAGGGGCCGGCGCGCCGTGGCTGCACCCACTGCGGCGGATGCATGGTCGGGTGCCGCTACAACAGCAAGAACACCCTGCCGAAGAACTACCTGCACTTCGCGGAGAAGTGGGGCGCCGAGATCCGGCCCGACACCACGGTGCGCGACATCCGCCCCCTGGCCGGCCTGCAGCCCGACGGCGCGCGCTATGAAGTGCACCACCAGCGGAGCCGCGGCTGGCGCCGACCCCACGGCACGCCGATCCGCGCCCGTCACGTGATCGTCTCCGCCGGCACGCTCGGCACGCTGCGGCTGCTGTTCCGCTGCCGTGACCGCACTCGCTCGCTGCCGGCGATCTCGCACCGGCTCGGCACCATGGTGCGCACCAACAACGAGGCGCTGCTGGGCAGCGTCTCGCGGAGCGCCGGGACGGATTACTCGCAGGGGATCGCCATCACCTCGATCTTCCGCGCCGACAACGTCACCACCATCGAGCCGGTGCGGTACCCGGCCGGCAGCTCGGCCATGCGGCTGCTGGGCGGCCCGATGATCGAGTCGGGGGGGTTGCTCTCGCGCCTGGGGCAGTCGGCCCTCGACGTGGTGCGGCGGCCGGGCGACTTCCTGCGCACCCACCTCCTCCCCGGCTGGGCCGAACGGACCACGATCCTGCTGGCCATGCAGTGGGAGGACAACCGCATCCGGCTGCGGCGGGGACGGAGCCTGTTCACCGGCTTCCGCGAGGACCTGGTGTCGGAACCAGACCGCGACGCGACGATCCCCACCAAGATCGAGATCGGCCACCAGGTGGCCCGGACCTTCGCCGAGCGCTCGGGCGGCATCGCGATGGGCTCGGTGAACGAGGCCCTGTTCGACATCCCGATGACGGCGCACATCCTCGGCGGCGTGCCCTTCGGCGCCGACGCCGAGGAGGGAGTGATCGACGCCGACTGCCAGGTGCATGGCTACCCGGGGCTCTACGTCGTGGACGGCTCCATCATGCCGGCCAACCCCGGCGTCAACCCGAGCCTGACCATCACCGCGCTGGCAGAATACGCCATGAGCCGGATGCCCGCGGCCGGGCGCACGCGCGCGGCCGCAGGCTGATGCGGGCCGAGCGGGTCGCGGTGGAGTCGCTGGCGGCCCGCGACGCCGGCGGGCTCGCGGGCGCGGTACTCCTGGCCCCGGTGCGGGTCGGGACGGAGTTGCTCGCCAAGGGGACGCGGCTGGACGGTGAGGCCTCCCGCCAGCTGCACGCTGCCGCGCTGGCCGGCAGGCTCGCCGTGCCCCTCCGGCTCGGCTGGCCCGACCCCGGCGACCTGCATGAGGACGACGCCGCCGCCGCCCTCGCCGCCGCGATCGCGGGGCCGGGCGTGGCGCGGGGCGCGCCGCGGCAGAGCCGGGTGGACCTGACGGCCCGCACCGACGGCGTGCTGCGGGTGCAGGTCGAGGCGCTGGCGCGGCTCAACCGGGTGGACCCGCTCGAGGTGTTCACGCTGTTCCACGGGCAGGCGGTGCGCGCGGGCCAGGTGGTCGCCAGCACCAAGGTGGCCCCCCACCTCGTGGCGGGATTCGCCGTGGCGGAGGGGGTCGCGGTGGCCAGGGCCGCGGCCCCGCTCGTGGACGTGGCGCCCTACCTCCCGCTGCAGGTCGCGGCGGTGGCGGCCGAGCCGCTGGCCGCCGGGGGCCTGGAGCGGTTCGAGGCCGCGGCCCGGGCCAAGGTCGAGGGACTCGGCGGGACGTTCGTGGGGTGTTACCCGGCGGCACGGCGGCACGACGGCCCGGCGGATGGGCCGGGCCCCGGGGCGGTCCTCGACGAGCTGCGTGGCCGCGGGGTGAAGGTCATCCTCGTCGGCGGGGTGTCCGCGGGCGATCCGCTCTCGCCGATGTTCGAGGCACTGGCCGAGCGCGGGGGCGCCGTCCTGCGCCGTGGGGTGCCGGCGCACCCGGGGTCCATGATCTGGTTCGCGCGGCTGGGCGGTGCCACCTTGATGGGCCTGCCGCAGTGCGGGATGTTCAGCATGGCCACCGCCGCCGACCTGGTGCTGCCGCGGCTGCTCACCGGCGAGGCCATCACCGCCGAGGCCCTGGCCGACCTGGGTCACGGCGGGCTGCTGGGCCGGGACATGCGGTTCCGCCTGCCCGACTACGCCAGGGAACTGGAGACCCCCACCGACCCATGAGCCACACCGTCGACTCGATCCAGGCGGGCCTCGCCGCCCAGGGCTACATTGCGGACCGCGAACTGAGCACGGCGGTGTTCCTCGGTCTCACCCTGGGCCGCCCGCTCCTCCTCGAAGGAGAGGCCGGCGTGGGCAAGACCGAGGTGGCCCGGGTCCTGGCCCGGCTGCTCGGCACCGAGCTCATCCGCCTGCAGTGCTACGAAGGTATCGACGTGAGCACCGCGGTGTACGAGTGGGACTACCCCCGCCAGATGCTCGAGATCCGGCTGCTCGAGGCGCGAGGCGAGGCGAAGGGCGCCGCCTCCAGGGATATCTTCAGCGAGGCATTCCTCCTCCGGCGCCCGCTGCTGCGGGCCATCGAGCCCCGGGCCGGCGACCCACCGGTGCTGCTCATCGACGAGGTGGACCGGGCCGACGAGGAGTTCGAGGCGTTCCTGCTGGAGCTGCTCAGCGACTTCGCCATCACGGTACCGGAGATCGGCACCCTGCGGGCGGAGCGGCCCCCGCGGGTGATCCTCACCTCCAACCGCACCCGCGAGATCCACGACGCGCTCAAGCGGCGCTGCCTGTACCAGTGGATCGACTACCCGACGGCGGAGCGGGAACTCGCGATCCTGCTGGCGCGACAGCCGCAGGTGCCGGCGCTGCTGGCGGGGGAAGTCGTCCGCTTCGTGCAGCGGCTGCGGCAGGCGGACCTGACCAAGGTGCCGGGGATCGCCGAGACCCTCGACTGGGCCGCGGCGCTGGTGGCCCTGGGCGCCACGCGACTGGAATCCGGGCAGGTGGACGAGACCCTGGGCGTGCTGCTCAAGTACCAGGAGGACGTCTCCGCCATGAAGGGCACCGGTGCGCGGGGACTCCTGGCCGAGATCCGCGCGTCCTGACCCTCCGCCCCGCACCGTTCAACAGGAGGCAGCCATGCGATACCAGTTCACGGGACCTTTCCTGCTCGCGCTGGCCGTGGCCGCGGGGCCGCTCGCCTCGCAGGGGCCGGCCCGGGATGAGCAGCCGATCCGATCGTGGAGCGAGGAGCACCGGGACCGGGCCGAGCGGGCGCTGTACGAGGAGGGGGATTGCCGGGGCGCGCTGCGCCACGCCGACGCGGCGTACGACCGCGCCACCCGGGGCCACACCCCGATGGACCCGCGGATCGCGCTGGTGAAGGCTCGGGCGCACGACTGCCTGGGACAGCTTCCGGCCGCCGTGGCCGCCTACCGCCTCCACGACACGCTTCGTGACATCCCGGCGGCGGAGGACGCCGCGCTCGCTGGCGCCTGCCGCGAGCTCACGGCACCCGATGGACTCCCGGCCGATCCGGCCGCGCGGGAGGCGTTGCAGGCGCGGCTGATCGCCGAAGCGGAGGAAGCGCGGCGAGTGCTGCGCCGCGCCGATCGGGACGCCGGCCACACCATCACGGACGCCCCGACGGCATACGCCAGCAGGCAGCGCGTCCTCGCGTCCGGGGGACCCGACGGCACCACGATGAGCCGCAGCCAGGCCGCGGCGCTGTGGCCGCGATACGTCTCCACCTGGCAGAGCCTGCCGGCGCGCGACACCCGGGGCTACCCTGTGAACAACGCCACTCGCTACCGGGCCGCCAGCACCGACATGGCGCGCCACCTGGCCGAGGTGGAAGCCGCCCTGATCTGCCTCGAGGCCGCCCGCTGAGCGAACCGGACGCGCCGCCTGCCCTCGACGGCGAGGCGCTGGCGGCCAACTGCATCGTCTTCGGCCGGCTGCTCCGGCGCGCGGGGCTCGCGGTGGATCCGGACCAGACCCGGACCTTCACGCGGGCCCTCGTGCTGCTCGGGGTGGCGCGCAAGGGCGACGTGCGCGCGGCGGGGCGCGCCATCTACGTGCGGCGGCGCGAGGACCGGCCCACCTTCGACGAAGCGTTCGAGCTGTTCTGGCGCCGACGGGCCTACGGCAGCGCGCTGGCCGGCCGGCTGCCGCGCCTGGTGCAGAGCGCGCGGCGCCCCGGCGGGCTCGACCTCCTCGGCCGAGACCGGCCTGGGGGTGGAACGGCGGGAGCCGGTCGAGATCCTGGTGCCGCGCGGCAGCTCCAGCGTGGAGCGGCTCCGGCTGGCCGATTTCGGCGAGCTCACGGCGGCGGAGGAGCGGGACGCGCTCCGCATGATCAGCGCGCTCCAGCCCCGGCTGCCGCTGCGCCCGGCGCGGCGCGGGCGGGTGGGCCGGCACGGCGGGCGCCTGGCGCTGCGGCGGATGCTCCGCGGATCGCTCGCCACCGGGGGACAGCCGCTCGCCTGGCGCTGGATCCGCCGCACCCGGCGCCCCCGCCCCATCATCCTCATCTGCGACATCAGCGGCTCCATGGAGCGTTACAGCCGCTTCCTGCTCCGCTTCGCCCACGCGCTGGCGCGGAGCGGCGCCCCGGTCGAGGTCTTCGTGTTCGGGACCCGGCTCACGCGGATCACCCGCCAGCTCCGGGTGCGGAGCGCCGACGAGGCGCTGCGTCGCGTGGCGCACACGGTGCTCGACTGGAGCGGCGGGACGCGGATCGGGGAATCGCTGCGGGAACTCAACCTCCGCTGGGCCCGGCGCACCATCCGGAGCGGGGCGGTGGCGCTGCTGGTCTCCGACGGCTGGGAGCGTGGCGACCCCGCCCTGCTCGAGCGGGAGATGGCGCGCCTCAACCGCAACACCCATCGCCTGGTGTGGCTGGACCCCCTGGCGAGCCGCGCCGGCTTCGAGCCCCTGACGCAGGGGCTGGTGGCGGCGCTGCCGCACGTGGACGAGTTCCTGCCCTGCGCGAACATCGCGTCGCTGGAACGGCTGGCGGTGGTGCTGGCGGGAGGGGAGTAGGGGGAGTCAGGGCGTTGGGGAAAGTCAGGGGCAATGGGAAAGGGGTAAGGGGAAACGGTCACGGGCACCTGGAGGGGAGGCCTCCGGGGACCGCCACGCCGCGCCTCCCCTCCTCCGCTTCCCGCGGGCCCTCAGCCGCCCGGGATCCTCACGCCACCCCGCACCAGTCGGCCAGGAACTCCGCCACCACCTTGATCGCGGTGAGCAGCTCCTCGAACTCCAGGTACTCGTCGGGGGCGTGGGCCACGCGGATGTCGCCCGCGCCGTACATCACGCAGGGCATCCCGCCGAACTTGATGAAGTGCCGCATGTCGGCGCCGTAGGTGGCGGCCTCGACCGGGGCTTCGCGGCCGGTCACCGCCCGATGGGCGGCGCGGATGGCGCCGGCGAGCGGCGCGTGGGAGGGGGTCTCCGCCGCAATGAACTGCCCACCGAAGTAGGTGATGACCGGCGGGTGCTCGCGGAGCCAGGGGTCCTGGGCCGCCACCTTCATGATGCGCTCGGCCACCAGCGCCTTGAACGGCTCCAGTTCCTCCCCCGGCAGGAAGCCCACGCGGATCTCCGCCTCGAGGATCTCGGGCACCGTGCTGGCCCAGTTGCCGGCGCGCACCACGCCCACGTTGATGGGCACCTTGTTCGGGAAGACATCGTAGAGCGGATGGCGCAGCGTGAGGTTGCGTTCCTGTTCCAGGCGCTGCAGGTCCTGGAAGATGGGGATGAACTTCTCCAGCGCCGAGACGCCCTCGTCCCGGGTGGCGGCGTGGGCCGAGCGGCCGGTGATGGTGAGCCGGAACACCAGCGATCCCTCGCAGGCGGTGACGAGCGCCAGCTGGGTGGGCTCGGTGACCAACGCCGCGTCGGCGCGGTAACCGCGGAGCACGGTGGCCAGCGCGCCGATCCCGCCGTCCTCCTCGCCCACGGTGGCGGCGATGGTCACGTCCCCGCGCAGCCGGAGGCCGCAGGCCTGGAGCGCGTCGAGCGCCGCGACGTGGGTGGTGAGGCCCCCCTTCATGTCGCAGCTGCCCCGGCCGTAGATACGGCCGTTCACCAGGCCGGCCGCGAAGGGGGGCTGGGTCCAGAGGGCGTGATCGCCCTCGGGCACGGTGTCGATGTGGGCGTTGAGGAGGATGGAGCGGCCGCCGCCCGCGCCGGCCCGCTTTCCCACCACGTTGTTGCGCCCGGCGTAGCCCGGCTGCTCGCCGACGTGCTCCAGGTAGGGGAGCATCTCCTCCGCGGTGGCCGACCAGCTCTCGGTGGCCAGGCCGCGCTCCCGGAAGGTCTCGGCCACCCGGTCGCCCATGGCGCCCTCGGTACCGGTCACCGACCGCACCCGCACGTACGACTGGTGCAGCGCCAGGATCCGGTCCCGTGCCGCCTCGACGGCCTGGTGGATGGTCGCGACGCGCTGGGATGGGGAGGTGCCGCTCACCGGAGACTCCGAGGCTCGGGGATTCGGCACCAAAGGTAACCACCCGCGGGGACCTTGCCGAAGCCCGCCGATCCCGCGAGACTCGGGCAACGCCCCCCCGTTCCGGAGCGGCCCATGCGTGATGTCCTCCCCGACTACCAGCGCCTCCGCGCGGCCGGTGCCCCCGTGGGCCGCGCCGTGGTCACGAGCGTCTGGGGCTCCGCCCCCCGCCCCGAGGGCGCCTGCCTGCTGGCCACCGCCGCCGGCGGCATCGCCGGCTCGGTCTCCGGCGGCTGCGTGGAGGGCGCCACCGTCACGGAAATCCAGGAGGCCATCGGGCGGCGTAGCCCGAAACTGGTGACCTTCGGGGTGAGCGATGAGACGGCCTGGTCGGTGGGCCTGGCGTGCGGGGGGACGATCAAGGTCTGGGTCGAGGGCGAGGTCCCGGAACGCGTCCTCGCCGCGGCCCGGGCGGAGGCCGGTTCGGTCGTCGCGACCGTCACCGATGACGGGGGTCGGGACGCCGGGAGCGGCGGTTCGGTCACCGTGGCCGAGACCGGGACGGTGGATGCCGACCCTGGGCTCGAGTGGCTGGGCGACGCGGTCCGCGCCGAGGCGCTGGCGGCGCTCCGGAAGGAACAGAGCGGCACCGTGGCGGTCACCGCGCCGGACGGCGGGGCCTGCACCGTCTTCCTGGAGGTCTTCCCGCGGCGGCCGGTGCTGTTCATCATCGGCGCGGTGCACATCGCGATCGCCCTGGTGCCGCTGGCCCGCACCCTGGGCTACCACACGGTGGTGGCCGATGGCCGCGCCGCCTTCCTCACGCGCGAGCGCTTCCCGGACGCCGACCAGCTGGTGGCGGCGTGGCCGGAGGAGGCATTCCGGCAGGTCGGGATCACGCCCGCGACCTACGTCTGCCTGCTCTCCCACGATCCCAAGTTCGACGAGCCGGCGCTCCGCGTGGCGCTGCGCTCCCCCGCCCCGTACGTGGGCGCCATCGGCTCGAAGAAGACCCAGGCCAGGCGCCGGGAGCGGCTGGCCGCGGAGGGCTACAGCGCCGAGGAGGTGTCGCGGCTCTACGGCCCGATCGGCCTCGACCTGGGCGGCCGCGCACCGGCCGAGACGGCGCTCGCCATCCTGGCCCAGGTCACGGCGGTGCGGTATGGCGGCGGAGTGGTTGCCAGGTAGCCATTCCGGAGGCATCCTCCCGACGTGTCTCCCAGTCCGAGCCGAGCTGCTCCCGTGCGCCACGTCTTCCTGACCGGCGGCACCGGCTACCTGGGCCGGCGCCTGGCGGAGCGGCTGGTGGCGCGCGGGCACCTGGTGCGCGCCCTGGCACGGCCCGGTGCCGAAGGCCGGCTTCCCACCGGCGTGATGGCGGTGCGCGGCGATGCACTGCACGGGATCAGCTACGCGGCGCAGGTGGCGCCGGCCGACACCTTCGTGCACCTGGTGGGCGTGTCGCATCCCTCGCCCGCCAAGGCGCGGGAGTTCCTGTCGGTGGACCTGGCCTCGGTGGCGGCCGCGGTGCCGGCGGCGGTCACGGCGGGCGTGCGCCACTTCGTGTACGTGAGCGTGGCGCACCCGGCGCCGGTCATGCAGGCGTACATCGCCGCGCGGCTCCGGGCCGAGGCGCTGATCCGCGACAGCGGGCTGCCCGCCACGATCCTCCGGCCGTGGTACGTGCTGGGCCCGGGGCATCGGTGGCCGGCACTGCTCGCCCCGCTGTATGCGCTCGCCCGGGCCTTCCCCCCGACGCGCGACGGCGCGCGACGGCTGGGCCTGGTGACGCTCGACCAGATGCTCGCGGCGCTGGTGGCCGCGGTGGAGGCGCCGGCCGACGGCTGGCGCACCGTGGACGTCCCCCATATCCAGCGATCCCGCCCATGATGCGCGTCACCCGCCTGCTGCCGTTCGCCCTGCTGCTCGCCGCCCCGCTCGGCGCGCAGCGCGACACCCTGGGGCTCCGCCCGGCGTTCCGCCTCATCGACCAGTACGCCATGCAGATGATGCAGGAGGCCGGAACGCCCGGCCTGGCCCTCGCGCTGGTGGACCGGCGCGGGCTGCTCACGGTGCGCACCTACGGCTGGGCCGACCGCGAGCGCCGCATCCCGGTGAGCGCCGACACCCGGTTCCAGATCGGCAGCATCAGCAAGAGCTTCACGGCGATCGCGCTGATGCAGCTCCGGGCGGAGGGCCGGTTCGACCCGATGCTCCCGGCGCAGCGCTACCTGCCCTGGTTCACCCCGAAGACGCAGTGGCGCCCGGTGACCGGGCACGACCTGATGACGCACACCTCCGGCCTGACCCGCGACCGCGACGACATCCCCTCGAGCCCGGCCCAGGCGTGGAAGGCACGGGAGCGGACGATGGGCTCGGCGCCGGGGGCACGGTGGGACTACTCCAACATCGGCTGGCAGGTGATGGGGCAGATCCTGATGAAGCTCGACGGCGGCGACTACGGCGAGATCATCCGGCGGCGGATCCTCACGCCGCTCGGCATGACGCACACCGACCCCACCTTCAGCAGCGCCACCCGGCTGAGCATGGCCAAGGCCTACACCACGCTCTACGACGACCGCCCCGAGCACCCCGGCGACCCGCAGGTGGTGGCGCCCTGGATCGAGTACGGCTCGGGCGACGGGGCGCTGGTCTCCACCGCCCCGGACATGGCGCGGTACCTGACCATGCTCCTCAACCGCGGCGCCACCCCGACCGGCCGGATTCTGGAGGAGGCCGACTGGCAGCGGATCAGCGCGCCCCACGCCCGGACCGGCGACGGCCCGGACGACGGGACCTACGGCTACGGGATGTTCGGCGGGACGCTCGACGGCAAGCCGGTCTTCTCCCACAGCGGCGGCATGCTCGGCTTCACCAGCATGCTCCTCGGCGAGCCGCGGCTGGGCATCGGCGCGGTGGCGTTCGTGAACGGCCCCGGCAGCGCGGGCGGCGTCACGCGCTTCGCGGTGCGGGCACTCGCCGCCGCCATGACCGGCGACAGCCTGCCCGCGCTCCCCGCGCCCGCGAACCCGGTCGCCGTCGGCAACGCCGCCGACTACGCCGGCACCTACACCAGCCCCGCCGGTGACTCCCTGGTCTTCGCGGCCAGCGGCGACTCGCTGCTCCTGGTCCACGACGGCACGGTGGCCCTGCTCACCTACGGAGACGACACCTTTCTCGGCCCCCGCCCCGCCTTCGCCCGCTTCCCGATCGCCTTCCACCGCGACAGCACCGGAGCGGTCACCGAAGTGGCCGTCGGCGGCGCCTGGTACCGCAGCGCCCGCTACCACGGGCCGACCCGCTGGACCACGCCGAAGCTCTGGGACGCCTATGTGGGGCACTACCGTATCATGCAGCCGTGGGAGCCCAACTTCCGGATCATCCACCGGAAGGGTCGGCTGTACTGGGTGAGTCCCGGCGGTGCGGAGGAAGTGCTGACACTGCTCCCCGACGGGGAGTACCGCGTGGGCGACCCACTCTCGGCGGAACGGATCCGCTTCGGGCCGGTGGTGGACGGCCAGGTGCTGCAGGTGACGTTCTCGGGGATGGAGTACTACCGGTATTTCGTGGAGTAGGCGGTTGGGCGGTTGGGCGATTGGGCGATCGGGTGATTCGAGCTCAGGGTGGGGCGAGGGCGGCACTGGCCCTCGCCCCTTCGCGCATCTGGTGGTAACGTAGCGCCCTGCCATCCAGTGGCCACCGCGGCCGAACCGTCCAACCGCCCCACCGAGATTGCCATGCGCCCCACCGCCCTGCTCGCCCTCCTGCTCACCGCCTGCGGCGGGCCGGGCTACGACGTCATCATCCGCGGTGGGACGGTGTACGACGGCAGCGGCGCGGCCGCGGTGGTGGCGGACGTCGGGCTCCGTGGGGACAGCATCGCCGCGATCGGCGACCTCTCCGGGGCAAAGGCCCGCCAGGTGGTCGATGCCACCGGGCTGGCGGTGGCACCCGGGTTCATCAACATGCTGAGCTGGGCCAACGAGGCGCTGCTGCTCGACGGCCGCTCGCAGAGCGACCTGCGGCAGGGGGTCACGCTCGAGGTCTTCGGCGAGGGCGAGTCCATGGGGCCGCTCTCCGACAGCATGAAGGCCGAGTACCTGGCGGGCATGGGCGAGGTGAAGTTCCCCATCACCTGGACCACCCTGGCCGGGTACCTGGACACGCTCGTGGGCCGGGGCGTCTCCACCAACGTCGCGTCCTTCGTTGGCGCGGCGACGGTGCGACAGCACGTGCTGGGGCACCAGTCGCGCGCGGCGACGCCGGAGGAGCTGGCGCGGATGGAGGCGCTGGTGGACCAGGCGATGCGCGAGGGCGCCGTGGGCCTTGGCAGCTCGCTCATCTACGAGCCGGGGATGTTCGCCACCACGGAGGAGCTGGTGGCGCTGAGCAAGGTGGTGGCGAAGTACGACGGGCTCTACATCTCCCACATCCGCAACGAGAACGACTCGCTGCTCGACGCCGTGGACGAGTTCCTGCGGATCGCCCGGGAGGCGGCGGTGCGGGCGGAGATCTACCACCTCAAGGCGGCGGGCCGGGCCAACTGGGGCCGGATGGACACGGTGCTGGCACGGATCGACGCCGCCAACCGCGACGGGCTCACGATCACCGCCGACATGTACACCTACCCCGCGAGCGCCACCGGCCTCGACGCGGTGATGCCGGGGTGGGTGCGCGAGGGGGGCTTCGACCGGTGGCGCGAGCGGCTGATGGACCCGGCGGTGCGACGGCGCCTCAAGGCGGAGTGGGCCGGCCGGGGCGGCGCCTTCGCGGGTCCGGGCGGCCCGGAGGGGGTGCTGCTGGCGGGCTTCAAGCAGGACAGCCTGCGGCAGTACGTGGGCAAGCGGCTCAAGGAGGTCGCCGAGCTGCGGCACCAGAGCCCCGAGGACGCGGCGATGGACCTGATCATCGCCGACCGGAGCCGGATCGAGTGCATCTACTTCACGATGTCGGAGGACAACCTCCGCAAGCAGATCGTGCAGCCGTGGCTCTCGTTCGCGTCGGACGCGTCGTCGATGGCGCCGGAGGGGGTGTTCCTCCACTCGAACCCGCACCCGCGCGCCTACGGCACCTTCGCGCGGGTGCTGGGCAAGTACACCCGGGACGAGGGGGTGCTGTCGCTGCCCGAGGC
>JBGAPX010000145.1:0-8194 GCA_044221045.1 Gemmatimonadales bacterium
CTGGCGGCCGCGGACCTCGACGCCATCGTCGTGGCCACCGCGTCGCCCGACCGGATGCTGCCCTCGACGGCCTGCACTCTGCAGGCGCTGCTCGGGGCCCAGAAGGCCGCGGCCTTCGACCTGGCCGCTGCCTGCTCCGGGTTCCTCTACGGCCTCACCGTGGCCGAGGGGCTGATCTGCGCGGGGCAGGCCCGGCATGTCCTCGTGGTGGGCGGCGAGAAGCTCACCGCCATCACGGACCAGCAGGACCGCTCGACGGCCATCCTGTTCGGCGACGGCGTGGGGGCGGCGGTCATCTCTGCCGGCAGCCCGAACGGCCGCGGGATCCTCTCGACGTTCATCAAGTCCGACGGCCGCCTCGCCGAGCTGCTCTACATCCCCGGGGGCGGCACCCTGGACCCGATCAGCGAGAAGGTGGTCCGGGAGCGGTCGCATTTCATGAAGATGGCCGGCCGCGAGGTCTTCAAGCACGCGGTGCTCACCATGGCCGAGGCCTGCGACGAGGCCATCCGCCGGGCCGGCATCCAGCCCGACGCGATCGACCTCATGGTGCCGCACCAGGCCAATGTGCGGATCATCGACGCGACCGCCAAGCATGGCGGGATCCCGCCGGAGAAGGTGGTCGTGACCGTGGATCGGTACGGCAATACCTCGGCGGCCTCGATTCCCATGGCCCTGGCGCACGCCGAGTCGACCGGCCGGCTCCAGCCCGGGATGCTGGTCCTGCTGGTGGCGTTCGGCGCCGGCTTCACCTGGGGCAGCGCGGTGATCCGGTGGTGACCGTGGTGATGTGCCCCGGCCAGGGGGCCCAGAAGGTCGGCATGGGGAAGGACCTGGCCGACCGTTTCCCGGCGGCCCGGGAGACGTTCGCCCGGATCGACGACGCACTGGGTGTGGCGCTCTCGCGCATCATGTGGGAGGGGCCCGAGGCCGAGCTCACCCTGACCCACAACACCCAGCCCGCGATCCTGGCGCACAGCGCCGCGGTCTGGGCGGTCGTCGGGGAGCGCCTGCGCCCGACGCTTCGCGCGGCGGCGGGGCACAGCCTCGGGGAGTACAGCGCCTACGTTGCGGCCGGGGCGCTCGACGCGGCCAGTGCCGCCCGCCTGGTCCGGCGCCGCGGCGAGTTGATGTACGAGGCGGGGACCCGGCGACCCGGGGCCATGGCCGCGGTGCTCGGCCTCGACACCGCGCAGGTCGAGGCGGCGTGTGCCGAGGCCTCGACCGATCGCGAGGTGGCGGTGGCGGCCAACCTCAACGCCCCGGACCAGACCGTGCTGTCGGGCGATCCCGCGGCGGTGGAGCGGGCGGGCGAGGGCTGCAAGGCGCGGGGCGCCAAGCGGGTGATCGGGCTCAAGGTGAGCGGGGCGTTCCACTCGCCCCTGATGGAGCCCGCGGTCGCCGGCCTGGCGGAGGCGCTGGCCGGCGCCACCTTCACCGACCCGGCAGTGCCGATCGTGGCCAACGCCAGCGCCGAGCCCGTGGCCACGGCGGCGGGCGCGCGGGCCCTGCTCGCGGCCCAGCTCACCGCGCCGGTCCGCTGGGTGGGCTGCATGCAGCAGGCGGCGGCGCTGGTGCCGGGCGCGACCTTCGTGGAGGTCGGTCCCGGTAACGTGCTGGCGGGCCTGCTCAAGCGGATCGTGCCGGGCGCTCCAGCGCTGGCGCTGGGCACCGCCGACGACGTCGAGAAGTTCCTCTCCACCACCTGACGGCGACCGGACGCATGGCGCACCCCATCGAACTCGGCGGCAAGACCGCCTTCGTCACCGGGTCCACCCGAGGCATCGGCCGTGCGGTCGCGGGCGCGCTGCACCAGGCCGGTGCCCGCGTGGCCATCGTGGGCCGTGACCAGGCCCGGGCGGACGCGGTGGCGGCGGAGCTGGGGGAGCGGGCCTGCGGGGTGGGCTGCAACGTCGCCGACGCCGCCCAGGTCGAGGCCGCGATCGCGGCCGTGGAGAAGGCGCTGGGCCCGGTGGACATCCTGGTGAACAACGCCGGGATCACGCGGGATAACCTGCTGCTCCGCATGACCGAGGCGGAATGGAACGAGGTGCTGGAGGCCAACCTCACCGGCGCCTTCCACACCACCAAGGCCGTGCTCAAGGGCATGATGAAGCGGCGGGCCGGCCGGATCATCAACGTGACGAGCATCATCGGCCTGACCGGCAACAAGGGTCAGGCGAATTACGCCGCCAGCAAGGCCGGGCTCATCGGGTTCACGAAGTCGGTGGCCAAGGAGTACGGCAGCCGGGGATTGCTCGTCAATGCCGTGGCGCCCGGCTTCATCGACACCGACATGACCAACGCCTTGCCCGAGGACGCCCGGACGGCCATGTTGGGCGGCATCGTGCTGGGCCGGTTCGGCCGGCCGGAGGACGTGGCGGGCGCCGTCCTCTTTCTGGCCTCCGATCTGGCGGGCTACATTACCGGACAGGTCCTGGTCGTCGACGGCGGACTCGCCGTCTGATCCCGGGCCCCACTCTTCCCCCACCTCTCCAAGAGGAACGTCATGAGCAACGTTGAAGAACGCGTCAAGGACATCATCGTCGAGGAGCTCGGCGTGGAGCGTGAGAAGCTCACGAACGAGGCCAGCTTCATGGAGGACCTCGGCGCGGACAGCCTCGACACCGTCGAGCTCGTGATGGCGTTCGAGAAGGAATTCGACATCGATATCCCCGACGAAGAAGCGGAGAAGCTCCGTACCGTCGGCGATGCGCTCAAGTACCTGCACGAGAAGCTCGGGAAGTAGCTTGGCGCACCGAGTCGTCGTGACCGGGGTCGGGCTGGTGTCTCCGCTCGGCCCCGACGTGGAGAGCACGTGGAACGGCCTGCTGGCGGGCCGCTCCGGGGCCGCGCCCATCACCAAGTTCGACCCGGCGCGACTGAGCGTCCGGTTCGCCTGCGAGGTGAAGGGGTTCGACCCGCTCGCCTACATGGACCGCAAGGAAGCCAAGCGCTTCGACCTGTTTTCCCAGTTCGCGCTGGGGGCGGCGCACCAGGCCATGACCCAGGCGCAGCTCGAGGGCAAGGTGCCCGATCCCAACCGGGTCGGCGTCATCCTCGGCAGCGGCATCGGGGGCATGCAAACCTACGAGGACAACTGCGCCGCGTACATCCTCAAGGGCCCCGACCGGGTCTCCCCGTTCTTCGTGCCGATGTTCATCGCCAACATGGCCCCGGGCCTGGTGTCGATGCGGTACGGCCTCAAGGGCCCCAACTACGCCACCGTGTCGGCCTGTGCCTCCTCGGCGCACGCCATCGGCGAGTCGTACAACCTGATCCGCGCCGGCACCGCCGACGCGATGGTCACGGGCGGCTCGGAGGCGGCGATCACCGGCCTCACCGTGGCGGCCTTCTCCAACATGAAGGCCATGTCCACCCGCAACGACGACCCGACCACCGCCAGCCGGCCGTTCGACAAGGACCGTGACGGCTTCGTGCTCGGGGACGGCGGGGCGGTGGTGGTGCTGGAGAGCCTGGAACACGCCCAGCGGCGCGGGGCCACGATCCTCGCGGAGGTCGTGGGCTACGGGCTGAGTGGCGACGCCTACCACATGTCCGCCCCGGCCCCCGAAGGCGAGGGCGCGCAGCGGGCCATGAAGATGTGTCTCGACGACGGCGGGCTGCGTCCCGAGACGGTGGGGTACATTAATGCCCACGGTACGTCCACGCCCCAGGGTGACATCGCGGAGACCCAGGCCGTCAAGGCGGTCTTCGGGAGCCACGCCTCGTCGCTGATCTTCGCCTCCACCAAGTCGATGACCGGCCACCTGCTCGGCGGGGCGGGGGCGCTCGAGTTCGCCGTCTCCATGCTGGTGGCCACCACCGGCAAGGTCCCGCCCACGATCAACCAGTTCAACACCGATCCCGAGTGCGATCTCTATTGCGCGCCCAACACCATGGTCGAGCGCGCCGTGGACGTGGCCCTGTCGAACTCGTTCGGATTCGGCGGGCACAACGTCTCGCTGGCCGTCCGCCGCTTCATTCCGTAAGCGGACCGCCCCCGGACCACCCCGCGGCCCCCGGTTGACGAACGTCGCCGGGGGCCGCAGCCTTGGTGGGTCTCCCTCGCTCCCGCTTCCCTCATCGGGCCCCGCCCATGCCTACCTGGCACCGCCTCGGCAGCCGCGAGGAACTCGCCGGCCGCACGCCATTCGCCCTCAAGCTCGACCGGCAGCAGGTCGCGGTCTTCCTGCACGAAGGGAAGTTCCGGGCCATCGGGAACCGCTGCAATCACCGCGGTGGCCCCCTCTGCGAGGGCCGGGTCCAGGGGGAGTTCGTGATGTGCCCCTGGCACGCCTGGGAATACAGTCTGGTCACCGGGCAGGGCCCGCCGGGGTACGAGGCGGAGGCAGTGCCGGTCTTCGCCATCGAGGAACGGCCGGACGGGGTGTACCTCGACAGCGACCCGGTCCGGCCCAGGCGACTGGTGCGACACGAACCGCACCCCCTGACGGTGCTGGAGTCCCGCCCACCGGGGGGACCGCCACGCGTGCTGGGGCTCTCCACGACCGGAATGGATGACGGCAACCCCCGCTTCTCCACCTCGGACCACCTGCTGGAGGCCGCCCTCGGGCACGCTCGCGAGCGCCTGGGCGCGGAGACCCGCCTCCTGCGGCTGCGGGAGCTGGCGTTCCGCGCCTGCGAGGGGAACTACTCGAAGGCGGCGCATGCGTGCACCTGGCCCTGTGCCATCACGGAGCGGGACCAGGCGGACCAGCTGACGCCGGTGTATGAGGGCCTGGTCCAGTGGGCCGACGTGGTCCTGCTCGCGACGCCCATTCGCTGGGGTCAGGCCTCCGCCCTGTACTACCGGATGGCGGAACGGCTCAATTGCATCCAGAACCAGATGACCATCCACAACCGGTGCCTGATCAACCGGAAGGTCGCGGCGTTCATCGTGACGGGAGGGCAGGACAACGTGCAGGGGGTCGCGGGGCAGCTGCTGACCTTCTGGGGCGAGCTGGGCTTCCTGTTCCCGCAATTCCCGTTCATCGCCCACACGCGTGGCTGGGACGCCGAGGACATGGAGACCAACGTCCGGCAGGTGCGGGCCAGCGAGGCGCTGGCGGAGGCCGCCCGCGAACTCGCCGAACGGGCGGTGGACCTCTGGGGGCTGCTGGATCGGCACCGGCCGGCGACCTCCCGGCCCATGGAGCGGAGTGGCCGGAAGGCACAGCGCCTCGGCGGCGTGCCGGCCGTGGAGGAGGAGGTTAGCGGCTGAGGGGTGGCAGGGTGGAGTGGCGCAGCCCCTGGACCAGGAGCGCGAGGGAGATCGGGAAGCGTTCGCCCGCCGCGGGGGTGATGGTTGCATACCCCGCGAGGGAGACCCGCAGGCGCTCATAGGCGGCCGCGGCCTCGGGCCGCTGGAAGGCGGCGCGGGAGGGCTCGAGCACGAGGCGGCTGCGCTCGGCATTGAGGAGGGTGTAGAGCTCCTCGAGGCCCCGGATCAGGCTTTCGGTGCGGGCCGCGCCCGCCATGTTCTCGAGGTGGGTGAATCGCACCCGCCACTCCGACATCTCGGCGCGGGTCCAGCGCCCGGCGGCAAGCATCCGGCTGGCGGAGTCCTGGTAGGCATTCTCCACCGTCAGCGCGCGGGTACGGAAGCCGGCGCGCAGCACCCGGAAGTCCTGCAGGCGCTCGAGGAGGGCCGCCACGCTGTCCTGGCTGCGGAGCCGATCCAGAGCCAGCAGGTCGCCCAGGCCGAGCGCCCGCACGCTGTCGGCGAAGGTGGCGCTGAGCACCTCGCCGGTCTGTGCCAGGCGGTTCGCCAAGTTGTAGGGCTCCATCCGGAGCGCGGCCCCCGCCTCCACAGCCTGTCCGGGCGGCGGCAGGGGCGGGAGGTTCCGGGCGCTTCGGGAGGAGTCCCGGAGCCGGATGGCCTCTTCCGAGGTATCAGCAGTGGGAAGCACTGCCAGGCTGACCCCGACCAGGAGGATCAGGCCCGCGACTGCCGTGGCTGAGGGGAGGATCCACCCGGGGCGCTTGCGGGCGGCAAGTTCCCGGGCACTCTGGGACACCATCTGGTAGACGGGCACGGTGCCGCCATGCACCAGTTCGCCCACGGTGGGCAGCGGCGCGAGGTCCTCCTGATCGACGGTGGCCACCAGGCTGGCCGCCCGCTCGCGTGCGGCGGCGTATTCGGGATGGACCGTGATCGGCAGCCACTGCTCGACCTTGGAGTGGAAGACCATCGCCTCGGGCGAAATCACCCCGCTCTGGATGCCCAGGGCGAGTTCATCGACCGAACGGAAGACGGCCTCCTCCCCGGAGGCGAGCCTGACGCGGAACATGATGGTGCAGTATAACTTCGCCTCCCATGGGGCGGGAAGCGTCCCGGGGGTCAGCGCACCGGAGGCGGGCTGCCGTTCCCCAGCGCCTGGAGCAGCCGCGGGATGGTGGCCCCGCGGGACAGCTCGTGGGAGTCCCGCCAGTCGGCGAGGCAGAGTTGGATCCGGCGGCGCAAGTCCGAGTATTCCCGGGCTGTGCGTGGCTCCGCGAACCGAAGGGCGCCGTCGAGGTAGCTGAACCGCCCCTGCTGGGCCACCAGCAGGGCAAAGAGGCTGTCGACATCGGCCAGGAGGGCGCGGGCCGATTCCGAGGTCTCGAACGACTCGCGCAGCGAGCCGCGGCCGCCGGGGTCGTCGGGCCGGAACGTCTGTTCCAGCATCACCTCACGGCCACGGTAGACCCGGACGATATTCCCGGCCGCCGCGACCGTCCGCCGGGCGGCCCGGATGCTGTCCGGGGCGCTGAACCGGCTGGGGGCGAACATCCGGCGGAACTGGACGTAGTCGAAGCCCTCGTCCATCTCGGCACGCGCCTCCGCGTAGGCCTCGACGTAGGTCGGGGCCGCATTCCGGCTGGCCGGCAGACGGGAGACTCGGGTGGGTTCCGCGCTGGCCAGCGGGACGGCTTTGAGGGGCAATGGCGCGGACGGGGCGGGGTAGGTACGGGATGCCTCCCAGGCAGGCGGGCGTCCACCAGGCGCCAGACCGGGGCTCGGCCAAGCAGAATCGGCCGCCGGGCCGACCTGGGGCAGCGGCGGCATGGAATCGAACGGGGACATCCCCTCCTGGACTGCGGTGGAGGGGATCCGGACGGAGGACAGCCAGCGGGCCAGGCGGGGTCCGGCCACCAGCCCAGCACCGCCAACGAGGCAGATGCCGCCAACCCCCATGGCCAGCGCCAGCATGACCCGGAGCTTCCGTGCTCGGGAGCCCCGGTCTGCTCCTCGGGCCACGGTGGCGACTGGCGTGGGGTCGAGGGATGGGTCGTATTCGTGTTCTGGCACCGCTGCCGGCTCCGGGGAAGCCGGGCCGGGGCCGGGAGCTTCGTAAGCACCAGTGAACTCGATCGCCTGGGCCAGTTCGATTGGTTCAACCACCGGCGCGGCGGGGCAGGCCGGAACGGGGTCCGGCGGCAACGGGGAGGCAGGCTCAGGGATCCGGACGGCTTCCTGTGGGCCCGTGACGACCGCGCGGTAGTCCGGGTGCACCTCGATCGGAAGCCACCGATCCGCCGCCTTGTGGAAAACCTGGGACTTGGGGCTCAGGACGCCTGAACGGACGGCGAGGGCGAGCTCGTCGGCGGTCCTGTAGACAGCCTCTTCTCCGGAGGTGAGCCTGATACGGTACATGGTGGTTCCTCGCGCGCCCGGGCCCTGGTGTAACACATCCCGTGCCCGATCCGGTCGCTATGGCTCCATTGTCGGCAAGTTCATGCAGGAACTTGGCAGCCCCTCGAAAGCAGATCATATACAAGCATGGAAGCGCCAGTAGCGCTGTGATTTGGGCGACATTCGACCTTGAGACTTCACTTTAGGTCTTACAGGCCGCAGCCCGTATGGAAACGGTGACCCGCTCCCAACCCCGTGGGCGCCTCGCGTCCTGCTACGCGATTCGCCCGGAGATCCCCATGTCGCACGAACGTGGTGAAGCCCCGCACCTGCCATCGCTCCCCAGGCGAGATTTTCTGTGGATAATCGGTACTGCCGCGATTCCTGCCGTTCAGGCCGGGAAAAGTGTCGCACCTGATTTCAGTAACTTTTCCACAACGCCCACCGACGGTGCGCTACCGGAGATCGTAGAGGTGGACTTGGAGACGATGAGTGCGGGCCTGGCCAACGGCCGGTGGACCGCGGCCGAGTTGACCCAGGCCTGCATCGAACGCATTGCCTCGATGGACCTCCGGG
>JBGAPX010000146.1:0-8155 GCA_044221045.1 Gemmatimonadales bacterium
GAGGAGCGAGTCGGCGAGGCCGACCGCCTCGGGCACCCGCCCGACACCCGCGAGGGCCACCATGCGCTCCGCCGGCGCGCGACGGTCGGCCGAGGCGGACAGCTCGGTGAGGGCCGCCGGGAAGTCGCCCGCGATCCGGAGCGCGCGCCCGTGGGCGTAGAGGGCCAGGTTGCGGCGCTCGGGGTCGGGGCTATCCGTCAGGCGCGCGTAGGCCGCCGTGGCACCGACCGGGTCGCCGAGGGTGACGCGGCAGCCCCCGACGAGCATGGCCGCCTGCTCCCGGAATTCCCGGCTTGCCGCCTGCACCATGACCTGCTCCAGCAGCGGCAGGGCGCCGGCGCAGTCCTTGAGCCGGGCCTGGGCCGTGCCCTGGAGGAGGCGCGCCTCGTCGTCCCACTTGCTGCCGGGGTGACGGACGAGCATCGACTCGGCCTTCACGGCCACCTGCCCCCAGAGGGAACTGGCGTCGAAAGTGCGCCCCTCACGCTCCGCCTTCCGGGCCCGGCCGGCCAGGCGCTTGGCGTTGTACATGCCGTTGTAGTAGGCGCAGCCCGCCCCCAGCAGCAGCAGCGGCAGCCACCACGCGACGCGCTTCACCGGCTCCCCCCCGCCCCACCGGTGCCGCTGCGCCGCTCGTACTCGAGCAGGTAGGCGACGATCGCGTCGGCCAGGGCCGCGGCCAGCGCCTCCTGCGACTTGCGGCCCGTGAGGATGCGCGCATCCTCGCGGTTGGTGCTGTAGCCCAGTTCCACGAGGATCGCGGGGCGCCGGGCCGTGTTGAGGACGGCAAGCTGGTTGGACTGCTTGACCCCCCGGTTGGTCCCCGGGTGGACCAGGTCGACGTTCTCCTGGACCAGTTCCGCGGCGCGCGCGGATTCGCGGAGGTACTCGTTCATCTGGAGGTTGCGGAAGATGAACTCGAGCTCATCCGGCGCCTGCTCCGGCCGGGCGTCCTCGTAGCGCACCGCGTCGTTCTCCATCCGCGCGATCCGCTCCGCGTCCTCGGTGTTCTCCTCACCGACGATGATCGTATGGAAGCCGCTGACCTCGCCGTAGCGCCGCCGCGACCGCGGGTCGAGGGCGTCCACGTGCAGGCTCACGAACAGGTCGCACTCATTGGTGCAGAAGGGCGCGCGGTCGGTGCGGTTGATGAGGGTATCGGTGGTCCGGGTCATGATCACCTTCACCCCGCGCTGGCGCAGCTCGTTTCGCAGCAGGAGCCCGATGGCCAGGGTGACGTCCTTCTCCCGCACCCCGCGCGGGAAGTAGAGCCCGGGGTTCCCCGGGTCGCGGCCCCCGTGCCCCGCGTCCACCACCACCACGTGCCCGGGCCGCAGCCCGTTGGGAAGGCGGGCCACCGGCGCCGCCGCCGGGGGGCCGGATTCCACCAGCCGCGCCGCCCCCGCCTGGAAGTCGTAGCGCTCCGCCAGCACCGCCGGCAGCACTTCGGCCAGGAACTGCAGGGGCAGGTAGACGGAGTCGCGCCCGCGCCACGCCCAGCCCGCCAGGGGCTGGAGGCGGTCGTTGAAGGCCAGCACCGGGCCGTTGAGCAGGAAGCGGAACGACTGCCGGGCAAGGGTGACCTCGACCCACGGTTCGCGCACCGTCAGCCGGCCGTTGAGCGCCTCCACGAACGCCGCGGCGGAGACGCCCGGGCCCGCGGGCCCGTGCGCGACCACGGGCAGGCGGGTGATGCCCCGCGGGGTCTGCACCGTGACCACCTGCGGCGCGGGGCCCGGTCCCGACGCCATCACGGCCAGCAGGAGGGCGGTGATCATGCGCGCCGACTCATCGCGCGCGCCATCTCCCGCTCGGCGTCGCGCTTCTTGAGGTCCTCCCGCCGATCGTGCGCCTTCTTGCCGCGGCCCAGCGCGAGCGTCACCTTGGCCACCCCGTGACTGAAGTAGAGTTCCAGGGGGACGAGCGTGAGCCCCTTCTGTTCCACGGCACCCACCAGCCGCTCGATCTCGCGGCGGTGCAGCAGCAGCTTCCGGGTGCGCACGGGATCATGGTTGTAGCGGTTGCCCTGCTCGTACGGGGTGATGTTCACGCCCTCGAGGAAGACCTCCCCGTTGGCCACCCGTGCAAATCCTTCCTTGATCGACGCCTTGCCGCTCCGCAGGGACTTCACCTCCGTGCCCGTGAGCACGAGCCCCGCCTCCCACGTCTCGAGGATGTGGTAGTCGTGGGTGGCCTTGGGGTTGCGCGCGACCGAGAGTCGCCCCTCGGCGTCCGGGCTGCGACGGGCACGGGAGGTCATCGTAACCCGAAGATAGACAGGGGGTTCGGCCCGGGGGAAGGCACCCGAAGTGAAACGGGGCCAAGGCGTGCCTTGGCCCCGCGTCGGGGAGAGTGCCGAAGGGGGGACTCGAACCCCCACGGGCTTGCGCCCACTGCGCCCTGAACGCAGCGCGTCTACCAGTTCCACCACTTCGGCGTGGGCGGAGAAACTACCCGGGGCGCGGGGGGGCGTCAACGGGCGGTGCGGCGGATCGTGGCGCTCCGCCCCGTGCCCCATCGTCCCCTCGTCCCGGTCGCTCAGTATCGCGCCATGTCCGGGTCGACCTCGCCCGCCCAGGCGTCGATTCCGCCGGCCAGGCTCCGCGCCCGATGGAAGCCCGCGGCCCGCAGCAGCTGGACGGCCTGGAGCGAACGCGCGCCGCGGTGACACAACACCACCAGCTCGCGCCGGGGCTCCACCTCGGCCAGGCGCGCGGGGAGCTCGCGGAGGGGGATGAGCTGGCTGCCCGGCAGGTGCGCGATCGCGAACTCATGCGGCTCACGGACGTCGAGCACGGCGGGCGGCTCCGGCCCCCGCCGCAGGGCGGCGAACTCGCCGACGGTCAGCTCCGGTTCCCCGAGCGCCGCCGGCGCGCCGATCCCGCAGAACGCCTCGTAGTCGATGAGCGACGTCACGGTCGGCCGCGGGCCGCAAATGGGGCATTCCGGGTCCTTCCGCAGGCCGAGTTCGCGGAAGCGGAGCCGCAGGGCATCGAAGAGCACCAGGCGTCCCACCAGTGACTCCCCCGCGCCGAGGATCAGCTTGATGGCCTCCAGCGCCTGGAGGCTGCCGATGATGCCCGGCAACACCCCGAGCACCCCTCCTTCCGCGCAGCTCGGCACGAGGCCCGGGGGCGGCGGCTCGCTGTAAAGGCAGCGGTAGCAGGGACCGCGCGCGGCGTCAAAGACCGAGACCTGGCCTTCGAAGCGGAAGATGCTCCCGTACACCAGCGGCTTGCCCAGCAGGACGCAGGCGTCGTTGACCAGGTACCGGGTGGGGAAGTTGTCACTGCCGTCGACCACGACGTCGTAGCGGCCCAGGACCTCGAGGGCATTCCGTGAGGTGAGCCGATCGGCGACAGGCTCGATGCTCACGTGGGGATTGAGATCCTGCAGCCGGTCGCGCGCGGAGTCGAGCTTGGGGCGGCCGATGTCGGCGGTTCCGTGGAGGATCTGGCGCTGCAGGTTGGTCACGTCCACGGTGTCGAACTCGGCGAGGCCCAGGCGGCCCACGCCGGCCGCGGCCAGGTACAGCGCGGCCGGGGAGCCGAGGCCCCCGGCCCCGACCAGGAGCACCCGGGCCGCCTTGAGCTTCCGCTGGCCCTCGATCCCCACCTCCGGCAGGAGGAGGTGGCGGGAGTAGCGCAGGATCTCGTCGTTGCCGAGGAGGGGAGTATCCATGCGGGGGAAAGATAACGCCCGGCCGTGTGGGGGCCGGGCGCGGACTGCGGGAGGTGCAGCTGCTCAGACGGTCGGGGCGATCGCGACCAGCTCCTGGACCTGGGTCTCGTGCTTCATGAGGTCGGCGAGCGCGATCCCGCCGAGCAGCTCGTCGACCCGCTGCTGCAGCGCCTGCCAGACCGGCCGGATGCTGCAGGCCGCGCCGGGACTGCACCGGTCGTTGTCGACCTGGTGGGTGGCGCAGTTGATCTCGAAGGTCTGGTGCTCCGAGGCGGTCATGATGTCGCGCATGGAGATCTGCGCCGGGTCCTTGGCGAGGTAGTACCCGCCCTTGGCGCCGCGCACGCTCTCGACCAGGCCGGCCCGACGGAGCCTTAGCAGGATCTGCTCGACGTAGTCCCCGGGAAGCCGCTCCTGCTCGGCGATCTCCCGGGCAGCCACTGGTCCACTCCCCGACGCTCCGCGGCGGGCCAGATGAATGGAGATGATCAGGCTGTATTCCGTCCAGGTGGTGATTCGCATAGGGGAACTATATGGACGTGTATGTGAAAACCCGCAAGCGGAATATCGTGAATTCCGAATAAAGTTGCGTTCATGCTCCTCCGGGCGCCCGCTCAGCCCCCGCCAGGCAGCCCCACGCCGCCCGGGACGCCGATCTCGGTCATGGCCCGGAGGTCCAGGACCTCCTCCAGTTCGGCGCCGGCCAGGAGGCCCTTCTTCACCACCAGTTCCTTGACGGTCAGGCCGGTGGCGATGGCCTCCTTGGCGAGCTTGGCGGAGTCGGCGTAGCCGATCTTCGGCGCCAGCGCGGTGACCAGCGCGGGGCTCCGTTCCAGCCAGTAGGCACAGAGCTTCTCGTCCGCCTCGATGCCGGCCACACACCGCTCCGCCAGCATCCGGGTGGCATTGCCCACGATCATCAGCCCGAACACGATATTGTGCGTCATCACCGGCATCATCACGTTCAGTTCGAGCTGGCCGGCCTCGGCGGCGATGGCCACGGTCGTGTCGAGCCCCAGGGCCTGGTAGCAGACCTGGTTGACCATCTCGGCGATCGAGGGATTGACCTTGCCGGGCATGATGCTCGAACCGGGTTGCACGGCCGGGAGGAGGATCTCGGCGAGGCCGGTGCGTGGCCCGGAGGCCAGCAGCCGGATGTCGTTGGCGATCTTGTTGAGGTCGAGGACCCAGGCGCGGAAAGCCCCGGTGAAGCTGGCGATGTCGCCCATGGACTGCATGAGCTGGATCCGGTCCTCGCCCTCGTGGAGGTCGAGTCCGCTCACCTGCCGGAGGTACTTCACCATCAGCGCGGGATACGCGGGCTCGGCGTTGAGCCCGGTGCCCACCGCGGTGCCGCCGATGCCCATGGCCCGGAGCCAGTCGGCGGCCTGGGCCAGCTTCTGGCGGTGACGCGCCACGGTGTGGCCGTAGGCGGTGAACTCCTGACCGAGCCGGATCGGCGTGGCATCCTGCAGGTGGGTGCGCCCGGACTTGATCACGTGGTCGAACTGCCGCCCCTTGGCCAGGAAGGCCGCCGCCAGGGTATCCATGGCCCCCAGGGTCGTGGGCAGCGTGGCGAGCGTCGCCAGGCGCATCGCGGTGGGGATCACGTCGTTGGTGCTCTGCGCCATGTTGACGTGATCATTGGGATGCACCGGGGTGTACTCGCCCCGGCGGCCGCCGAGGATCTCGTTGGCACGGTTGGCGAGGACCTCGTTGCAGTTCATGTTGTGGCTGGTGCCGGCGCCGGCCTGGTACACGTCCACGATGAACTGGTCGCGATGCCGGCCGCCGAGGACCTCGTCGGCGGCCTGGACGATGGCCTCCGCGAGGCGCGCCTCCAGGCGGCCCGTTTCCCTGTGGGTGAGGGCGGCGGAGCGCTTGATCCAGATGACCGCATCCACGAAGGCCGGCAGGGGACGCAGCCCGGAGATGGGGAAGTTCTCCGCGGCCCGGACGGTCTGGATGCCGTAGAGGGCCTCGGCCGGTACCGGCTTCTCGCCGAGCGGGTCCTTCTCGATGCGGGTGGTCATGGAGTGTTCCTTGGCGGCTCGACGACTCGGCGGCTCGACACTTTGGCGAAGGGTGGAACGATGACGATGGCGCGGCGACACCTGCCGGCGGAGGCCCGGTTCGCTTCAGGGAAGGCCACGAAGGGGGACCTCTTCCAGGGCGCCGGGCTGTTTGCCGGTCTCAATTGCTTCGAGCCGGGCCAGGGCCAGCATGTCCACGCCCACGCCGCCGCGGACAAATTTTACTTCGTGGCGTCGGGAAAGGCGAGGATGCAGGTGGGTGAGGACGTCTTCGACGCGGTGGCCGGCGACGTGGTCTGGGCAGCGGCCGGGATGCCGCACGGCGTGCTGGAGGCGCTGGAGCGGACGGTCATGCTGGTGGCGATGGGTCCTCCCCCGGGGTGACCCGCGGACGCCGGGCGAACCGGGTCACCGCCCGGCGCAGGGGGCCCACGCCGAAGGCCTGAAGTGCGAGGCCGACGCCGAGGAGGACCCCGGCGCCGACCGTGTAGAAGCGCCACGCGACGAGCAGGCTCACTCCGCCATCGAGCTGGCCGGCCGCGCCGCCGAGCAGCGCCAGGTCCACCGCACCCACGCCCGCCGGGGTAGGCAGCACCAGCTGGCTGTAGAGGAGGACGAAGCTGCCCACGAGAAGCACCCCGGGCGCCGGGGGGGCGGGGAGCGTCGCGGCGAGCACGGGCAGCACCAGGGTGCGGGTGACCACGTTGACGAGGGACGTTGGCAGGCAGACGAGGAGCGCCGGCCAGGGGAGCCGCGCCCCGCCCGCGCGGAGCCGGCGCGCGCCGCGCTCCGGTTCCCGCAGGGGCACCCGCCGCCAGCGCCAGGCACCGATCCCGGCGGCAAGGCTCAGGGCCATCACGAGCGCCAGCCAGGGCCAGCCCTCATCGAGGCGGCCGCGCAGCGCCGGGGCCGCCTGGCTCCACCAGGCCGGGGCATAGCGCCACAGCAGGACTCCCCCGAACGCGAAGACCACCGGGTAGGCGAGCACCACCTCGACCCCGATGGCGAGGAAGGCCTGTGCCGCCGGCACGCCGGCGCGGAGCAGCCCCGCGAGGCGGGCCGCCTCGCCGCCGGCGCGCAGCGGCGTGAGGCCGGCGGCTGCGTCGCCCCAGGCGTTGAGCTGCACGGCATGCCGCACCGTGATCGGGTGGCCGGCGGCACGGGTGCAGGCGCGGATGCGCAACGCGCGCGCGGCCAGGTCGATCGCGACGAGTCCCAGGCAGATGCCATGCGCGGCGAGGGGGGGCAGCAAGATCACCGCCCCCCGGCGAGCAACGCGCGATAAACCGCGAAGATCCCGTCGAACGCCTGCTCCCAGGCGTGGTGCCGTTCCGCGAAGCCCCGGGCCACCTGGCCGAGGGCCTGCCCCCCGCCGCGCAGGAGCGTGAGCGCTGCCTCGGCGCAGGCCCCGGCGTCGTTCACGGCGTAGAGCGCCCCCGCGCCGGAGGCCCGCACCCGGTCGGCCACGGCGCCGGCATCGACCGAGAGCACCGGGGTCGCCGTAGCCATCGCCTCGAGGGCGCTCAGGCCGAAGCTCTCCGCCGGGCCCGGAGAGAGGTACAGCTCGGCGGCGGCGAGCAGGCGCGCGACCTCGTGGCGGTCCCGCACGTAGGGGATGAACCGCACCTGCTTGCCGTCGGCCAGGGCTCGCAGCCGCGCCTCCCGTGGCCCCGACCCCACCAGCACCAGCCACGCGCCCGTGCGGCGTTCAACCGCGGGCCACGCGGCGAGGAGCAGGTCGAGCTGCTTCTCCTCGGTGAAGCGCCCGACGTACATGGCCAGCGGCGCCTCCGGCAGCCCGTACCGGCGCCGGGTCTCGGCGGCGCCGGCCCGGAGATCGGGGTGGAAGCACGAGAGGTCCACGCCGAGCGCCACGCGGTGCACCGGCCCGACGCCTTCCTGTTCCAGCTCGCGCGCCATGCTCTCGCTCGCGGCGAGGATGCCGCGGAACATCCGCGACAGCCGGCGGACGTACGTCCACGCCGCTTGTGCCAGGCGGCCGCGCATCCCGCCGGTGCCAAGCGGGTCGATGATGCGGGGAAAATGAGTGTGGTAGAACCACGCCAGCGGCGCCGCCAGGCGCCGGTTGGCCCGCCGGGTGATCCACGGGACCAGCCAGGGACTGCCCACCTCGATCAGGTCGGGGCGCTCATGCTCGAGGATCCGGCGAGTGGTGCGTGTGGCCAGCAGGAACCGGTAGGACTGGTCGAACGGAATCCGCGGCCCCTTGAGCCGGTAACAGCGCACGTGGCCCGCCTGCCCCAGGCCATCGTGCGGCCCGGGGATGACGAGGAGCTGGCGCAGGTCGGCGCGCGCCGCGACGTACGCTGCCTTGGCGAGCAGGTAGGTGCGGATGCCGCCGGTGGCGTCGCCGAAGTACTTGGTGATGTCCAGGACGGTGAGCGTGCCGGGGCGCGCGAGCCGGGCGGGAAAGCTGCTGC
>JBGAPX010000147.1:0-8406 GCA_044221045.1 Gemmatimonadales bacterium
GCCGCGCCGTCAGGGGCACCCCCGCCGCATCCAGCGTCAGGATCGTCTCACTGCCCAGCGGCTCCACTTCACCCACCTGGGCCACGATGCCGCCCTGGCCAGCCGGCTGCAGGGTGAAGGACTCCGGCCGCACGCCGAGCACCACCGGCTGTCCCACGGTCACGGGCGGGCGGTGGCTCCCCGGCCCGAGCGGGAGCCGGAAGCCCGGCGTCTCGCCAACGAAGGCGTCCCGTTCGAGCCGGCCCCGCACCAGGTTCATCGGCGGACTCCCGATGAAGGTGGCCACGAAGGTGTTGACCGGCCGCTGGTAGATCGCGAGCGGCGCGTCCACCTGCTGCACCCGGCCGTCCTGCATCACGACGATCCGGTCCCCGAGCGTCATGGCCTCGACCTGGTCGTGGGTGACGTAGATCGTGGTGGCGTTGAGCCGGCGGCGCAGGGCCGCGATGTCCCGGCGCATCTGCACCCGCAGCTTGGCGTCGAGGTTGGACAGCGGCTCGTCGAACAGGAAGACCTGCGGCTGGCGCACGATGGCCCGGCCCACCGCCACCCGCTGCCGCTGCCCGCCGGAGAGCTGCCGTGGCTTCCGATCCAGCAGGTCGTCGAGTCCGAGGAGCCGCGACGCTTCCGCCACCCGCGCGGCGATCTCGGCCGGCGGCAGCTTCCGCAGGGTGAGCGCGAAGGCGAGGTTGTCCCGCACCGACATGTGGGGGTAGAGGGCGTAGTTCTGGAACACCATCGCGATGTCGCGATCGCGGGCGGCCACGTCGTTCACCACGCGGTCGCCGATGCGGATGGTGCCCGCGGAGATGTCCTCCAGGCCCGCGATCATGCGGAGCGTGGTGCTCTTGCCGCACCCCGAGGGGCCCACGAGCACCACGAACTCCCCGTCGGCCACCTCGAGGGAGACGTCGTGGACGGCCACCTGCTCCCGGCCCGATTCCACGTATATCTTCCGGACCGCCTCCAGCTGCACTCGGGCCATCTGACCACCCCGGCGAGAATGTCCGAATCCTATCGCTTCCCCGACGGCTTCCTCTGGGGGGCCGCCACCTCCGCCTACCAGATCGAGGGCTCACCCCTGGCCGACGGGGCGGGCCAGAACATCTGGCACCGCTTCTCCCGCACCCCCGGCCTGATCACCGGCGGCGACACCGGTGACCTCGCCTGCGATCACTACCGCCGCGCCGCCGGCGACGTGGAGCTGATGCGGGCGCTCGGGCTCACCGCCTACCGCTTCAGCGTGGCCTGGGCCCGGGTGCTGCCCGAGGGCCGGGGCCGGGTGAACCCGGCTGGCCTGGCCTTCTATGACCGGCTGGTGGACCTGCTCCTGGCCGCCGGCATCCGGCCCGCGGTGACGCTCTACCACTGGGACCTGCCGGCCGCGCTCGACGACCGCGGGGGGTGGCTCAACCGGGACATCGCCGGCTGGTTCGCCGAGTACGCCGAGGTGATGGTGCGCGCCCTGGGCGACCGGGTGTCGCTCTGGACCACGCTCAACGAGCCCTGGGTCTCCGCCGACGGCGGTTACCTCTACGGCGTCCACGCCCCCGGGCACCGGTCCCTCTTCGAGGCGCCACTCGCCAGCCACAACCTGCTGCGGGCCCATGGCGCGGGGATGCAGGCCATCCGCGCGGCCGGGGGCGCCCAGGCCGGCCTGGTGGTGAACCTCGAGCCCAAGTACCCGGCATCGGACCGGCCCGAAGACCTCGCCGCCACGCGCCGGGCCGAAGCGTACATGAACCGGTACTACCTCGACCCGGTGCTGCTCGGCCGCTATCCCGACGAGTTGCGCGAGATCTTCGGCGAGGCCTGGCCGGCCTTTCCCGCGGCGGACTTCGACCTGATCCGGCAGCCGCTCGACTACCTCGGCATCAATTACTACACCCGGTCAGTCACCCGCGACGACTCGTCGGTCTGGCCCATGCGCTTCGGCCGCGTCCGGCAGCCGCAGCATCGCTACACCCTGATGGACTGGGAGGTGTATCCCCAGGCGCTCACCGACGTGCTCACCTGGGTGACCGCCCGCTACGGGCGGATCCCGCTGTACATCACGGAGAACGGCGCGGCCTTCGAGGATGCGCCCGCCGCCGCCGGCCCCGTGGTGGACGACCCCCTCCGGGTGGACTACTACCGCGGTCACCTGCGGGCGGCCCACCGGGCCATCCAGGAGGGCGCGGACCTGCGCGGGTACTTCGCCTGGTCGCTGCTCGACAACTTCGAATGGAGCTGCGGCTATTCCCGCCGCTTCGGGCTCGTCCACGTGAACTTCACCACCCAGGAGCGGACGCCGAAGGCCAGCGCCCGGTTCTACGCCGAGGTCATCCGCACCCACGGCGCTTCGCTGGCCGGCTGATGCCGCCGGCCACCTACCGTTCCCGGTATACCGGACCGACATCCCGTCCCAGCACCACCCGCGCGGCGTGGGAACGGCCGTCCCGCATGATCGGCAGCCAGATCGCGCCGTCGCGCACCTCGACCGGCGCGTCGTCCAGCGTGGCGACGGTGCCCTCCGGCCGCCGCGGGGCCTGCTCCACGCTGATCTCGTAGCTGGTGCCGCCGCCCGGCAGGCGATAGTGGATGCTGTACCCCGGCCACTCGGCGGGGATGCAGGGCCGCAGCGCCAGGTGCGTGCCCTGCACCACGGTCAGGCCGAGCACCGACTCCAGCGCCACCCGGAACATCCAGCCCGCAGACCCCGTGTACCAGGTCCACCCGCCGCGCCCCAGGTGCGGCACAACGCCGTAGACATCGGCGGCAATGACGTACGGCTCCACCTGGTACGTCCGGACGTCGCCGGGGGTGCGGGTGCGGGTCACCGGCGAGAGCATCTCGAGCAGCCGCGCAGCGCGGTCGCCGCGGCCCGCCTCGGCCAGCGCGCGCACGGCCCAGAGCGCGCCGTGGGTGTACTGGCCCCCGTTCTCGCGCACGCCAGGCAGGTATCCCTTGATGTAGCCAGGGTCGTGCGGGGTCCGGTCGAACGCCGGCGTCAGCAGCCGGATGATGCCGTCGCGCTCCGAGACCAGGTGATCCTCGAGGGAGTTGAGGGCCTGCGCGGCGCGGTCGGCCGGAGCGGCGCCGGAGAGGACAGCCCAGGCCTGCGCGATCGCGTCGATCCGGCACTCATCGCTCCCCGCCGACCCCAGTGGGGCGCCATTGTCATACCATGCGCGACGATACCAGGCGCCATCCCAGCCGTCGGCGTTGAGGGCCTCCCGAAGCCGGGTCTGGTACTCGCGGTAGCGGGTCGCCCGCCCGGCGTCGCCCCGTGCCTCGACCAGGGGCCGGAAGCCGTCGAGGATATGGTAGAGGAAGAAGCCGAGCCACACGCTCTCGCCCCGGCCCTCCCGCCCGACGCGGTTCATGCCGTCGTTCCAGTCCCCGGTGCCCATCAACGGCAGGCCATGCACGCCGCGGGTCAGTGAACGGTCAAGCGCGCGGCAGCAGTGCTCGTACACCGTTCCTGACTCGCCCGCTTCGGCAGGATGGAGGAAAGTCTCGTCCTCGCCTGGGGGCAGGGCGGGGGCGGCCAGGAACCGGGCGTCGTCGTCGAGCACGGAGGCATCGCCGGTCTGCTGCACGTAGCCCGCGGTGATGTAGGGCAGCCAGAGGAGGTCGTCGGAGAAGCGGGTGCGGATCCCCTTGCTCATTGGCGGATGCCACCAGTGCAGCACGTCACCCTCGGCGAACTGGTGGGAGGCGTGCAGTACGATCTGGCGCCGGGTGAGGGCGGGGTCGAGGTAGGCGAGCGCCGCGGCATCCTGCAACTGGTCACGGAAGCCGTACGCGCCGCCGCTCTGGTAGAAGGCGGAGCGGCCCCAGACCCGGCAGGCGAGGTTCTGGTAGGCAAGCCAGCCGTTCACCATCAGGTCGAGTGGCTGGGACGGGGTGCGGACCTGCACCCGGCCCAGCAGGTCGCGCCAGAAGGCGACGATGCCGTCAAAGGCACCGGTGACCGACGCCTCGCCCTGATAGCGGCGCAGCAGGGCCCGCGCGGCGTCACGACCGGGCGCCTGCCCCAGCAGGAAGACGCACTCCGCGCTCGCGCCCGGCGCGAGCGCGAGTTCCACCCGGAAGGCGGCGCACGGGTCGAGCCCCGCGCCGGTCCGGCCGTCGAGCGGCGCTCCCGTGAGGACGGCCGCCGGGTGGGCGGGATCGCCGCCCCGACCCAGGAAGGCGGCCCGGTCGGCGGTGGCGTCGAGGAGCGTGGCCCCTGCCAGGGGCAGGGCGCCCGCGAAGGCGGTACGCGCCGAGAATTCCCCGTTCCACGGGTTCATGGCGAAGATGGCGCCGGTCGCCGCGTCGCGCTCAGTGACGACGTAGCGCGCGGTGTCCTGTCGCAGCCCGCCGAGCACCCACTCGACGTAGTGGGTGAGCTCGAGCCGCCGGGTGGAGCGCCCCAGGTTGGCCACCCGCACCCGCACCAGCTTGAGCCCGTCGTGTCGCGGCACGAAGCTGGTGACGGACTGGTCGAGCCCGTCGCTGCGGTGGTGGTGCACCGTGTAGCCGAAGCCATGGCGTACTTCGTAGTCGCCCGCGCCGCCGATCGGGCCCGGCGTCGGGGACCACACCCGGCCGCTCGCGGCATCCCGGAGGTAGAGCGCCTCGCCGTGCGGGTCGCCGATGGGGTCGTTGCTCCAGGGCGTCAGCCGGTTCTCGCGGCTGTTGCCGCACCAGGTGTACCCGGCGCCGGCCTCGGTCACCAGGAAACCGAGTTCCTCGTTGGCGATGACGTTGGTCCAGCTCTGCGGCGGCCGCTGGTGCTCACCCCGGGCCCAGGGCAGGCGGATGACGTACTCGCGGCCATCGGCGGAGAAGCCGCCGAACCCGTTGAAGAACTGCAGCGGCTCCGGCCGCCCCTGCTCGCGGGGCGTAGGGGCCACCGGGGAGCGCGTGGGGACGACGGCCGGGGCCGCCGGCACGGTGGGGCCCGCCGGGCCCATGGTGAGGCAGGCGGTACGCAGCGCCAGTCGCAGCAGGTCGGGCGGCACTTCCACGGCGTGGCGGAGCAGCGTCACCGAGCCCGTGCCGCGCGTGCTCGGGAGGTTGAGCTCGCGCACCTCGTCGAGCAGCACCAGGCAGTCCACCGGGACACCGGCCGACCGCCAGTAGTTCGCCACCCGTGCCAGCGCGATCGCGCCGAGGCGATCCGCGTCGGTGGAGACCCGGGCCAGGACCAGCGGATTGCGGCCGGAGAGTCCCAGGGCGGCGAGGTCGCCGGTCGTGAGCGGGCTCGGCGCGGGGAGCGGTGCGCCCGGCTCGGGTACCGATGCGCCGTAGCACAGGGCGCCGGTGAACCTCGGGAGCTCGCGGCGCCAGGCCTCGGTCAGGCCGGCCTCCTCGAGCCAGGCGCCGGCGGCGGCCGCGGCGCCGGCGAAGGCGGCCACCACCTGGTCCGGCGTCGCGGTCAGCTGCTCGAGCACCCGCTCGCGGCCCCCGCCGACGGCGAGGATCGCGACGAACCGGACCGAGCCGCCGGCCGGGATTGTCGCGGTGCGCCGCAGGGCCAGGACCGGATCGAGCACGTTACCGGTGGTCCCGGAGAGCCTGGCACCCGCGGCGAGCGCCGCGGGCTGCCGCACGCTCCGGCCCCGGCCGATGAACCGGGCCCGGTCGGTCTCCCACTCCGCCCGGGGGGCGCGGCCGGTGCCCGCCAGCTGCAATCCGTGGCCCAGGAAGACGGGGCGCTCCGCCAGGCTGCGCGGGCGCCGGCAGGCCAGCAGCGCCTCGCCGGGGACCTGCTCGGTCTGGACGAACAACGGAGAAGGCGGGATGGCGGCATCCGCCGGGTGGTTGGGAAGCGCCACCTCCACGCTCGTCACCGCCACGCGGCGCGGGGTGGCGGCGTGGTGTAGAGGGTGAGCACCCGCAGTTCGCGGTCGGCGCCGGGGTCCACGCAGACGTCGAGGGCGGGGTGCTCACGTCGCCGTCGTGCCGCGCCACACGCGCGCGGCCGCGGCGACTCGGCCCCGCGCCGCCATCGGGCAGGCCGGCCATCGGCGAGGTCGGCGGCCCATGTCAGCCCCCGGTCGAGGTCCTGGACGTAGAGCAGCACCCCCTCGGCATCACGGGTGCCGTCGCGGCTCCAGCGGGTCAGCGCGAGGTCCTCGAAGCAGGAGGCCCCGGCGCCGGCACCCGACAGGAACACGCGGTACCGGCCATTCGACAGCAGCGCTGCACAGGGTGTCACGGACACCCTCCCTTTCGGTCAGTAGGCAAAGATGATCTCCGCCGGCACCCGGCGGACCACGACCATGCCGTCGGCGCCCGCCGACTGCGGCTCGCCATCCACCAGGATCCGGCTGGGCGGGGGCCCGGCCGGCGCCGCGACCCGGATGCCGCCCGGCGGCGGCCGGAGTCCAGCGGCCAGGCTGACGCGCACCGAGGCGCCGTCTCGCCGCGCGGTGTAGCTCAGCGGTCCCCACCAGGTGCCGAGCCGCTGCACCCGGACCCCCTCGCCCTCGAGCCAGCGGGGGTCGAGTCCCGCACCAAGCACCAGGGACCCGTCGGCTTCATCCTCGTAGGCGAAGAGGTCGGCCGCGGAACGCAGGAAGTCCGACCCGACCCAGGTATGCGGGCTGTCGCCGATGAACTTGAGTGCCCGGCGGTCGTGCCAGACCACCTCCGGCCACTGGTTCCAGGCCATCGGCTCCTGGTCGGCCAGGAACTGCTCCAGCAGCGCGCGGGCCCGATCGGGCCACCCGAGGCGGAGCAGCGTTCCCACCGTGCGCAGCTCATACGGCGTGTAGTTCTCCCACGCGCTGCTGCTGTCGGCGCGGGCGCGCGCCTGTCGCCAGTAGCGCTCGAAGGTGGCGCGGAGCGCCGTGTCGGGCAGCGCGCCCTGGAGCCCGCCCGGCGCGACCGCCACCGTGGTCGATGTGGCGTCGAAGTCGCCGAGGTCGGCGGCACCGGGCAGGTAGTCGATGCCATCCCGCGCCATCACCCGCTGCCAGGAGGCCAGGAGGTCGGCCCGGAACTCGTCGCGCAGCGCGGCATACCGGCCCGACGCCCCCGCATCTCCGAGCACGCCCGCGAGCACCGCGGCGTCGGTGAACCCGCGCAGGGCAAAGATGTCATCCCAGTACGAGTGCATCGGCTTGGCGGAGTATCCCTCGTGACTGATCGAGGGGGGCAGCAGCCCGAAGAACACCTGCCCGGGCCCGGAGCGATACTCCGGGGTCCGCCGGGTCTGGCGCAGCGAGTCGAGATAGCGGACTGCCGCGGTCACGCGGGGCCACAGTTCCCGGACCAGCGCGGTGTCCCCGGTGTGTCGCCAGTACTCCGCCACGAGGTACACCAGCTGCCCGTGGCTGTCATGTTCCGGGACGGGATCGGCCCCACGGGTGTCCACGCAGCAGGGCACCTTGCCGCTGGGGTACTGGAAGCCGGCGAACCAGCGCGTGAAGTCGCGCACCACCTCCGGGTGCCCGAAGCGGAGCAGCGCGGCGGACGTGAGCGATCCGTCGCGGATCCAGGAGCGCTCGTAGCTGCGGGACCCGGGCTGGATGCTCGGGCCATCGCGGTTGACGAGGATCCAGGCCAGCGTGCTCTCGATGGTGCGGGCGAGGTGGTCGCCGGGGGGCGGCAGCAGGATCCGGCTCCGCTCCAGCCGTTCGTGCCACCAGCCGCGGGTCTCATCGAGCGCCTGCTCCACGACGGCGGGGTCGTTCGCGGGCAGGGCCTGACGTCCCCCCGGGTTGAGCGGCACCTCGAGGTACACGCTGGCGGAGTCGCCCGGCGCGAGCGTAAGTGGCCAGGCCAGCGCCGCCGAGGCCGCGCCGAAGGGATCCCGCGCCCGCGAGACCACCGGCAGCGTGCCCCGCAGCAGGTGGCCCGCGATCTCGCCGGCGTCGAAGCTGCTGGCGCCGACCGCCGCGGGACGCGTCAGGGGAATCACCAGGCGGTCCGCGTTCACCTTCAGCGCCCGGCCGGTCCACCGGACGCTGTCAATGCGGGCGGCGCCGCCGGTGGTGTTCAGGAACTGGCTGGGCGGATTGACCTGGAAAGGGCGCACCGCCGCATACAGCGTGGGTGTGCGGGAGGTCCGCCCGTCGTTCCGCACCCGGTACCGGAGCACGAGGTTCGGGTGGCTCGGTTCCCCGACGGCAAAGGCGGTGACCGTGAGCGAGAGGCCCGGCGTGCGCCAGGTGGTCGACGGGATCGGCAGCACCCCATCCTCCAGCGCGGGCACCGGCGTCACGTCGTGCCAGCTCAGGGTGCGGCCGCCGTCGCGCAGGAACGGCTCCACCGAGAAGTCGCCCTTGCCGGCCTCGGCCGCGCCGTCCTCGTTGAAGAGCGCCTCCTCGCGCGCCGCGTCGAGACCCACGACCGTCCAGTAGGCGCGGCGGCCGCTCCAGTACCGCGGGAAGCTTCCGGTGGGCGCCCCGGCCGCCAGCGCCTGGAAGA
>JBGAPX010000009.1:0-50595 GCA_044221045.1 Gemmatimonadales bacterium
AGCGTGCGGATCCCGGCGGGGACGCCCAACGCACCGACGGCGACGGGCAGCATCACGATCGGGGCGCTGTCGTTCACGGGCACGGGGGCGGCGCTGACGGTGGCGGGGGCATTCACGGTGGCCCAGGGCGTGGTGCTGCCGGACAACCAGTTCATCGACCTTGCCAACGGCTCGCTGGCGATCGCGAACCTGACCCGGCAGGCTCAGGCGTTTTGACGCAGAGCGCGGCGGCCCTGACGGTGAGCGGGCCCACGACCCTCAGCGGGGACCGCGCGTTCGTGGATGCCACCGGCCCGGGACCCAACAGCTTCGGCCCGGTGACGCTGAGCGGCGCGGCGGCATTCCTGGAGCAGAACGGCGGCAGCAGCGGACCGCTGGTCCTGAGCGGCAGCAGCGCGTTCTGGAACCCGAGCGGGGCGGTGACGGTGACCGGGAGCCCGGCGGCGGTGGTGACGGGGACATCGTTCCTGTCGGCCGGGCTGAGCGGGGCGAAGGTGACGCTCAACGGTGACGTGACGATCGGCGGCACGGCGGCGTTCTTCTCGCCCAACACCGGCGACAAGTGGACCATCAACGGCAACTGGTCACGACGGGCGGCGGCACGCTGGTCATGAACAACGCGGCCGACACCATCGAGGTGAACGGCAGCGTCACCTTCGGCGGCGGGGACGAGACCAACTCGCTCACGGCGGGCGTGCTCTACGTCTCGGGCAACTTCACCCAGACCGGTCCCGGCACCACGTTCATCGGCAGCGGGTCCCACACACCGTCTTCTTCGACGGCGCCGGCGCCCAGACCCTCAACTTCGCCGCGCCGGGCTTCGGCGCCGGCCGGTTCCAGAACGTCATCATCGCCAACAGCGCCGGCGGCGCTCGGCGGCTACCAGCGACCTCCTTGTTGCCACGGTGGCACCGCGGGCGTCACGCCCACGGCGGTGCGCACGCTCTCCGGCAACGGCAGCACCCTGTTCACCACCATCCTCAACGTGAGCAACTTCACGTTCAACAACCTGCTGCTCAACTTCGCCGGCAGCACGGTGGTGACCTTCGACACGGTGAGCTTCACCGGCTACGCGCCGACGGCCACGCCGCTGACGATCACCCACCCGGGCGCGGCGGCGCCGCTGCCGTTCCAGGACGTGAGCTTCAGCGTGGTGCCGACCAGCGGCTTCTACCTCGACGCCACGGACAGCAACCCGAGCGACGGGGTGCCGCTGGTGATCGACATGCTGAACCCGAACCCGCTCAGCAACGGCGGGCGGGTGCAGACCAGCAACGCCACCGTCAACTGGCCCGCCGGCGTGGCGCCCGGCACCTGGACCGGCGCCGTCAGCACTGCCTGGACCACGGCGGGCAACTGGAGTGACGGCCAGGTCCCGACCGCCACCACCGACGTGACCATCCCGGCGGGACCGAGCAACATGCCGGTCCTCGGCACCTCGACGGGCATCCAGGGCCTGACCCTGCAGCCCGGCGCGGCGCTCACGCTCGTCGGCACCATGACGCTCACGCTGACCGGCGACCTCGACGACGCCGGCAACCTCACCAGCGGCGGCGGCGGCACCCAGACCATCGCCCTGACCGGCGCGGCGCGCACCGTCCGCACCACGAACATCCCCAGCCCCATCACGGTGAACGTCAGCGGCACCTACACGCTGGCCGGGCGGATGGTGGTCACGGACCTGGTCATCGGCACCGGCGGCGGCCTCGCCCTGGGCGGCCAGACGCTCGTGGTCACCAACCTCTTCAACACCACCGCCGGCGGCACGCTGACGATGACCAACCCGCTCGACTCGGTGCTGGTGACCGGCACCGCCAACTTCGGCGGCGGCGACGAGACCGGGCTGCTCACCGCCGGCGTGCTGCAGGTGGGGGGCTCGCTGACCCAGAGCGGCAACGCCGCCGCCCTGGCCGCCAGCGGCACGCACAAGACCCGCCTCACCGGGGCCAACCCGACCCTCTCGATCCAGTCGCCCGGGCCGGGCGCCGGTTCGAGCCACCTGCAGGAGCTGGAATGGGTGGGCGGCGGCACCCTGAGCCTGCAGAGCGGCGCCTACGTCCTGGGCACCACGACCCTGCCCGCCGGCGGCACCCTCAATGGCGTGAGCTTCACCCAGTCGCTGCACACCGGGCTCCTCGCCAACGGGGCGCCGGTGACGTTCAGCAACGCGCAGCTCTGGATCGAGCCGGGCGCGGCCGTCCCGGTCGCGCTCAACGACCTCATCTTCACGAGCGGGTCGAGCTCCCGGCTCTACCTCCGCCACCCGGGCCTCCCGGCCGCGGCCCCGCTCACGCTGACCAACATCGCCTTCACGACGGTGCCGCCCTTCCCGGGCGTCTACCTCGACGTGGACGACATCACCCCGCTCGACAACAACGCCGTGGTGGTGAACCTCTTCAACCCCACGCCCGCCGCCAGCGGCGGGCTGGTGAACGCGACCAACGGCGCGGTGGTCAACTGGCCGGCGGCGACGCCGGTGTTCACCTGGACCGGCGCGGTGAGTGGTGACTGGAGCGTCGCGGGGAACTGGTCCTCCGGCAGCGTGCCCGGCGCCACCAACGACGTCTTCATCCCCGCCGGCACGCCGAACGCGCCGACCCTCTCGGCCACCGTGGCCGTGGACAGCCTGGTGCTCGCCACCTCCGCGACCGTGGACCTCGCCGGCCACTTCCTGCAGGTCTTCGGCGACCTCGACGCCCCGGCCGGCCTCATCATCGGCACGCCGGGCGTGGACCGGGTGATCATGGCGGGGGCGGGCAAGCGGTTGTCCGGGGCGTCGATCGGCACCGACCTGGTGATCACCGGCCGCACGCTGCTGAATGGCGGCACCGGGGTCAGCGGATCGGTCACCGTCAGCGACACGCTCGACTTCCAGACCGGCACGCTCCTGGTCAGCGGCGATTTCATCGCCAGCGGACCGGCGGCCCTGCTGGTGCAGGCGGCCGGCGGCGCGCTCGTGGTCAACGGCAACGCCACCTTCGACGGACCCAACCAGCTGGGGAGCCTGAGCAACGGTGTCATTGCGGTCGGGGGGAACTTCACCCAGCTGGCCACCAACAGCCCCGACAGCTACCACCCCTCGGGAACCCACCAGACCGTACTGAACCTGCAGGGGCCGGCCACGACGGTGACGTTCGCCACCCCCGGGAGCGTCCCCGGGAGCAGTCACTTCGAGGCACTGCAGCTCAACCCGAGCGCCACCCACACGGTCACGCTCGGCAGCGATGTGCACGCCCATGGTCTCCTGTCGCTGACCGGCCCCGGGACGCTCACCATCACGGGCAGTAACCGCCTGCTCAGCGTGGGCGACGTCCTGCAGGGCACGGCCACGGTCTTCGACAACGTCCGCCTCGCGTCCACTGACGTCTCGGGGATCCTGTCGTTCCAGCAGCCGCTGACGTTCCAGAACATGAATCCGACGGTCACCCAGCTGAGCCTCACCGGCAACGGGGCCTTTCCGGTGACCCTGACCAACGCCGTCTTCTCGACCACGCCCACCGGCGGCGGCCTGTACCTGTCCGCCACTGACGCCGACGGGCCCACGCCCTCGCCCTTCGTCGTCGACCTGGTGAACCCGACCCCCGCGACGGCCGGCGGCTTCACGCAGGCCATCAACGGCGCCGTCATCAACTGGCCGGCCGTGGCGGGCGCCGTCACCTGGACCGGCGCCGTCAACACCGACTGGGACACCCCCGGCAACTGGAGCGGCGGCACCGTCCCGGGCCCCACATCCGACGTGGTGATCCCGGCCGGGCCGGCCAACCAGCCGCTGATCGCCAGCTCGCCGACGGTCAACAAACTGACCGTCCAGGCCGGCGCCATCCTGGGCCTCGGCGACGTGTCACTCACGGTGACCGGCGCGCTCGATGCGCCCGGCCTGGTGCAGGGCTGCTGCACCGACGTCGTCCAGGTGCTCGGCACCGTGCGGGGCAACTTCAGCGACGTCACGTTCACCGTCCCGGCCGGGGCCACCGCCACGCTGAACGGCACGGTCGACCTGGGCACGGCGAGCAACGCCGACATCTTCGGCGAGCTGATCCTCTCCGGCAACACGCTCAACGCGGGCCAGGGTTCGGTGAACATCGGCGCCGGCACCGGGCTGCTCACCATGACCAATTCCGGCGACTTCGTCCAGGCGGGCTTCATCCAGTTCGGGGGCGGCGACGAGACGGGTCACCTCACCTCCGGCGTGATCCAGACGCAGAGCCTCGGCCAGGCCGGTCCCGTCCCCACGTCGCTCTTTGCCAGCGGCAACCACCGGGTGGTGCTGGGCGGGCCGTCCACGAGCACCCTCTTCATGGCCGACCCGGTCAACAGCCGCCTCCAGGACCTCAATGTCACCGGGGTCTCGGCCACGCTGACCCTGCTCTCCAACGTCACCGTGGCCGGGCAGCTGATCTCCACCCCGCCCAGCGGCAGCGGGCCCGTCGTCTCCGGCGCGGGGAGCATCACCGCCGGCGGCGCCGACCTCACGGCCACCGGGAGCAACACCGCCCTCACCTTCGACGGCGTGCCCCTCATCCTGTCGGGCGGGCTCATCAGCGCCTTCGACCACGTCGCCTTCGCCAACCAGAACCCCGTCGGCACGGCGCTCACGGTCAACAACGTCGGCTCGGGCGTGCCGTTCACCTTCGACGCGCTGACCTTCAGCACGGCGCTGAGCGCCGGCGGCTTCCACCTCGTGGCCAATGACCTCGACGGCCCGTCGGTGCCGCTGGTGATCGACGTCGTCAACTCGATCCCCGCCGCCGGCGCGCCGTTCTTCCAGGCGAACAACGGCGCGGTGGTCAACTGGCCGCCGGCCGCCCCGGTCGTCACCTGGACCGGCGCCGTGAGCAGCGACTGGTTCAATGCCGGCAACTGGAGCACCGGCCAGGTGCCGGCGCTCACCGACGACGTGCTGATCCCGGCCGGGCCGACCAACGCCCCGGTGCTGAGCGGCACCGCCACCATCCGGGACCTCACCATCGCCGCGGGCGCCCCGACCATCGAGGTGGCGAGCTTCGCGCTGGTGGTGACCGGCAACCTGAACAGCGACGGCACCATCCTCTCCACCCCGGCGACCGGCGGGGTCACGCTGTCCGGGTTCGCCAAGCAGCTGCGCGGCACCTTCGACCAGGCCACCCTGCTGCTGAACGGCGACTACAGCCTGTCGGGACGCCTCGCCACGACGGCCGGCACCGGCATCGCGATCCAGGCGCCCGGCGCCCTGCAGCTCAACGGGCACACCGCCGACGTCGGCGGCCCCTTCACCACCAGCGCCGGCGGGCTGCTGGTCATGATCAACAGCCTGGACTCCCTCATCGCGCGGGGCGGTGCCGTCTTTGCCGGTGGCGACGAGAGCGCCCTGCTCAACGCCGGCGTGCTGGTCGTCACCGGCGACCTGATCCAGAGCGGCGGGAACCCGGCGGCCTTCGCCCCCTCGGGCTCCCACAAGACGGTCCTCAACGCCACCGCGGCGGGGAGCGTGGTCTTCACCAACGCCCCGAGTTCCCACCTGCACCTGACCGAGATCGCCGCCCCGGGCGGCATCAGCCTCGGCTCCCGGGCCGTCGCCACGGCCGACGTGACCGTCACCCAGGGCCAGCTCGACCTGGGCGGCAATGCCCTGGTCGTGAGCGGAGACTTCAGCACCAGCGGCACCGGCACGGTCCGGATGGTCAGCCCGCAGGATTCCATCGTCGCCGTGAACCAGACCTGGGCCGGCGGCGACCCGACCGGCAACATCACCGCCGGCACCATCGTGGCCACCGGGAACTTCATCCAGGGCGGCACGGCCGCCGCGCCGGGCTTCACCGCCGCCGGCAGCAACGTGGTCCGCCTCGAGGGCGGCGCGTCCGCCCTGACAACGGTAGGCAGCAACCTCACCACGGTCTTCGCCTCGCTGGAGCTGGCCACGACCGGGCCGCTGACCGTCACCGGCGCCAACACCTTCAACGTGGACGGCACCGGCACGCTCCAGCTGCTGACCCCCGCCGCCGTCACCTACAACAACGGCGGCCGCGGCGCGCTCAGCTTCAGTGGCGGGACCTTCACCGCCGTCGGGAGCAGCGTGATCGCGCCGTCGGTGGAGCTCTTCCCGGGCAGCAGCATCCAGGGCGGCTGGACCGTGGACACCACCATGTGGAACCAGGGCGCCGCGCTCTCGCTGCAGGTGCCGAAGACCATCCCGTACAACCACCTGGTGCTCCGGAACGGGAACAACTTCTTCTTCGATTCCGGCACCTGGTCCATCCCCGGCGACCTCATCACCCGGGTGGTGAACGCCGCGACGGTCCGCCTGAGCGACCAGTCCGGCATCCCCACCAAGCTGACGGTGGGCGGCAATACCCAGATCTTCGGCCAGTTCCTGGTCGCGAGCGGCAAGCTGACCACCGGCAGCCTGGACGTGGCCACCCTCGCCGGCTCGCGCGGGTTCCTGTCCATGCTGAGCATCGCCGACTCGGTGACCGTGCTCGGCAACGCGAACTTCAACGGCGGCAGCACCAACGGCCTGCTGACGGCCGGCGTGCTCCGGGTGAACGGCAACTTCACGCAGGGCGGCGCGAGCAGCGTCGCCGCCTTCGCGCCGAGCGGCACCCACCTGACCCGGCTCGGCAGCGCGGCCGCTACCACGGCCACCTTTGCCAGCCCCGGGGCGGGAGCGGCCGGCTCGCACTTCAAGAACCTCGACCTGACCGCGGCCACCGGCGGCGTGACCCTAGGCAGCAACGCCATCGTGGACAGCGCCTTCGCCGTCAGCGTGGGTGCCGGTGCCCCCAAGCTCTTCGGCGCCGGCAACTCCCTCACCGCCCGGCAGTGGCAGGTGCAGGGGCTGACGGTCGACAACGCCCCGCTGATCCTCAATGACCAGGGCGGGGTCACCCTGAACCACGTGTTCAACGGGGTGACCTTCCAGGGCTTCCCCACCACGCCCACAAGCGTGGCGCTGATGGACATCACCGCCTTCGGGTCGGCGGCCGGCGGCAAGTTCATCGACCTCAACAACACCCAGCTCCAGACCACCCTGGGCACGGGTGGGCTCTACCTCCGCGCCGCGTCCGGCAACGGCATCGGCTACACGGTGCGGGTGATCAGCTCCAACGACCCCACGGGCGGAGCTTCCCGAAGCCAGGCGATCGCCCCCGCCTCTATCCTGTACCAGTAACTGGGCCACGCCCCCGCCGCCCACAGGGCGGCGGGGGCGGCGCGCGTCAGGGGGCAGGCAGGCCCCCACAAGCCCGGCCGCTCCAGCCGCTGGCGGGCGCGCGGACGGCCGCGGGCCGGCCACGGACCCGCTGGCGAGGGGAACGACGGGTTACATCGAGGGTGAAGCTGGATCCATCAGGGCTGGAGCCGGGTCCGTGCGCCCTGGAGATGCGTCGGTGGGCAGTGCGGCCGCGTGCATCACCGTTTCAGCCGACCTGGGGGGCACGCGCGGCGATCTGGCGGTCGCGGCAGCCGGCTTCGCGGGCATTCGAGATGACTTGGCGGCCGCGGTAACCGACCTGGCGGGCGTTGCAGCTGACCTGGCGGGCGTTGCGGCCGGGCTGGCGGCGGCGGGAGACGACCGCGCGGTCGTTGGAGATGACCGCGCGGTCGTTGGAGACGACCTCGTGGTTGTTGAAGATGACCTCGCGGCCGGCGGAGGTCATCGCGCGGGTGCCGGAGGTTGCCCGGTGGCCGCCGGAGGCGACCACCCGGGCCCTGGCGCTATTCCTTCCGGGTCGCCGGCCCCCGCTCCACCACGGTGGGGCTCACCGGGGCACCGTCCTGCAGCATCTCGAGCCCGCCCACCACGACCTGTTCGCCGGGCTGCACGCCGCTGGTGATCTCGACCTCGCCGGGGGTGCGCACGCCGAGGCTGACCGGCCGCCGCGCCACCTTGCCCTCCTGCACCACCCACACCACGTAGACGCCCTGCACCGCCAGCACCGCCTCCTCGGGCACCACCACCGCCCGCGGCCGGGTGGCCGTGGCCAGGCGCGCCTCGGCGAACATCCCGGCCTGCAGCAGGCGGCGGCCGTTGGGCACCAGCGCCTTGACCAGCAGCGTCCGGCCCGGCAGCTGCACCTCGGGGCTGACGAAGTCCACCGTGCCCGTCAGCTCCTCGCCGGTCACGGCGGCCACCCGGAACGCCACCTTCTGTCCCCGCCGCACCACGCCGGCGTAACGCTCCGGCACGTTGAACGCGACCCGCTGGGGGTCCACCGTCTGGATGGTGACGAGGCGGTCGCTGCTGGTGACGTAATCGCCCAGGCTCACGTACCGCTGCCCCACCACGCCACCGAACGGCGCCCGCACGGTGGTGCGCGCCAGGCGGAGCTTGAGGAGGTCCAGGCTGGCGCGGCTGCCGCGGGAGGTGGCCTCGGCCCGCTCCAGGTCGGCGGTGCTGGCGGCGTTCTGCTCCAGCAGCTGCCGGGTGCGGGCGAGCGCCTGCTCGGCCAGGTCGTGCTCGGCCTCGGCCCGCGCGACCTGGGCGCGGAGCTCCTGGTCATCGACGCGGAAGAGGGCGTCGCCGGGCCCGACCTCGCTGCCCTCGCGCATCAGGATCTCGGTGATGCGCCCCTCGACCTCGGGGCGCAGCTCCGCGGACTGGATCGCCTCGACCTGTCCGGTGGCGAGCACGGCGTCGACGACGGTGTCCTGCCGGGCGGCGGCCACCTCGACCGGGAGGGCGAATCCGCCGGCGCCCTCACCGCCGCCGGGGCCGCCGGCGGCCGCCTTGCCCTTGCAGGAGAGGAGCAGCGCCGCCGCCGCGCCGAGGGTGACGATACGGGCCGAGGTCACTGACCGCCTCCATTCGATGACACGATCCGCCGGCCGAGGATCGCCTCGAGCCGGGCCAGCGCGAGCCGCGCCGAGTAGCGGGACTGGACCAGCTCGGCCTCGGCGTCGCTGAGGTCGTTCTGGGCGGTGATGAGGTCGAGCACCGTGGTGGCGCCGGCCTGGTAGCGGGCCTGCTGCACCCGGTAGTTCTCCCGGGCCACGGCGGCGCCGTCCTCTGCGAGGGTCACGGCGGCGCGGGCCGTCTCGTAGCCGTCGTAGGCCTCGGTCACGTCGCGCAGGGCGGAGCGCTCGAGGTCGGCGCGGATGGCGCGGGCCACGTCCCGGCTGGACCGCGCCTGGATGATGGCCAGCTCGCGCTCGCCGTTGTTCCAGATGGGCAGCGAGAGGGTGAGGGTCGCACTGTTCACCGTGGTGGCGCCGGGGAAGAGCTGCACGTCGAACCGGGTGTGCCCGGCGCTCAGGGTGAGCGTGGGCAGGTAGGCGCCGCGCCGGGACCGGAGCGACGCCTCGGCGGCGCGCTCCCGCGCCCGGGCGGCCTGGTACTCGGGGCCCTGCTCCAGCGCGGCGCCGATCGCCGCCGCGAGCCCGAACGGCAGGTCCGGGGCGGGGGCGGTCTCCAGGGGCGCCGCGTCGGCGGGCCCGTCGATCCCGATCCGCCGGCCCAGCTCCAGCCGCGACACCCGGAGCGCCGACTCCCGCCGCAGCAGCTCCACCCGCGCCCGCAGCAGCTCCAGCCGCACCGAGAGGGAATCGGACTGCACCGCCCCGCCGGACACCACCCGGGCCCGGGCCACCCGCAGCTGCTCCTCCGCCCGGGTGGCGCGCCCGCGGCTCACCCGGGCCAGCTCGTCGTCGGCCAGCACCGCGTAGTAGGCCGACTCGACCAGCAGCGCGGCGGCGAAGCGCCGCTGCTCCCCGGTGGAGGTGGCCGCCTCGAGCTCGGCCTGGCTGCGGCCCAGCTCGGCGAACTTGCGGGCGCTGAAGATCTCGTAGCTCGCGCCGGCGGTGAACGTGCTCGAGGTGCTCGACTGCGAGAAGGTGCCGATGTTGAAGAACGCCTGCGAGTACTTGGTGTAGTCGAGGGTCGCGGTCACCGACGGGACCAGGAACGCGAGCCGCGCGGCCTTGCGGCCCCAGGCGGCCTCGGAGACGCTGCCGAGCGCGCGGACGTAGTCGGGATCGAGCCGCACCGCCCGCTCCAGCGCCTCGGCCAGGGTCACGACCGGCAGCGTGTCGCCGCGCGCGGCGGGGGCGGGGGCCGCGAGCAGCGCGGCCGCCAGGAGGGCCGGGATCATCGGGCCTCCTCCGCGGGGGCCGCCGCGTCCAGCCCGAGGTCGTGGTGCTCCCTGGTCATGGCCCGGTCGAAGATCGTGTACACCACCGGCACCACGTAGAGGGTGAGCAGGGTCGAGACCAGGATGCCGCCCGCGATGGCGTAGCCGAGGGGGCGGCGGCTGATCGAGCCGGCGCCGAGCCCCAGCGCGATCGGCAGCGCGCCCATGATGGTGGACACCGAGGTCATGAGGATGGGCCGCAGCCGGATCCGCGCCGCCTCCACCACCGCGTCGAGGGTGGCCATGCCCCGCTCCTTGAGCTGGTTGGCGTACTCCACCAGCAGGATCGAGTTCTTGGTCACCAGCCCGATCAGCAGCACCATGCCGATCTGGCTGTAGAGGTTGATGGTGGAGCGGAACACGAACAGCGTGAGCAGCGCCCCGGTGACCGCGAGCGGCACCGCCAGCAGCACGGTGAGCGGGTGGATGAGCGACTCGAACTGGCTCGCCAGCACCATGAACACCACCACCAGCGCCAGCACGAAGGCGAAGTAGAGCGAGCTGCCCGACTCCTCCAGCTCCCGCGACTCGCCCGAGAGCGCCACCGAGCTGCCGGCCGGCAGCACCTCCCGGCCCAGGGCGCGCATGGAATCGAGCGCCTCGCCCAGGGTGAATCCGGGGAGCAGGTTGGCGTCGATGGTGGCGGAGCGGATGCGGTTGAAGTGGCTCAGCTGCCGCGGGCCCACCCCCTCGGTGACCGTGGCCACGGAGGAGAGCTGCACCAGGCCGCCGTCCTTGCCCCGCAGGTAGATGCCGGTCATGTCGCTGGGGGTCGCGCGCTCGCCGGCGGTGAGCTGGGCGATCACGTCGTACTGCTTGTTCTCGCGGGTGAAGGTGCTGATCCGGCGGCCGCCGAGCAGGACCTGCAGGGCGCCGGCCACGTCGCCCACCGGGACGCCCAGGTCCTCGGCGCGGTCGCGGTCGAAGGCCACCGTGAGCTGCGGCTTGTTGACCCGCAGGTCGGAGTCCACGTTCATCAGGCCGGGCACCTGGCGCGCCCGCTTGAGCAGGGTGTCCACGCCGTGCACCAGGCTGTCGAAGTCGGGGTGCTGCACCACGAACTGCATCGGCTTGCCGAAGCCGCCGAAGGCGGGCGGGTTGCTGGCGAACGCCATGACGCCGGGCACGCCGAAGTACTGCGGCTGCACCTCGCCGATGATCTGGTCCACCGACTTGCTCCGCTCCCCCCAGTCCTTGAGCAGCGAGAAGACGATGCCCTGGCTGGGCGCGCCGAGGAACCCGCCCACGATGCTGAAGTAGCTCTCGATGCCCTCGGTGCGGCCGAGGATCTCCTCCAGCCGCCGCTGGTAGGCGTCGGTGTACTCGAGGGTGGAGCCCTCCGGCGCGATGGCGAAGGTGAGGAACCACCCCCGGTCCTCGGGCGGCACGAACTCCCGCTTGAGGCCCTTGAAGAGGAACACCGCGCCGCCGGCGGAGAGCAGCACCAGCGCCACCACCAGCCCGCGGCGCCGCAGCGCCCACCCGAGCGAGCGGGCGTAGCCGTTGGCCAGGCCGTCGAAGCCCCGCTCCAGCACCTGGTACAGCGCGCCGTGGCGCGGCGGCACCCGGAGCACCCGGGCGCAGAGCATCGGCGTCAGGGTCAGCGCCACGAACCCGGAGATCAGCACCGAGCCCGCCACGGCGATGCCGAACTCGTTGAACAGCCGCCCGGTGTTGCCCTGCAGGAAGGCCAGCGGCGTGAACACCGCCACCAGGGAGATGGTGGTCGCGATGACGGCGAAGGCGATCTCGCGGGTGCCCTGGGTGGCCGCGGTGACCGGGTCCTCGTGCAGCTCCTCCTGGTGCCGGTAGGCGTTCTCCAGCACGATGATCGCGTCGTCCACCACGATGCCGATGGCGAGCGTGAGCGCGAGCAGCGTGAGGTTGTTGATCGAGAAGCCCAGGAAGTACATGATCGCGAACGTCGACACGATGGAGGTCGGGATCGCGAGGCCGGGGATGATCGTGGCCCGCAGGTTCCGCAGGAACACGAAGATGATCAGGATGACGAGCCCGGCGGCGATGACCAGGGTCTCCTGCGCCTCCTGGATGGAGCGGCGCACGTAGACCGAGCCGTCGAACGCCACCTCGAGCTTCACCCCCGGCGGGAGCGAGGCCTGGATGGCCGGCATGGCGCCGCGGATCTCGTCGGCGACGCTGATGAGGTTGGCCTTGGACTGCCGCACCACGCCCACGCCGAGGGCCGTGGCGCCCTTGAAGCGCAGCGCGCCGCGCTCGTCCTCCGGCCCGAGCTCCACCCGCGCCAGGTCCTTGAGCTTGACCAGCTGGGTGCCGGTGTTGCGCACCACCAGCTCCTGGAACTCCTCGGGCGTCTTGAGCTCGCCGAGCGAGCGGACGGTGAACTCGCGCTTGGTGGACTCGATCCGCCCCGCCGGCACCTCGACGTTCCGGTCCCGGACCGCGTTCTCCACGTCCTGGACCGTCACGTCGTACGCGGCCAGCGCCGCGGTGGAGAGCCACAGGCGCATGGAATAGCGCCGCTCCCCGGCGATGAACGCGGAGCCCACCCCGGCCAGGCTCTGCAGCCGCTTCTTGACGTTGCGGTCGGCGATGTCCGACAGCTGCAGCATGCTGTAGTTCTCGCCGGAGAGCGCCATCCAGAAGAACGGGTCGGCGTCGGCCTCCTGCTTGGCGATCACCGGCTCGCGCACGTCCTCGGGCAGCCGGTCCCGGACCCGGGACACCTTGTCGCGGACGTCCTGCGCCGCCACGTCCACGTCGCGGTCCAGGGTGAACTCGAGGGTGATGTTGCTCGACTGCTCGGCCGAGGCGCTGGTGAGCGTGCGGAGGCCCGGGAGGGTCGACAGCTCCTCCTCCAGGATGTCGGTCACCGCCGTCTCGACCACCTGCGGGCTCGCGCCCGGCAGCACCGTGGTGATGGAGATGACCGGCGGGTCCACGTCGGGATACTCGCGGACCGGCAGCTTGAGGTACCCGATCACGCCGAAGAGGACCAGCGCGAGGCTCAGCATGCTGGCCAGCACGGGGCGGCGGATGGAAACGTCGGAGAGCTTCATGCGGCGCCCGGAGGTGAGGGGGGCCGGACGGCCTCCCGCGCCGGACTGGAATGGGAGGGGGCCGACGACAGCGTGAGCGTGCGGGATCGGCGTCCAGACGGACGCCGGATCTTCGGGTTTCAACCGGGGGGCAAGGTACCCGCGGATCGGCCGGGGCGCGAGTCCGGCCGGTTTTGAGTCCGGGCCCCCCGGGCGCGCCTATATTGGACCATGGCCCTCAAACTGTCGTCCAAGCAGCAGTCGCAGCTCGCCTTCCTGGAGCTCCTCCCGCCCAAGCTGGCCCGGGTCAACTCCGTGCTGGAGCAGATGCACAACCCCAACCTCGACGAGACGGCGGTCCGGGGCATGATCCGGGTGCTCGACGAAATGAAGGCCGGGGCCTCCCAGCTCAGCATCAACGCGCTGGCGGAGTCGCTGAGCGCGATGGCCTCGACCGCCCGGCGTGGCGGCGGGCTGCAGGTGAAGATCCGGGGGCTGCGGGACTGCCTCGGGAGCGTCCGCGCCAGCTATGACGCGGCCGTGAAAAAGGCCTCCATTCCGGAGGCCCATGCCGACGAGGAATCCAGCCCGGCGTCCTGACCGGGGCCCGCCGGGGTACCGCCCCTACTTGGCCGTCCCGGGCTCGAAGACGTGCTCGCCCCGCTTCCGGAAGTAGTCGTCGATCGGCTGGCCCGCCATCAGGATCACCATCCCGTGGATGATGACGCCGATCAGGACCGACACGAAGGTCAGGGCCGCGAGCACGCCCGCCGCGCCGATACCCGCGAACACACGACCGATGATTTCCATGGAACCCGGACCGGAATAGTGTAGGGTGAACCGCCCGCCCATACATTACCCACTCGCCGGCCGGCATTCAACCACCGAGACCCTCCCCATGCGACCCCTCCCCCTCCCCCTCCCCGCCCTGCTGCTGGCCGCCCTTGCCGGCCCGGTGGCGGCGCAGTCCCCCTGGACGGTCCTGCCGGACGGCGCGGCCCGCCCGGCGGAGGTCCGGATCGAGGCCCGGGCGCCCGGCTGGCGCTTCACCTCCGGCCCGGCCTCGATCATCTACCGCCCCGCGGACAGCGCCGGCGGCGCCTACAGCGTCTCGGCCACGCTGCAGCTGCTCCCGGGCACGGGGGCGCACCAGGAGGCCTTCGGGGTCTTCATCGGGGGGCGGGACCTGGCCGCGCCGGGGCAGCGCTACAGCTACTTCCTGGTCCGGGGGGATGGCCGCTGGAAGGTGAAGCTCCGCCGCGGCGCGGCGGTGTCCGACGTGGCGGGCGACTGGCGCGCGAGCGGCGCGATCGTGCCGGCGAAGCCGGGGGCGCCGGCCACCAACCTGCTGACGGTCACCGTGACCGCCGATTCGGTGCGCTTCCTGGTGAACGGCACCCAGGTCTGGAGCGGGGCCCGCAAGGCGCTCGAGAGTGCCGGCGTGGCCGGGGTGCGGCTCAACCACAACCTGAGCGTGCAGCTCGAGCGCTTCGAGCTGAAGCGGTAGCGCCGGGCCGCTAGGGGCCCTGCAGCGCCGCCCGCGCGGCGTCCCCCACCTCGCCCCGTCCCTCGAGCGCGATCCGCTCCAGTGCCTGCCGGGCCGCCGGGCTCCGGCGCTCCGCGAGCGCCCGCACGATCGCCAGCTGCCGCCGGGTGTCCCCGGCGCCGAAGCGCAGGAACCCGCGCCGCTCGAGCGCCACCCGCGCCAGCGCCGCGGTGACCTCCGCTGCGTCGAGCCGGACCAGGGTCTCGAGCAGGTCCTGCCAGGCCACCGGGTCCTTCTCCACCTCGAACGCGGCGAAGAGCGGCATCGCGATGCCGCCGGAGGAACGCTGGCTCCCCCCCCGCGCGGCGAGGGCGCGGCCGGCGCGCGCCCGGGTCTCGGGCGAGAGGTGGGCCAGCGCCTGGCGGAGCGGCTCGACCGCTCCCTTCTCCCGGAACCGTCCCAGGGCGTCGATCGCGGCGTGCCGCACCTTCTCGTCCGGGTCGCCGACCCGCTCCCGCAGCAGCGGGATGGCGTCGGCCACGCCGAGCCGTCCCAGCAGTTCCACGCCCAGCCACGCCTCGGCCGGCTGCGCACTCCTGGCCAGCGGCGCCACCATGGGGAAGGCCTCGGGCATGCCGCCCACGGCGTCGATGAGGAACGCGCGCGGCCCGACCGCGCCCCCGCGCCGCAGCACCTCGAGCACCTGCTCCGCGGCCGGCAGCCCGCCGGCGCGCAGCACCTCGGCCGTGCGCGCCTGTTCCTCGGGGATGCGATAGGCCTGCTCGATGAGCTGCGCGATCACCGCGCGGGAGAGCAGCCGCTTCATGCTGATGGCGAACAGCCGGCGCACGTCCTCGCCCATGCCCGGCAGCATCCGGAGCGCCGCCTGCGCGTTGTGGAGCACGGTGTGCCACTGCTCCTTCCGCACCGCGACCTCGAGCTCGCGCAGGATCCCCTCCACCACGCCGGCCAGCTGGTCGCCGGGACGGGCCCGGGGCACGGTGGGCAGGGACGGATCGGACGCGGCCATGCGCTCCAGGGGCCGCTCCAGCGGCACCGGCGCCGTCACCAGGGCCACCTGCACGTGGGGTGAGCCGGGCAGCGGGGCCCGGTCATCGGCGAGGGCCTGCGCCAGCGCCAGCAGCTCGGGCCCCGGCGCTCCCCGGGCGACAACAATGCTGTCTACCTGACGAAGTTGTAGCCGCTCCTTGAGGACATCGCCGTCCACGGCCCACGAGTTCTCGATTCCGGCCTCGATGCGCGCCGGCGCCTGGCCCGCCCGTGCCACCAACGCGGCCAGCGCGGGGCCGAGCAGGTCCCCCCGCTCCGGTGAGGCGCGGAGCAAGTGGACCAGGTGACCGAGCAGCTCCCCGAAGGGGGCGGTGGGGTCGGGCGGCGTGGGCATGGGATACGCATAGTATAAGGCGGCGGGGCTTGCTTGGCAGCGTATTCGGGGTAACATGAAGGCGTCCGCGCCTGGGGGCGTGCCAGTCGTCTTTTCGGGCCAGCGTTACCCCCTTCACTCAGCGAGGAAAACCCATGAAGCGTGCAATCGTCCTTGGTGGCATCGTGGCGGCCCTCACCGCCGCGCCGGCCGCAGCGCAGGTCACGGTCGGCTGGGATGCCTCCGCCTACAGCAGCTATGTGTGGCGCGGCCTCACGTTGTCGGGCAAGCCGGTGATCCAGCCGGACCTGTACCTGTCCTTCCCGCTCGGCGCCGCGTCGCTGACGGTCGGCGGCTGGGGCAACATCGAGCTCGGCAAGTACGACGCGCCGGACATCGGCGAGGGCGGCGGCGCGGCCAGCCCCGACCTGACCGAGTTCGACTGGTGGGGCGAGATCTCCGTGCCGGCCGGCATCGCCACCCTGACGGGCGGCGCCACCGGCTACATCTACCCCAATGACGCCGGCTTCACCTCCGACGTGAACACGCTCGAGATCTACGGCAAGGTGGCCCTCGGCACCGTGCTGAGCCCCAAGGTCTCGGCCTACTACGACGTGAAGGCCGTGAAGGGCCTCTACGTCGAGGGCAGCGTGTCGCACGGCATCCCGCTCGGCGCCGCGACCCTCAACCTGGGCGCGCTGGCGGGCTACAGCAGCAAGATGACCCCCGATCCGGACGATGACTCGTTCAACTTCAAGGACGATGGCCTCACCCACATCGACCTCTCGGCCTCCATCGGCTTCGAGGCGGGCCCGCTCGCGATCACCCCGGCGGTGCACCTGGTGCTCGCGCAGGACGAGTTCACCAAGTTCACCAAGCTCAACGAGAAGAGCGACACCAAGCTGTGGGGCGGCGTGACGATCAGCTGGAGCAAGGCGTTCGGCGGGAAGGCGGAGGAGTAAGCGGTAGGGCGGTAAGGCGGTAGGGCGGTAACAAGGCGACCCCCCGGGATGCTCTCCGGGGGGTCGCTCGCGTTTAGTGTAGCGCCTTACCGCCTTACCGCCTTACCGCTTTACCGCCCTACCGCCCGATCTCCTTGAACGTATCCTCCAGCCGCGTCAGCATCTCGCCCAGCAGCGACTGCTCGATGCCGAGGGGCGGCTCGATCCGGATGGTCCGCGCCTTGGAGTAGGTCCCCGCCACGAGCACCCCCCGCTTGAACAGCCCCGCCGCGCACTTGTAGCCGATCTCGTCGGTGGGGAAGGTCATGCCGATCAGGAGCCCCCGTCCCTGGGTGCCGGAGAGGATGTGGGGGTACTTCCGCTGCAGGGCGCCGAGTTCGCGCAGGAGGTACTCGCCCTTGACCCGCGCCTGGCCGGGGAGGTCCTCCTCGAGGGTCACGGTGATCGCGGCGATGCCCGCGGCGCAGGCGATCGGGTTGCCGCCGAAGGTGGTGGAGTGGATGATCGGGTTGGGGATCATCACTTCCCAGATCGTCGGGGTGGCCACGAAGGCCGCCAGCGGCATCACCCCGCCGCCCAGGGACTTGCCCATGCACATGATGTCGGGCGTCACGCCCTCGTGGTCCACCCCCCACAGCGTACCGGTGCGGCCCATGCCGGTCTGGATCTCGTCGGCGATGAACAGGCTCCCGTGCCGGGTGCAGATCTCGCGCACGCGCTGGAGGTAGCCGGCCGGCGGCGCCACGCCGCCCGCCTCGCCCTGCACCGGCTCGAGCACCACGGCGGCCGGCAGCTGGCCCACGGCCTCGAGGACGCACATCTGCTGGTCGAGCGCGTCGGCGTCGCCGTAGGGCACGAAGCGCACGTCCTGCAGCCCCCGCTCGAACGGCTCGCGGAAGCTGGCCTTCCCCATGAGCGACAGGGAGCCCATCGACTTGCCGTGGAAGCCGCCCAGCGTGGAGATGAAGGTGTTCCGCCGGGTGTAGAGGCGGGCCAGCTTGATGGCGCCCTCGATGGCGTCGGTGCCGTTGTTGATGAAGAAGCAGCAGCCCAGCTCGCCCGGGGTCACCGCGGCCAGCAGCCGGGCCAGGCCGGCGCGCCACGGCTCGAGCAGCTCCTGGCTGTTGAGCGCCATGCGCCCCATCTGGTCCTGCACCGCCTTGACGATCTTCGGGTGGTTGATGCCGGCCGAGAAGATGCCGTAGCCGCCGAGGCAGTCGATGTACTGGCGGCCCAGCAGGTCGGTGAGGATGGAGCCCTGGCCGGACCACTCGAGGGCGGCGAACTGTCCCGCCTGGGTCACGGACTTGCGGTAGGTGAGGAAGCCGCGGTTGACGTACTTCTCGTAGCTGTCCACCGTCTCGGCGATGAACGCTTCCTTCTCGTCGGTGGCCATGGGCCGGCCGCCGATCAGGTCCAGGTACCGCCGGCTCAGCGTCAGGACGTCGTCATTCGGTAACCGCAATTCATCGGCGCTCCTTTCAGGATGGTGCCGGCCCGGGGTCAGGCCGACGTGAGGTCCTGCCAGATCTGCTCCCACAGCGGGCCCGCGTCCCCGAGGGTCTTCTCGTACTCCAGGCGCTGGAACTCCTCGGCCGTGGGGTAGGGCAGCGGGTGGGTCACCCGGGCCAGCGCCGCGAGGTTGGGCGAGCCGTACCCGGTGGTGTTGGCGATCGCGGCGCCCACCTCGGGGCGCAGGATGTAGTTGAGGAACTCGTGCGCGGCGCGCGGGTGGGTGCCCGCCGCCGGCAGCACCATCGAGTCGGTCCAGATGGTGCAGCCCTCCTTGGGCAGCACGTAGCGGAGCGCCGGCTGCCGGACCTGCGCCTGCGCGGTGTCGCCGTTCCACAGCTGCGCCACCCAGACGTCGCCCGTGATCAGCTGGTCCTTCACCTGTGCCGAGATGTACCCCTTGAGGTTGCGCCGCGCGGCGAGCGCGTCGCTCCGGGCCAGCGCCAGCTCCGAGGGGTCGATGGAATTGAGCGACCGCCCGCGGTAGCGGAGCCAGGCGCCGATGCAGGCGCGCATGTCGTCCAGCTGGGTCATCCGGCCCTTGTAGCTGCCGTCGAGGAAGATGCTCCAGCTGTCGGGCGCTCCGGGGATCTTGTCGCTGCGGTAGGCGAACCCGGTGGTGCCCCACTGGTAGGCGATCGAGTAGGTGTTGTCCGGGTCGAACACCGGGTTGACGAACGTCGGGGCGAGGTTGGCGATGTTCGGCAGGTACGCGCGCCGCAGCGGCGCCAGCAGCCCGGTGGCGGCGAGGGTGGTCACGGCGTAGTTGCTGGGAAACGCCACGTCGACCGGCGCGCCCTGCCCCGCGAGCCGCTGCAGCAGCTCCTCGTTGCTCTCGTAGGTCTCGTACGTCACCCGCACCCCGAACTCCTTCTCGAAGTTCGTGATCGTGTCCGGGGCGATGTAGTCCGACCAGTTGGCGACGTGCAGCTCGGGCTCGATGGCGCCGAGCGCCGCCTCGCCGGGCGCCGAGGCGGGCTTGTCCCGGCTGCAGCTGGCGAGGAGCGCGCCGATCGCGGGCAGGCCGAGCCCGAGCCCCGCCGCGCGCGACACGAAGGCCCGCCGGGTGAGGCGCCCGGTAGCGACGTCGTGCAGCAGCCGGTCAATGGCGCGTGGGTCGGCCATGGGAGGATCCTCGGGATGACGGGGCGGGCACCGGACGGCGGCCGCGCAGGCGTGCTACCGCAGCCAGTCCTTCACCTGATAATATGCCCCCGCGAGCGGCAGAAACCATGGCCGCCCCGCGTAGAGGGGGACGGCGGGAAAGGGGAGCCCGGCAATCGCCGGCCAGGGGTCGGTCCCGGCCAGCGCCCGGCCGGCCCGGTCCCCGAGCCACGAGGCCATCGCCACCCCGTGGCCCCCGTACCCCAGCGCGTGGCTGAGGCCCCCACGCCGCCCGGCGTGCGGCAGGTGGTCCAGCGTGAAGCCCAGCGTCCCGCCCCAGGCATGCTCGATGGCGACCGGACCCACGTCCGGAAAGACGTCGCGGATGCCCTGTTCCAGCAGCGCGCGGCTGCGCGCGAGCGCGGTCGGGACGAACGCCGCCCGCCCGCCGAAGACCAGCCGGTGGTCGGCGGAGAGCCGGAAGTAGTAGAGCAGGTTGCGGGTGTCGGAGCACATGCGGCGCCGGGGGATGAGCCGCGCCGCCACCTCGGCGGCCAGCGGGGCCGTGGCCACGATGAAGCTCCCGACCGGCACCACCCGGCGCGCCAGCCACGGCTCAAGGGTCCCGGTGAGCCCGTTGGTGGCCACGAGGACTTCGGCGGCGCGCACCGGACCCCGGGTCGTATCCACCCGGAGGCCCGCGGCGGTCCGGACGATGCCCTGGACGCCGATGCCATCGGCCACCGCGGCGCCGGCACGCCGCGCCGCCGCGAGCAGGCCGCCGAGGTACGCCGCCGGCTGCAGCGCGCCGGCGCCCGGGTCCACCAGCGCCCCGTGATACCAGCGCGAGCCGATCTCGGCGCCCAGCTCGGCGGGGCCGACCAGGTGCGTCTCGTACCCGAAGTCGCGGGCCAGCTGGCGCCGGCTCTCCTCCAGCCCGTGCAGGTGCGCCGGCCTGGCCGCGAGGGTCAGGTGGCCCGGCCGGTGCCAGTCGCAGGCGATCTGTTCCTCGGTGACCAGCGCCGCCACGAACCCGATGGCGGCGAGCGAATCGTCCCAGAGCGCGCGGGCGGTGGCCTGGCCGTGGCGGCGCGCCACGTCGGCCAGCTCCGCCTTGTAGCCCGGCAGCACCATGCCGCCGTTGCGGCTGCTGGCGCCGGCGCCGAACGGCCCGCGCTCGAGCACCAGCACCGACGCCCCCGCCCGCGCGGCCGCACGCGCCGCGGCGAGCCCGGTGTAGCCGGCCCCCACCACCAGCAGGTCCACCCGTTCCGGCAGCGCGTCGAGCGGCGGCAGCGCGGGCAGTGGTGACAGCGCGTGCCACAGGACCGACTCGGCGTCGCTCACGGCAGGTGGGCTTGCCAACTGAGCCGCCCCGCTTCGGCAGCGGAGATCGACACCCCGAGCCCCGCCAGCGCCCGGGCGAGGACCGGATCGTGCCCGCCATGGAGATCGGTGCCGCTCGGCAGCAGCAGTTCATCGGGGGTGACGCCGACCCGCTCCAGCCGGCCACCGTCCGGGAGCTCCAGGTCGGCGATCGCCACCGCTGCGCCATAGTACGCCGCCATCTCGGTGCCCACCCGGTGCACGTACACGATCGAGGTGCGCACCAGTCCCGAGCTGCGATCGCCGAGCACCCGGCCGCGGCCGGTCAGCTGGATGGTGCGCGCGAAGACCTCGGACGCCGAGGCGGAACCCTCGTCGATCAGCACCACGAGGGCGGCTTCAGTGTGCGCGTCCCCCGTGCCGCGCGCGATCATCGGCTCGGGCGCCCGGCGCGACTGCACCGTCCCGAGCTGGACGTCGGCGGCATAGAACCCGCCCAGCAGCCGCAGGAGGGCGTGGACATAGCCACCCCCGTTGCCGCGCAGGTCGAGCACCATCGCGGGGTAGCGGCGGGCGCTCTTGTGCACGGCGTCGATCCACTCACCCGCGGAACTGAAGCTCGGGATCCTCCAGACCACCACGCGGTCCTCGAGCACCGCCATCCTCGGGGCGTATTCCTCGTCGGAGCGATCCCGCTCCCGGATCAGCTCCCAGAGGTCGATGGACGAGCGGAGATCCACCAGGCGGCGGCGTTCCACGACCCGGGCCGCCACGGTCAGCTCGCGCGGGCTCCCCCCGGACTGGCGCACCACCAGCGGCAGGACGGACTGCGGTCGCAGGTAGAGCAGGTACTCGAGGTCGCGCCGGGTCTCCCGCGTAATCCGGAACCCGGCAATGGCCAGCACCGCGTCGCCGACCGCCAGCCCCCGGACGGCGGCGTCGCTGGCGGGATCGACGCGGGTCACCCGGCAGGTGTCCCCGACCATGAGCGTCTCGAAGCCGTAGTCGGCCCGGTACGCCAGTCCCGGGGGAATGAAGGCCGTATGGGAGTCGCGCAGCTCGAGCGGCGCCTGGGCGATCGCCGTGAGCATCTCCTCCACCCGCCCGGCCGCGCGCACGCGCGCCCGCGCGGAGTCGAAGGCGGCCGCGAGATCCACGCCGCCGAAGGTGGAGTCGAAGTAGTGCTGGCGGACGTCCCGCTCGATCACGTCCAGCATCTGGAGCCCGCGGCCCCGCTCGAACCGGCTCAGCGACTGCCCCGCGGCGGGCGCCCAGCCCGCGAGCGCCAGCGCGAGCAGCCAGCGTCCCGCCAGCCTCACGGCCGCCGCCCCACCAGTTGCACCGTGGCGCTCAGCCCGCCGTGCAGCCGTCCCTCACGGACGTCCCGCTCCACCTCCCGCGCCACCAGCCACTCGAGTCCCGGCAGCAGCCGACGCCACGCGTCGAGCCCGATGAGCATGCCGGGATCGGACGGGCCGCCGGTGCCGCGGCCCAGCTGCGCCGGCGCGTAGGCCTCGAGGATGAAGACGCCCCCCGGCCGGAGCCCGGCCGTCACCTGGCCGAAGAGCGGTTCCCGCACCTCCCGCGGCAGGTGCACCCAGATGGCGACGATCCCCGCCCACGCCCCCGGCGCGATGCGATACCCCGCGAGGTCGGCCGCCTCGGTGGTGAGCGCCACGCCGCGCTCCGCGGCGAGGGCCCGCGCCTTGGCGAGCCCCACGCTGGAGCCGTCCACCCCGTGCACCGCGTGGCCCCGGCCCGCCAGGTACACGCCGTTCCGCCCCTCGCCCTCGGCGAGCGAGAGCACCGGGCCGGCCGGCAGGTGGCCGGCGGCCTCCACCAGGAAGTCGTTGGGCTCGGTGCCGTAGACGAACTCGGGGCCGCGGTAGCGTTCGTTCCAGTCGGGGGCGGACATCAGGGCTCCGGGGAAGGAGTGCGGGCGGCGCGGCGGCCGCCGAACACCCAGGCGAAGGCGGGAATCAGCAGGAGGACGCGCGGCCACTGCGCCGCCGGCCAGCGCCACACCGGGCCGAGGGTCACCGAGGCCACCGTCGCGGCGACCGCGGTGGCGGCCAGGCAGCGCAGCCCGAAGTGGCCGCCGGGGGTGGCCCGCCACGACCAGCGCGCGCCGATGAGGGCACCGGCCAGGGCGTACAGCGGGAGCAGGGCGGCGTGGGCCAGCAGCTGCCCGCGCCACTGCACGGAGACGCCGGCGAGGGCACTCAGCGCCGCCAGCAGCAGCGCCACCAGCAGCGCGACCACTCCCGCCACCAGCCCGAAGAACGCCCCGACCTGGAGGTCGTCCCGGGCCGGGGAGCGGCTCAGGCCATCAGGCGGCGGGCGATCCACTCGAGCCCCCAGCCGATCAGGTAGACCACGACCGCGGTGACGAGCAGGTGGACGGCGAGCTCGAGGTACCCGGCCGTGCCCGGCGCCGCAAAGTTCACCCTGGGCACGCCGGCCTTCCGGAGCAGCGTGCCGAGCGTGGCCTGCGAGGGCGCGGTGACGATCGTCGTGCCGATCCCGCGGAGGTTGATCCAGCCGCCCCCGGTGTGGCGGAGCTCATCCTGCACCACGAACCCCGCCCCGGCCAGATACAGCAGCGCGAGTGCCAGGCCCAGCCGGGATCCGGTCAGCGTCAGGCCGGGCACGGGGGGGCCATCAGGTGGCCAGCAGGGAGCGGACGCCCTCGCGGAACACCTCGGTGTGCCGGTCGATATCGGCGTCCGTGGTGGCGGGGGCAATGAGCGCCATGTTGTGGAAGGGGGTGAGCAGGATGCCGCGGTTGAGCGCGAAGAGGTGCATGTAGCGGTCCAGCTCGAAATCGGCGGCGGCCGCCGCCTCCGCCCCGTTGCGCGGTGGCGTGGGCCGGAACCAGTACTCGGCGCGGCAGCCGAGCCGCTTGACGATCCACGGCAGCCGGTGCTCCGCGATCACCCCCTCGACCCCCGCCTGGAACCGCTGGGCCAGCGGGATGGTGCGGGCGTAGGCCGCCTCGGTGAGCACCTCCGACAGGGTGGCCCGCATCGCGGCCAGCGCCAGCGCGTTGCCGGCCAGCGTCCCGCCGACGCCCCCCGTGTCGGAGTCGGCCAGCGCGATGCGCCCCGCCAGCCGGGCGCCGACCTCCTCGGAGAAGCCGTACACCGCGCCGGGCACCCCGCCCCCGATCGGCTTGCCGAGGGTGAGCATGTCCGGGGCGAGGCCGTGGGCCCGGGTGTACCCGCCGGGCCCGGCGCAGATGGTGTGGGTCTCGTCGATGATGAGCAGCGCGCCGTGCGTCCGGGTAAGGGCGCGGAGGGCGTCGTGGTAGCCGGGGTCGGGGTGGATGATCCCGATGTTGGTCATCGCCGGCTCGGCCAGCACGCAGGCCACGTCGCCGTGCGCCAACTCCCGCTCCAGGGCGGGGATGTCGTTGAACTCCACGACGCGGGTGGTGAGCGCGGGGTCCACGGCCGGCCCGAGGTTGCCGGGGCGGGGGCGCACCACGCCGTCCTGCAGCGTGGCGAAGGTCTCGTCAACGGTGCCGTGGTAGCACCAGTTGTGGACCAGGATCTTCGGCCGGCCGGTGAGCAGGCGCGCCAGCCGGATGGCGAAGCGGTTGGCGTCGGTGGCCGTCATGGCGAACTGCCAGTAGCGGAGCCCAAAGCGCCGTCCCAGCTCCTCGGCCACCCAGAGGTGGTCCTCGGAGGGAAGCATGAAGGTGAACCCGCGCGCCGCCTGCCGGGTGACCGCCTCGACCGCGGCCGCCGGCGCGTGGCCGGTCATCGCGCCGGTGTCGCCCAGGCAGAGGTCGAGGTAGCGGTGGCCGTCGACGTCGGTGAAGTGCGCCCCCTCGCCCTCCCGCACGAACAGCGGGAAGCCGCCGGCCCACTTCACCATCCAGTGCATCGGGACCCCCTCGAGGAGGCTCCCCCGCGCCCGGACGGCCAGCGCCTGCGAGGCGGGATGCGTCGCCTCGAACCGGCGCTGCTCCGCCGCGTACGCGCCAGCGAGCCGCGCCCGGTCGATCACCGTCCCACCGCCGCGGCGAGCGCCTCCTCCATCACGCCCAGGCCTTCCTGCAGCACCGCGTCCTCCACGGTCAGGGGCACCAGCACCCGGATCACGTTGCCGAAGGTCCCGGCGGTGAGCAGCAGCAGGCCGCGCTTGAGCGCCTCGCCGGTCACCTTCGTGACCAGCTCCTTGTTGGGCTCCTTGGTGGCCGGGTCCTTGACCAGCTCCATGGCCACCATGGCGCCGAGCCCGCGCACGTCGCCGATCTCGGGGTAGCGCTGCTGCCACTGGAGGAAGCGGCTGCGGACGGTGTCGCCCACGGTGCGCGCCCGCTCCACCAGGCGGTCCTGCTCCATGGCGTCGAGGACCGCGAGCGCCGCGGCGCAGGCGAGCGGGTTGCCGCCGTAGGTGCCGCCGAGGCCGCCGACGTTGCCGGTGTCCATCACCTCGGCCCGGCCGGTGAGGGCGGCCAGCGGCAGCCCGCCGGCCAGCGACTTGGCGGTGATGATCAGGTCCGGCACCAGGTCGTAGTGCTCGCAGGCGAAGAGCTTCCCGGTCCGCCCGAAGCCGCTCTGGATCTCGTCGGCGATCAGCAGGATCCCGTGGTCCCTGGCGAACTGGGCCAGCATCGCCATGAAGGGCCGCGGCGCGGGGATGAACCCGCCCTCCCCGACCTCGAGCTCGAGGATGATCGCGGCGACCGTCGTCGGGTCCACGTGCGAGGCGAGCAGCCGCTCGAACGCCGCCCGGTCGGCCATGCAGCAGCGGCCCTCCACCGGCCCGCTGTCACAGCGGTAGCAGTACGGGAAGGGCAGCCGGTACACCTCCGGCATGAACGGGCCGTAGCCGGACTTGTAGGGCACCGCCTTGGAGGTGAGCGACATCCCCATGTAGGTGCGGCCGTGGAAGGCGTGCTCGAAGCAGACCACCGCCTGCCGCCCCGTGGCGCGCCGCGCCACCTTCACCGCGTTGTCCACCGCCTCGGCGCCGCTGTTGGTGAACATGGTGCGCTTGCTGTGGCCGCCGGGGGTGATGGCGTTGAGCCGCTCGGCCAGCGCGATGTACGGCTCGTACATCGAGATCTGGAAGCAGAGGTGGGTGAAGTGGTCCAGCTGCTCGCGCACCGCGGCCACCACCCGCGCGTTGCGGTGGCCGGCGTTGAGCACGCCGATCCCGCTGCCGAAGTCGATCAGCCGGTTGCCGTCCACGTCGGTGAGCACGGCGTTGTCCGCCTGGGCCACGGCCACCGGCGTCACCTGCGAGACGGTGCGCGGCACCGCCTGCTGGCGCCGCGCGAGCAGCGCCTGGCTGCGGGGCCCGGGCACGGGGGTCTTGAGGTCGATGATGCGGGACATCCGGCAGCTCCGGCGAGAGGTGGGTCGGGTTCGCCGAGTTTAGCCGCCGCCCCCCGAATTGTCGAGGGCGGCGGGCGGCCGTCACCCCGCGGCGCGCTGGATCGCCGCGCGGGCCAGCTCCAGCAGCGCGGTCGGGTGGTAGGGCTTCTGGATGAAGTCGGCCAGGCCGGCGCTGGTCAGGCCGGTCATCCCCTGGTCGGCGGTGAAGCCGCTCGAGAGGATCACGGGCAGCCCGGGCCAGGCGGCGTGGATGCGCCGGAAGGTCTCCTCGCCGCCCAGCTCGGGCATGGTGAGGTCGAGCAGGACCAGCGAGACCTCGGCGTGGCGCTCCTCCAGCAGCGCCAGCGCCTGCCGCCCGTTCTCCGCCAGCAGCACGGTGTAACCCGCGCGCTCCAGGGTGCGCCGGGTGACGCTGCGGACCACTTCCTCGTCGTCCACCACGAGCACCGTCCCCGCGTGGTGGGTGCGCACCGGACCGCTCGGGCGCGCCGGGGCCTCGGGGACCGCCGGCCGGACGGTGGCCGGCAGCAGGATGCGCACCCGGGTGCCCTGGCCCGGCCAGCTTTCCACCTGGATGGCGCCGCGGTGCCCGCGCACGATCCCCAGCACCGCCGCGAGCCCGAGCCCGCGGCCGTGGAACTTGGTGGTGAAGAAGGGATCGAAGATCCGGCCGAGGGTCTCCCCGTCCATGCCGCTGCCGGTGTCGTGCACCAGGAGCGCCACGTAGGCCCCCTCGGGCAGGCCGTCCCCGAGGAGCATCCCGGACAGCGCCGCCCGGTCGGCGTGGACCAGCGCGGTCTCGAGCCCGATGACGCCCGGCTGGTCGCCGAGGGCGTCGGAGGCGTTGGTGAGCAGGTTCATCGCCACCTGCCGCAGCTGCGTGGCGTCGCCCTCGACCGCCGGCAGGCCGGCCGCCAGCCGATACTGCATCGTGGCCCGCTTGGAGATCACCGTGCGCAGCAGCTGCCCCGACTCCTCCACCAGCGCGGAGAGGTCGAGCGGCTGCACCACGAACTGCCCCTTGCCCGAGTAGGCCAGCAGCTGGCGGGTCAGGTCGGCGGCGCGCCGGGCGGCGGTCTCGATGTCCTTCACCGTCTCCGCGGTGGGCGAGCTGACCGGCAGGTCGTTGAGCGCGAGCCCCGCGTTGCCGAGGATCCCCATCAGCAGGTTGTTGAAGTCGTGGGCGATGCCGCCGGCGAGCACGCCGAGGCTCTCCAGCCGCTGCGTCTCGCGGAGCCGCGCCTCCGCCCGCTGCAGCGCCTCCGCCGCCGCCTTCCGCTCGGTGATGTCCACGAGGTAGCCGATGGTGTGGCACACCGACCCGTCCCTGGGCGGCAGCACCGTGAAGTCCGAGACCCAGTGCCAGTGCCCCTGCGCGTCGCGGATCCGGTACTCCTGCTCGAAGGTGCCCCGGCCCGCGGCGTAGTGACCCCGGACCTCCTCGACCACCCGGGGCAGGTCGGCCGGGTGGATCAGGGCCGCGAAGGGCATCCGTCCCCCCGCCAGCTCCTCGGGCCGCCAGCCGAACTGGGCCGTGACATTGGGCGAGACGTACTCGACCGGCCAGCCCTCGGTGCGGGCCCACTGGAACAGCACCGTGGGGCCGCCGATGAACAGCAGCCGCTCCGCCTGCAGCTCGTCCACCAGCCGCTGGCGATCGAGGGCGAAGGAGGTGTGCGCCGCGATGTTCCGCACCAGCTGCAGCTCGAGCGCCCCCGGGGTGTGGGGGCGGTCCCAGTAGACCATGAACTTGCCGATGGTCCCGCCGCCGGTCACCAGCGGGAAGAAGCCCAGGGCGCGGATCCCCTCGCCGAGGATGATGGGCTGGTAGCGGCCGAGGGTGGTGTCGCGGGAGACGTCGGGGATGTGGATCGGCTCGGGCGCCGGCTGCCCCGGCGACCATGGGGTGTGCCCCTCGACCGCCGCACGGTAGCCGTCGGAGATCCCCTGCCAGGCCTTGAACCGCAGCACCCCGTCGGGGTCGAACAGCAACACCGAGGCGCGCGGGGTCTCCACCACCCGGGCAATCGCCGCCAGCGCGTGCCGGTAGATCTCGGCGGCGGTGGTGGCCTGGCTCATGGCCAGGGTCATCTCGCCCACGAGCGAGAGCTTGGCCAGCGCGTCGGGGGACAGCGGGGCAGCGACGGGCGCCGGCGGGGACGGCGCGAGCCGGGAGACGTCGGTCACGGCAACCTCAAGGGACGGTCCGGGGGGGCCGGTGTCAGGCGCTGCTAATGTACGTCCGGGCTGCCCGGGGACCAGTCCCCAAATTGACCTTCCGCCGCCGGGGTGTAGCTTCTCCGCAACGGTCCGGCAGGACGCCGGCCGACACCCCGTTCTCCTCCGCCGCGGAGCTTTCCGATGTCCCTCGCCCGCCCTGGTGCCCTCCTCGCCCTCACCCTGCTCACCGCCTGCGGCGGCGACAAGGGCGGGAGCGCCGCCACCTCGACCCAGAAGATCACCGTCGCCTCGACGGGGGATGCGCGCGCCGACGCCGCGACCTACCTCAAGCAGCTCTGCCCCACGCCCATCGGGGGCGAGCTCAGCTTCATGGTCTGGGAGGGGTACACCGACACGCTGTTTACCAAGCCCTTCGAGGAGGCCTGCGGGGTGAAGGTCACCGCGACCTACATGGGCTCCTCCGACGACCTCGTGGCGAAGCTCCGCGCCGGCGGGTCGGAGACGGTGGACCTCGTCTCCCCCTCGTCCGACGCCATCACCCAGATCATCGAGGCGGGCCTGGCGCAGCCGCTCGCGCTGGGCCGCATCCCGAGCTACGGCGACCTCATGGCGAGCTTCCGTGAGCTCAGCATGGCGCGGAAGGACAGCCTGGTCTTCGGGCTGCCGTGGGCGTTCGGCCCCAACCCGCTCATCTACGACACCACCAAGGTGAGCCCCGCCCCGACCACGTGGGCCGAGCTGTGGGATCCGAAGTACCGCGGCAAGCTCTCGCTGCAGGACGACATCGCCACCCTGTGGATGGTGGCCCAGAGCCTGGGACTGGCCCCGGCGAACGACCCCGCCAGGCTCTACAACCTGACCGACGAGGAGCTGGCGCAGGTCAAGGCGCGGATGCTCGCCCTCAAGCCCAACGTCCGGAAGTACTGGGCCACCGCCGGCGACATGATCCAGCTGTTCCAGAGCGGCGAGATCGTGGCGGGCGAGGGCTGGCCCCTCATGACCGCGCAGCTCCGCGCGGCCGGCTTCCCGGCGGGCGAGGTGATCCCCGCGGAGGGCACCACCGCCTGGGCCGACCACTGGGTGCTGACCAAGGGCGCGCACAACCTCGACGCCGCCTACGCCTGGCTCGAGTACGCCTCGCAGCCGTTCACCCAGAAGCTGCTGGCCGACGTGACCAACTACATCGTGGCCAACCCGGCGGCCAAGGGCTACATGACGCCGGAGCAGGTCGCCACCCAGCGCGACATCGCCGACTACGGCACCCGCGTGAACTTCTGGCAGTGGAGCCCCCGCCGCGAGAAGTACACCGAGGTCTGGAATGAAGTGAAGGCGGGGAAGTAGCCCTGCCCCTCCTCGAACTCCGCGCCGTCACGAAGCGCTTCGGCGACTTCGTGGCGGTCGACGGACTCGACCTCACGGTGGCGCCGGGGGAGTTCCTCACCCTCCTCGGCGCCTCCGGCTCCGGCAAGACCACCACCCTCCGCATGATCGCCGGCTTCGAGCACCCCGATGCCGGCGAAATCCTCATGGAGGGGGCGCCGATCACCGGGCTCCCCCCCTACCGGCGCGCGCTCAACACCGTCTTCCAGCAGTATGCCCTCTTTCCGCACCTCACTGTGGCGGAGAACGTCGGCTACGGCCTCCGCATGAAGCGGGTGCCGGCGCCCGAGATCACCACCCGGGTGGCCGAGGCGCTCGACATGGTGCAGCTGGCGGCCCTCGGCGGCCGCCGGCCCCGGCAGCTCTCCGGCGGCCAGCAGCAGCGGGTGGCGCTGGCGCGCGCGCTGGTCAACCGCCCCCGCGTGCTGCTCCTCGACGAGCCCCTCGGCGCGCTCGACCTCAAGCTCCGCAAGGAGATGCAGCTCGAGCTCAGGCACCTCAACCGGCAGCTCGGCATCACCTTCCTCTACGTGACGCACGACCAGGAGGAGGCGCTCACGATGTCCGACCGCATCGCGCTCATGCGCGGCGGCCGGATCGCCCAGCTGGATACACCGCGGGCCATGTACGAGCGCCCCGCCTCCCGCTACGTGGCCGACTTCCTGGGCGAGACCAACCTCCTGGCCGGTGGCGCCGTGGACCTCCCCGCCGACGCGTGGCTGGCGGTGCGCCCCGAGCACGTCGTTCCCACCGAGGGGCTGGAGGCGCGGCTCGCGGTGACGGTGCGCGAGGCCGTATTCACCGGCGCCCTCACCCGGCTGCACACCACCCTCGCCGACGGCCAGCCGCTGGTGCTGCACTGGCCCGCGGGCCGCCCGCTCCCCGAGGCCGGCAGCGCGCTCGGCGTCACCTGGGCGCCGGAGCGCGCCACGGTGGTGCGTGACTGACCGGCGCCGCCTGCGCCAGGTCCTCTTCGCCTCCCTGCCCATCGGGTGGGTCTCGCTGCTGCTGCTGCTGCCCTACCTGTTCCTCTTCGCGCACTCGTTCTTCCGGCTCCGGAACGGCACCCTCACCCACGAGCTCACGCTCGAGAACTACGGTCGCCTCTTCGGCACCGCGCTCTACCCCGACACCATTCTCTTCTCCGCCGGCATCGCGGCGCGGGTGACGCTCTGCTCGCTGCTGCTCGCCTTCCCGCTCGCCTACCTGCTGGCCTTCAAGGTCCGGCGCCACCGCAACCTGCTGTACATGGCGGTGATCATCCCGCTGTGGGTGAGCTACCTGGTGCGGGCCTACGCCTGGAAGATCATCCTGGGCCAGGAAGGCATCCTCAACGGCTTCCTGATGTCCACCGGCCTGATCCGCGAGCCGCTCACGGTGCTGCTCTACAGCAAGTGGGCGGTGATCATCGCGCTGGTGCACATCTACACCCCCTTCACGCTGATGCCGATCTACGCCGTGCTGGACGGGATCCCCCCGGCGCTCAAGGAGGCGAGCCAGGATCTCTACGCCAGCCGCTGGCGCACCTTCACCGGGGTGGTGCTGCCGCTGGCGCTTCCCGGCGTGGTGGCGGGGTGCACCTTCGCCTTCGTGCTCAGCATGGGCGACTTCATCGCCCCCGCGCTCCTGGGCGGCAGCGACAGCGCGCTCATGGTCTCGAACCTGGTGGTGAGCCTCTTCGGCGTGGCCTACAACTGGCCCCTCGGCGCCGCAGTCTCGGTGGTGATGCTGCTGATGACGATCACGCTGCTGACGATCGCGCGGCGGCTGGAGGACCGATGGAGCGGGGCTGGGCGGTTTGACGGCAAGGCGGTTGGACGGTTGGACGGACAGGCAGGCATGGCGAGGGGGGCGCTGCATACATGACGGCCCCGAGCCGCCGAGCCGCCGAGCCGCCGAGCCGCCCCGCCGACTGGTGGTCCCCCGCCCTCGGCCTCACCGGCGCCGCCGTCTTCCTGTTCATCTACCTGCCCCTCGGCGTGGTGGTGCTCTACGCCTTCCACGACGCCAGCATCGTGGCCTGGCCGTTCCGGCCCTTCACCCTGCACTGGTTCCGCGACCTGGCGCACGACCGCGGCATGCTCGACGCCGCCGTGGCCAGCCTCAAGCTCGCGGTGCTGGCCACCCTGCTGGCGTTGGGCATCGGGGTGCCGGGGGCGTTCGTGCTCGACCGGCTGGACTTCCCCGGCAAGGCCGCGTTCGAGCGGCTGGTGCTGCTGCCGCTCATCCTGCCGGGCGTCATCACCGGGGTGGCGCTGCTCACGTTCTTCAGCTTCATCGGGCTCTCGCTCTCGAGCGGCTCCCCCTGGATCCCCGGGTGGCCGGTGGTGCTGGGCCACGGCGCCGCGCTCACCTCGATCGTGGTCACCCAGGTCTACGCCCGGCTGCGCCGCTTCGACCGCGCGCTCGAGGAGGCGAGCCAGGACCTCTATGCCCCGCCGTTCGCCACCTTCCGGCACGTGACCCTGCCGGTGATCCGCCCCGCCGTGCTCGGCAGCGCGCTGCTGGTGTTCACCCTGAGCCTCGACGAGATCGCGGTGACCTTCTTCCTGATCGGGCGGCAGAACACCATCCCGCTCCAGATCTGGGGCCTCTTGCGCCGCGGGATCACCCCCGAGGTGAACGCGGCGGCCACGGTGATCTTCGCGCTGTCGGTGGCGGTGATCGTGGCGTGGGCGCGGATGATGCGGGAGGAGTAGGCGATTGGGCGGTTGGGCGGTTAGGCGGTTAGGCGGTCGCTCCTAGCACCGCAGCGACCGCGCAAGCCCGCCCGCCAGGCGCCCGGCGATTCGCCGGCGCTCCTCCAGGTCAGACCACGCTTCGTCCTCCAGAATGCCCGCGTCGCGGGCCAAGCGGAGCGCCACATCGAGCTCGGCGAGGGAGCCCAAGGCGATGTCGAGGAAGCGGCGCAGCTCCTTCGGGCCGCGGCGTGCCATGCCTTCCGCCAGGTTGGCTGGCGCGGAGAATGCGGACCGACGCGCCTGTGAGACGAGGCCAAACAGCTCTGCCCTCGGCCAGGAGGATGTCACGCGATAGACTTCCCTGGCGAGTTCGTAGCAGGCGATCCAGGCGGGGGATCGATCATACGGTGCCGTTGCCGTCGTGGTCATGACTGCACGCTGGCGCGGACCCGTCACCCGAAGGTAAACTCTACCCGCAACCAAACGCCCAACCGCCCAACCGCCGAACCGCCTCATGACCTCCTACGACGCCATCCTCATCGGCGGCGGGCACAATGCCCTCGTCGCCGCCGCGTACCTGGCCCGCGCGGGCCGCAAGGTCCTCGTCCTCGAGCGCCGTGAGCTGGTCGGCGGCTGCGCGGTGACCGAGGAGCTGTGGCCAGGCTTCAAGATGTCCACCGCGAGCTACGTCAACAGCCTCTTCCGCCCCGAGATCATCCGCGACCTCGAGCTCAAGCGGCACGGCTTCGAGATGCTCCCCCGGAGCCCCTCGAGCTTCACGCCCTTCCCCGACGGCCGCTACCTGCTGATGGGGCCGGACAAGGAGATGACGCACCGCGAGGTCTCCAAGTTCTCGAAGAAGGACGCCGAGGCGCTGCCGAAGTACGAGGCGATGCTCGAGCGGGTGGCCGACTTCCTCGAGCCCACCCTGGTGCAGACGCCGCCCAATCCCTGGTCCATGAAGCCCGGCAACCTGATCGAGCTCCTCAAGCTCGGCCTGGGTTTCCGGAAGCTCGGCACTGACGGGCAGAAGGCCATCGAGATCCTTACCGGCGCGGCCAACCCGATCCTCGACCGCTGGTTCGAGTCGGAGGAGCTCAAGGCCACCATCGCCACCGACGCCATCATCGGCGCCTTCGCCACCCCCTCGATGCCGGGGACGGCGTACGTGCTGTTCCACCACGTGATGGGCGAGTGCAACGGGGTGCGGGGGGTGTGGGGCTACGTGAAGGGTGGCATGGGCGCGCTGTCGAACGCGATCGCCAGCGCGGCGAAGGAGAAGGGCGCCGAGATCCGGGTCAACGCCACGGTCACGAAGATCCTCGTGTCCGGCGGCCAGGCCACCGGCGTGGTGCTGGCCGACGGCACTGAGCTCCGGGCGAAGAAGGTCATCTCGGGCATCGACGCCAACCTGACCTTCCTCAAGCTGATGGACCCGCGCGAGCTGCCGGCGGAGTTCGTCGAGTCGGTGCGCGCCATCGACTACGCCAGTGGCAGCGCCAAGGTGAACCTGGCCCTCTCCGAGGTGCCCGACTTCACCTGCCTCCGGGGCAACACGGTGGGCCCCCAGCACCGCGGCACCATCCATCTCTGCCCCACCCGGGAGTACATCGAGAAGGCCTTCGACCCGGCCAAGTACGGCTACATCTCGAAGAACCCGATCGTCGAGGCCACCATCGCGAGCTCCCTGGACGACACGGTGGCGCCCAAGGGAATGCACGTGATGTCCATGTTCACCCAGTACTTCCCCAACACCCTGGCGAAGGACGCGGGGTCGCTGGAGGAGAACAAGAAGCACTACGCCGAGCGCTGCATCGACATCATGACCGAGTACGCGCCCAACTTCCGCAAGGCGGTGCTCAACTACCAGGTGCTGGCGCCGCAGGATATCGAGCGGGTGTACGGGCTGACGGGCGGGAACATCATGCAGGGGACGATGTCGCTCTCGAGCCTCTCGTTCATGCGGCCGGTGCCGGGCTACGCCGACTACCGCACCCCGATCCGCGGGCTCTACATGTGCGGCGCGGCCACCCACCCGGGCGGCGGCGTGATGGGGGCGTGCGGGTACAACGCGGCGCGGGAGATTCTCAAGGACGGGTGAGTCACGTGGTGCGGTTCGAAGAAGGCGGCACTGCACCTGGCGCGCGGGTCGATCGCCGGTGCGTCCCTTATGCGTCAGGCCCTGCTCGACTCAGCGCGGGGTGGTGGCCGACGTGAGGTTGCCAATACGGAAACGGACGATCGTCGGCACCTCGTCACTGTCCAGTACCAAGCACCAGACGAACGGGCCGTAGGCATCGAGCGGCCGTGCATTCGATGGCAGGCCGACCGTTCGCACCAAGGCACCGGTCAGGTCATACACCCGATACTCCCTATACCCGTGGTGCGTTTGTCCCGTTTCACGTTCGCGCATCCCGAGCCAGATCAGTGAGTCGCGGCCCACAAACGCCATCGTCAGAGGGGGGAGGAACCTGGGGGTGAATAGCTTGCGGCGGATCGAATCCGCGGTTACAGGACTGGCGGGGCTGTAGCGTGTAACAGAGCTGAGCAATGCGGTCACCGCGCTGTCTCGACTCTGTTTCGAGAGAGGACGGGGCCGGTAGTTGTACGACCTGGCAGGTCCCCAACCGCTCCGCATGCTCCAGACCCGCAAGCCGAAGGACGCCTCGCTTGGCGAGGTCGCCACCGTTCTGAAGGCCACCACGACGAAGTCGCTGGTCCGGGCGATGGCAAGCAGCGGGTTGTCGCCGAAGGGCTGCGGGAGGTTGGCCTGCCCATCATTCCACCTGAATCGCGAGTACGCGTTGGTCGTCGATAGCGTCAGGATCGTGTCCGTGCCCCCACCAGCACCTGCGCCGACCTCGACAACCATGGGGTCACCATCCTTTCGGCCCGGGCCAGGCGCCTGCCCCATGAGACAGCGCCCATCCCGGAGGAGCGCCCATGCGTTCAGTGTCCGGCACTTCTCCTGATACCGCCAAGTCACGACAGCGCGCCTGCCGGCCGGCAGGAGGGTGATCCGTTGGAGCGCCCCATCAAGGACCCAGAGAGTGTCTCCCATCCAGCCCGAGGCGCGTATCTGACTCACCTCGCCCGGACCCCTGCCGCGTCGCATGAGCGTTCGCACGGTGTCGCCGCCAGGCTTGAGCAGGTACAGTGCGGGTGCGACATCGTCGCTCAAGTAGACATTGAGGGCCGGGTCGACGAGTGCCGAGGCGTACGTGAGCTCGAGCGGCGGCGAAGTGAATGCCAAGTCGCGCTGGGCCAACACAACCTCCTGCGGAGGGGGGGAGCCTCCCACGGAGGTTTGGAGTACTGCTAGCAGGCAGTGGAGCATTGCATCTCGAACAGGATGAGGTGTTTGCCCGCCGGGGAGGGGGCGGGGCGGTCACCGCACGCCCCGTCCCCCCGCCCCGAGCCTAGAGCGTGAGTACAGCGGTGTCACGATTGAATCGGCTCGCTGTGGCCTCACTGAGACCTTGGGAGACGATCACGCCGTCACATGGCCTCCGCTGGGTGAAGTCGACCGGAAGTCCGAAGTCGATCGTGGCATACGTCACCCTTCCGTCGGCGTCCACCGGAAGCAAGGCACCGGCCCCGCACCCCCAGCTCGAGGGGAAGCATTGGTTTGGGCCTCCGGAACAGTTCCAGAAGCCAGGGGTTTGCACTCCGCACCTGTGGCCGTACTCACCGCCGCCGATTGGCCCTTCGAAGCAACCCCAGCAACCCGAGGTCTCCTCCGCCTGTCCAGGGCGCGCAGTGGACATGGCGAGCACTACGCCAGTGAGAGCGAGCGCGATGACCTTCTTCATGGTGCCTCCAGGATTATGTGGGAATGCCAGTCAGCTTCATCGGAACTCACCACCTGTATAGGACGACCTCAGGCCTTGAGGCCCGCCGGAATGCGATGACATCGCGCGCATCGGAGGCGGCAATCAACCCGACGGGTGCGACCAAGCGAGAAATGCGCAGCAGGGAACCAGTTCGCGCGAACACGGCGAACGCCCTGTCATCGCTCGCCAGATCGGCGAGCGACACGACGAAGGAGCAGTTGACCTCCAAAGCCGCCAGCGCCCGCCACTGGCCGCCAGGCGCGGCTGACTGGGTAGTGGGCAGGTCCGATGTCCGAAGGGGCTCAAACGGAACTACTCCCCCTTGATCGTCCACTGCCCATGCGTGGAACGGGGGAGCCGGGGTCATCACCACCACAGCCGAAGCTGTCCTCCTGACCAGCAAGTTGGGTCGCTCGCGGTGTTGCTCGGGGATCGCAATCGTGGCGACCAGCCTTGCCTCCCCTCCGTGAGTCAGGTGATGGATCGAAAACCGCCGGATGCCAGGGTCTACTACTCCAACCACCCATCCCTCATCAGATGCGTCGACAGACGTGACGCGACCATCCTGAAGCTGCGGATAGCGTACCCGCCGCACGATATGGCCGGAGGAATCAATTACGAGGGCTGACCAACTCCAGCGATCGAGCACCGTCAGGGCACCGTGAGGCAGCCACCGTGCCGCAGCCACAGAGGTCTGTGACGGCAACTGAATGCTGTCTAATGCACCGCTCCGTCCCACGACGAGCAGAACCGCCTGTGGTCCCCAAACAAGAATGCTGCCATCTGGAGCCATCGCGGCTTGCCGCACATGGAAGCCTGACGGGACTGGCCGTGCCGCGGCCTCCTGCAGTTCCAACTGTCCAGGAATGCACTCCTGCACGCTTCCGTCACGGATCGAGGGTGCGCGGCACGAGTTCAGCGCACTCGCAATCACCGCAAGCTCCCACATCGCCCGCAAAGTGATGCCCGACACTAGAGCGCTCCTCCCGACCTGTCGATCCGGCTGGGGTACTTGCGACACAAACTCTGCAGGCGTGGCACAGGCATTCGACGATGGTGTTGCAGGTCCAGCCCTGTCCTTGCACTCGCTGCGCCAGGGTCACATACACTGGGCAGCGCAATCAACTCACGCCATACACCCATATCGCAATTTTGGGTCGTCCTTGCACCCGGAACTTCCTGCCCCCTTGACGCTGGGGGGGGGGGGCTATCCTACTGTGTGGCAGCCCAACCCAGTCGCGTTCGTCGCCCGCCCGGAGCCGTCCGTGCCGCTTTTGCTCCTCGACCCGGTCTCCGATGAGTTCTACTGGCCGCCACGCCGCCTCGCTGCGCCCCTCGGCACGATCCTCGTGGCCCGCCTCGACGGGCTGGAGAACCTCCCCGCCCTCCTGGCCGACAAGCTCTTCCACCCCTGGTGTCCGACCTGCCTCATTCTCGTCGAGGAGCGGGTACCGCTCCGCTGGATGGAGACTCTGGCCGCCAGCCGCCGGCAGTTCGGAACCGCGCACCAACCTCCTGGCACCGTGGGGAGCGCGGAGGCAATCCGGCAGGCCATACGGGGGCGGACACCGCCCACGCCTGATACTCTGGTGCGCTACATCCGGCGCCGGACCGAGCGCGGCGACGCGGTCCCCGCCCTCCTTGCCTGCTTCGAACCGCCGGGGCTGGCCCCGGCCCTCTCGGAGAGTACGCTCGCCCGCCACCTGCGTGACTTCGGCGAGTATACCGCGCGCGACTGGCGTTCGCTCAACCGGTTGTTGCTCGCGACAGGACGCGCCCCCACCGCCCTCGAGCGAGTGGCCCACGCCCTCGGGCTCGACCCCCGAACACTTAGGGCCGACGCCCGCCGCTTCCTGGGCGAGTACGCCTCCCAGGCCGCCGAGTGGCCCGGCTGGGAGTGGAAGCTGGAGGCCGCGCTCCGGCGGGGCGGCTACCCACTTCGGTCCACCCCGCGCACCACCCCGCCGACCGCCCGGCACCGCTCGGCTCCACACCAGCTCGCCTGAGGGCCACGCGCCCGGACCTCGTCCATCGGACCCGGAAACGCATCGGGGCGACCGCCTGGTCGCCCCGTCACATGCCGGCCTCCATCGAGACTTCCCCGAAGGGATTCCTCGGTCGCTGCGCTCCCTCGGAATGACAGTCGGGGGAACGCACCGCCCCCAATGGGACTCCCTCGCCCCCGGGTCGCGGCTTCGCCACTCCCAACGGGGGCTCGGGCGCCGAGCCACCCCCTACTCCCCGCACCCTCCCGCCTCGAGCGCCACCTCACCCAGCGCATTGCGCCAGCAGCCGATGGCGCTGGGCGGCGCGGGGCGCACCGACGGTGCACCTGCCTCCCCCCCGCCCGGCACCGGCACACCGTATTCCGTCCAGCCAAGCCGCACTGGGGCCAGGCCGGGGGTGGCGAGCGCGGGGAGTGCGGTGGCCCGCAGCTGCAGCGGCGGCAGGGAATCGGCGCGGATCACCAGCCCATGCACCCCCCGCTCCCCGCCCAGCGTCCAGATGGTGCGGGCGTGGCCGAGGGAGTCGGTCTGGGCCCGGGCCGGGAGCACCGCGCCGGAGCCCTCGCGGGCGGTGAAGCTCACGCCGGCCCCGCTCACCGGGTTGCCGTAGGCGTCCTGCACCAGCACGGTCACCGCACTGTCCACCGCGGCCCCGGCCGGCGCCGAGAGCGCCGCCCGGCTCACGACCGTGACTGTCGCCGGCTGTCCGGCGCGGGCCTGGGCAGTGAAGGTGAGCGAGTCGAGGCCGGCCGCCACGGCGTGGGCCTGGTACCGGCCGACGAGGCGGGGCAGCCGCCAGGTGCTCCGGGCCAGGCCGTCCGGCCCGGTGGTCCGGGTGCGCGGATCCACGCTGCCCTGGCCGGCCGCCACCGAGAACCGCACCAGCGCCCCGGGCACCGCCTGGCCGTACTTGTCGTAGACGAACACCGTGAGCGCCGAGTCGAGCGGCGTCCCCACCACGCCGGCCTGCGCGCTGTCGCCCACGACCTGCAGGCCCACCGGCACCGAGCGCGGCCCGGTCGCGGCCTCGCTGCACCCCAGCGCCGCGAGGACCCCGAGCAGGGCCACCGTGGTACGTGGGGTCAGGAGCGCGCGCGCCGCACCGTGCATTGCCGTTCCGCTATGGAAGGGTAGAATAGGGGCATAAGGGGGACGCCGCCCGCGGCCGACAAGTGACGCCGCGCGGCCAGCCCGGTGCTCACCTGCCCGATCCCCGGACCGCCCCGACCCGCCAACCCCACCTCCGGAGTCCCGATCGTGACCGCGTACCAGATGTTCATTAATGGAAAGTTCGTCAACGCCAGGAGTGGCAAGACCTTCAACGTCTTCGACCCGGCCACCGAGGGGGTCATCGCCACCTGCCCCGCCGGCGAGGCCGCCGACGTGGCCGACGCCGTGGCGGCCGCCAAGGCCGCCTTCTACGGCGGCTGGAAGGCCACCAGCGCCCAGGAGCGGGGGCGGGTCCTGTTCCGGATCGCGGAGCGGATCCGCGCCCGGCGCGACGAACTGGCCCGGATCGAGACCCTCAACTCCGGCAAGCCGATCGTCGAGTCCGAGTACGACATGGACGACTCCGCCGTCTGCTTCGAGTACTACGGCGGGCTCGCCACCAAGATCAACGGCGAGGTGATTCCGGTCCCCACCAACGCCATGGTCATGGCGGTGAAGGAGCCGATGGGCGTGGCGGGCCAGATCATCCCGTGGAACTACCCGCTGGCGATGGCCGCCTGGAAGCTCGGCCCCGCGATCGCCGCCGGCTGCACGGTGGTGATCAAGCCGGCGGAGCAGACCCCGCTCTCGCTGCTCGAGCTGGCGAAGGACTTCGAGGCCTGCGGGCTGCCGCCGGGCGTCATCAACATCGTCACCGGCATGGGCCCCGAGTGCGGCGCGCCCATCGTGGCGCACCCTGACGTGCGGAAGATCGCCTTCACCGGCTCGGCCGAGGTGGGCAAGATCATCATGCGGAGCGCCGCCGATCAGCTCAAGCGGGTGAGCCTGGAGCTGGGCGGCAAGTCGCCCAACATCTTCTTCGCCGACTCCGACTTCGAGGCCGCCGTGGACGGCGCGCTGTTCGGCGTGTTCATCAACCAGGGCGAGGTCTGTTCCGCCGGCAGCCGGGTGCTGGTGCAGCAGGACATCTACAGGAAGTTCGTCGACGCCTGCGCCGCCAAGGCGAAGACCATCCGGGTCGGGCCCGGCATCGACCGGGAGACCAAGATGGGCCCCCTGGTGAGCGCCGAGCAGCGCGACCGGGTGAAGGGCTACCTCGACATCGGGAAGAAGGAGGCCAAGGTGGCCGCCGGCGGCGGCACCCCGAAGCAGCACGCCAAGGGGTGGTACGTCGAGCCCACGATCTTCTACGACGTGGACAACGGCGCCCGCATCGCGCAGGAGGAGATCTTCGGCCCGGTGATGAGCGTCATCCCCTTCAAGGACGAGGCCCACGCCCTCGAGATCGCCAACGCCACGCCCTACGGCCTGGCGGCCGCGGTCTGGACCCGCGACATCTTCAAGGCCTTCCGGGTGACCCGCGCCCTCGAGGCCGGCATCGTCTGGGTGAACCACATGCAGCCCACGATGCTCGAGGCCCCCTGGGGCGGCTACAAGATGTCGGGCTTCGGCCGCGAGCTGGGCCACTGGGGCGTGGAGGAGTACCTCGAGACCAAGCAGATCTACGTCAACCTGGATGAGGCGCCGATCGGCTGGTACTGAAGACGGTACGGCGGTAGGGCGGTAGGGCGGTATCCACCCCACCCCCTACCGCCTTACCGCCTTACCGCCCTACCGCTTACCCGACCTTCACCTCGATCGTCCGCGGCTTCGCCTGCTCCGCCTTGGGCAGGGTCACGGTCAGCACGCCCTGCTCGAACTTCGCCTCCACCCGCGTCACGTCCACCGTGTTGGGCAGCGTGAAGCTCCGCTCGAAGGCCCCGTAGCTCCGCTCGTAGCGGTGCACCCGGGTGGACTTCTCCTCCGCGACCTGCTTCTTCTCGCCCCGGATCGTCAGGGTGTGGTTCTCCACCGTCAGCTGCACGTCGTCCCGGGTGAGCCCGGGCAGCTCCGCCACGATCTTGAGCCCCGCGGCGTCCTCGAACACGTCGGTCGGCGGCACCCACGCGGAGGTCACGAGGTCACCGGCGTCGGCGGTGAAGGGCCAGCCGGTGAAGGCGGCGTCCAGCACCTGGTTGAGGCGGCGCAGTTCGCTGGGGCGGCGGATCATGATGGTCATCGGTTCCTCCTGGATCAGTTGCTATGGGTTCAGCGCGGGCCGGGCACGGTACCCGGGCGGCGCGCCGGCACCAGATGCAGCCGGCGTGCCGGGCCGGGACCCGGGAAAGTCGGTCAGGCTGGCAGCGTTCGCGGGGGGACGACGGGCCGGCCCGGCAGGGCGCCGGGCCGAAGTGGCAGTCAGGCGGGGTCGGCCGCGGCGGCCCGCACCCGGGACACCGTGGCCGCAAGTTCGGCCAGCTCGAACGGCTTCTCCAGCACCGCGCACTCGTTGCTGGCGAGGAACTCGGCCGTCTCCGGGGTGGCGGTGTCGCCCGAGGCGAAGACCAGCCGCCCCAGCAGCTCCCCGTGGCGGGCGCGGATCCACTGGTGCACGTCGAGCCCGGTCACGCCGGGCATCTTGAGGTCGCAGATGATGATGTCGTACTCGTGGTCGGGGGCCTGGGTGTCGAGCTTCTCGATCCCCTCCCGGCCATCGGCCGCCTCGTCCACCGTCCATCCCTGCCGCTCGAAGTAGCGCCGCAGGCTGGCGCGCACGGGCGCCTCGTCATCGATCAGCAGCACCGCCCCCGGCGCGCCGAGGGGCGCCCCGCGCGAGGACTGGGGCACCCGGGTGACCTCCGCCGTCGCCATGCCGAGCGGCAGCCACACGATGAACCGCGCCCCGCTCTCCGGGACCCGGTTCTCGGCCCGCAGCACCCCGCCGTGCTGCTCGATGATTCCGAGCGACACCGAGAGGCCGAGCCCGGTGCCCTCGCCGATGCCGCGGGTGGTGAAGAAGGGCTCGAACAGCCGGGCGAAGTGCTCGTTCGGGATGCCCGGCCCGTCGTCCTCGACCTGCATCCGGATGCCCTGGCCCTCCGGCGCCACCGTGAGCGTCACGGCGCCCCCGGGCGTGGCGCGGGCGGCGTTGTCGAGCAGGTTGGTGAGGACCTGCTCCAGCGCGGTGCCGTCGCAGACGATCGTCGGCAGCCGGGGCGCGAGCTGCACCGTCAGCCGGACCCCCTGCCGGGTGAAGTCGTTCTCCAGCGCCCGCACCGTGCGCTCCACGATCAGTGCCATGTCGGCCGGGGCGCGGCGCTCCTCCCGCCGCCGCACGAACGTGAGCAGGTCGCGCACGATCATCCGCGCCCGCCGCGCCTGCTCCCGGATGGTGCCAAGCGGCCCGCTGGCGTCGGCCGCCGGCCGCTCGGCCAGCAGCTGCTCGCTGAAGGTGAGGATCGCCGCCAGCGGGTTGTTGAGCTCGTGCGCCACGCCGCTCACCAGCCGGCCCAGCGCCTCCATCCGGAGCGACTGCGACAGCCGCGCCTGGAGCTCGGCCCGCTCCGCCTCGCCCCGGCGCCGCTCCCCCACGTCGCGCAGGACGAAGATGTCGAGCAGGTCGCCCTCGTTGCGGAAGGTGCTCGCGGCGATCTCCAGCGGCACGTCGCGGCCGTCCGGCCCCCGCTGCACCACCTCGAACACCGCCTGCCGCCCGGGCGTGGCGCGGTGCACGTCCACCAGCCGGCGATCGATCGCCGCCGCCGCCTCGGGGGCCAGGATCTCCGCCAGGGGCCGGCCGACCATCTCGCGCCGCCGCCCCCCCAGCAGGCGCGCCGCCCCGCCGTTGGCGAGCATGACGACGCCCTGCGCGTCCACCGCGAGGATGCCGTCGGTGGCGGTCTCGATCACCGCCTTGAGCCGGGCCTCGGATTCCCGCACGGCGCGCAGCCGCTCCGCCCGGGCCTGCTCCAGGTCGTGCTCCGCCTCCTCGAGCAGGATCACCAGCTGCCCGAACGCCAGCAGCAGCATCCCGGCCGTGTCGAAGAAGGAGTTGTAGGTGTTGAGGAAGCCGAAGGGGGGCGGCGTGACGCCGGTGACCGGGTCGCGGCTGTAGAACGCCAGCCCGTAGACGGCCCACAGGAGCGCGTGCGCGCCCAGCACCATCCCGGTGAGCCGGGTGCCGGGCCAGCGCCGCGCCGCCGGCAGGGTGAGGAAGCTCCAGGCGCCAAGCCCGTAGATGATGACCGCGACGGGCTGCTGCACCTGCATGGCGCGGTTCAGGTCCGGCGCGCTGGCCGAGCTCAGCACCGCCACCGCCACCGTCCCCGCCAGCCACCACCGCCACCGGCCCGGCAGGCCGGTGCCCCGCGCGAACTGCCGCACCCCGTCGAGGAGCAGCAGCAGGAAGAGCAGCTTGCCGAGGAGGTAGATGGAGTGGGTGACCGCCGCCGGCAGTCCCGGACTCCGCGCGCTCGGCGGCAGCAGCAGGTCCCCGAGCGTGTAGCGGATGCCCACCGCCACCAGCGCCACGAGCAGCGCCAGCCAGGCGTACACCCAGCGGGTGACGTGGGGGCGGGTGCCGGCGCGACGGGAGAGGAGATAGAACAGCGTGAGCAGCAGGGCGGTGCCGCCCAGCTGCACGCAGACGCCGATCAGGGAGATCAGGCCGCCGACTTCTTCTTCGCTCATCTCCGGGCGGGATTATCAGGGGGAAGCGCCTGAAACCTAGCCCCGGCCCCGGCCCCCTGTCACCCGGTCCGCCGCGCCCAGCTCGGCGATGGCCGCCATCACCCGCGCCGCGAGCGCCCGGGGGTCCCCCTCCGCGGGATCGTACGCCACCGGCGGCCCGAACCAGAGCCGGATCCGTTCCCCGCCCCGCCGCCGGCGCCGCACGATCTCGCCGAGCTGATTGGGCAGCCCCGCGATGAACACCGGGAGCACCGTTGGCGCCGCGTCGAGCATCAGCCGGCCGATGCCCGGCTGGGGCGGCAGGAAGCTGTAGGGATCCGGGTCGCGGTTGCGGGTGCCCTCGGGGTGGAAGCCGATCAGCCGCCCTTCCCCGGCGCGCGCCAGCCGCGCCAGTTCCGCGAGCGCCCACTGATCGAAGCGCCGCTTGCCCGCCTCACGGAAGAAAGGCGGGTACATCGCCCACTGCGCCACCAGGGCGTTGAGCAGCACCCCGCCGGGGCGCTGGTAGAAGTAGCGGCCCCGCACCGGGAAGCAGGTGGAGCGCCACCCCGGGAGCCGGCGGTAGAGCACCGCCATCACCAGGTAGAGGTCGAAGAAGCTGCGGTGGTTGGCGGCGAGCACCAGCGGCCGCTCCCGGCTGGTGGCCGCCACCTGCTCCAGCCCGTGGATGTCGAGCAGCGGCCCGGCCAGGGCCGTGATCCACCGCGCCCCGAGCTGCCGCTGCCCCGCCACGCACCAGGAGGCCCAGGGCTCCTGGTGCATCGCCCGGGCCAGGCGCAGCGCCGCCCGTTCGAAGGGCGTGAGGACCTCGAGCGGCGGGCCGGCGGCGGAATCCGTCACCGGCGGCTGTCATGAATGCCCCGGCGCTGGCGTGGCGCCGTACCGGGACACATCTTGGGAAACCACCGGAGGGTCGACATGCGACGCTCCCTCGCCATCCTCGCCGTTCTCCTGCTGGCCGGACCCGCCGCACTCCAGGGGCAGGCGCCGGCCGATACCTCCGCGAGACCGGACTCCGCCGTCGCCGACAGCGCCCGCGCCCGGCGGGAAGGGCGCGGCCACGAGGGCATGCGCCGCGGGGAGCGGGAGGGCGCCCGCGGGGCCCACCGCGGCGACGCCGCGGAGCGGGGCCACCGGGGCGAGGGCGCCGGGCGGCCGGGCCGGCATCGCCGCCCCCGGGCCCCCGAGGGCCACCGCCCCGCCGGAGGCGAACGACCCCGCCCCTGACGCCCGCCCGACCCGCCACCAGACGCCCCCGGGGAACTCCCCCGGGGGCGTGTGCGTTGGCGCACCCGGCCACGGCCGGTCCCGCAGTATACTTGTGACTCACCCGGGAGGCAGCGGCATGGCGCGTTGGGGAGAGCTGGCACGTCGAGGACTGGTGGCGCTGGTCGGGGCGCCGGCCATGGTGCTGGGCGCCCGCGACGGCGTGGTCATGGAACGGCTCCCGCCGTTCGAATCCCGGCTGCTGGGCGAGAACCGCACCATCGACGTCTACCTCCCCCGCGGCTACCGCGACCACGAAACCGCCACCTACCCCGTGCTCTACGCCAACGACGGCCAGGACATGGAGGCGGTCGACCTGCGCGGTACCCTCGACAGCCTGCAGCGCACCGGCCGCATGGCGCCCGCGATCGTGGTCGCGATTCACGCCACCGAGCGGGTCCAGGACTACGGCACCGCCTACATCCCCAACGCCCAGGGGCTCGGCGCCCGGGCCGACCTCTACGACAAGTTCCTCCTCACCGAGCTGATGACCCTGATCGCGGCCCGCTACCGCGTGGCCACCGGCGCCGAGCACACCGCCATCATGGGGTGGTCGCTCGGGGGGCTCTCGGCCTTCGACATCGCGTGGCGGCACCCCGACCGGTTCCGCACCGTGGGGGTCTTCTCCGGCTCCTTCTGGTGGCGGACCGACGACGGCTCCACCGAGGCCAAGCAGACCAGCCGCATCATGCACCGCCGGGTGAAGGACACCCCGGGCCACCCCTCGATCCGCATGTGGTTCGAGACCGGCAGCCAGGACGAGCAGGCCGACCGCGACCAGGACGGCGTGATCGACGCCATCCAGGACACCGAGGAGCTGGTCGCGATCCTCGAGCGCAAGGGCTACCGGCGCGGGCTCGACATGGTGCACCTCACGATCGAGGGGCGGCACGACCTCCCCACCTGGAAGCGCATCCTCCCCGAGTGGCTGGTGTGGGCCTTTCCCGCCTCGTCCTGATCGGAGGGGGGCACGCCCACCTCTTCGTGCTGGAGGCGCTGGCCCGACGCCGGCTCGCCCCCGCCGAGACGGTGCTGGTCTCCGCCCACCCCCGGCAGCTCTACTCCGGCATGCTCCCCGGTCTCGTGGCCGGCCAGTACACCGAGGAGCAGGCCAGCCTCGACCTGGGGCGGATCGCGCAGGCGGCGGGGGCCCGCCTCGTGGTGGGCCGCGTCGCCCGGATCGACGCCTTCGCCCGCGGCCTCACGCTCGAGGACGGCAGCACCCTGCCCTACGACGTGGCCTCGGTGGCCATCGGCGGCCAGCCCGCGGGGATCGCCCTCCCCGGCGTGGCCGAGTACGCGCTCCGGCTCAAGCCGGTGGAGCGGGCGCGCGAGATCGGGGCGGCGCTGGAGCGCGCCGCGGCCGCTCCCGGCCCGGAGCCGCTGCAGGTGGCGGTGGTGGGCGGCGGCGCGGCGGGGGTGGAGATGGCCCTCGCGGTGCGGGCCCGGCTCGACCGGCTGGAGGCCAGCCGGGCGATCATCACGCTCTACGACGCGAGCCACGCCCTGGTGCGCGACCGCGGCGCCACCGTGGCCGAGAAGGCCGAGGCGGTGCTCCGCGAGCACGACATCACCCTGCGGCTCTCGACCCGGGTGGAGGGGCTCGGCCCCGGGCACCTGGTGGTGGGCGGCGGCCGCGCCGTCGCGGCCGACCTGGTGCTGTGGGCCACCGGCACCGAGGCGCCGGCCGTCTTCCGCGACAGCGGCCTCCCCACCGACACCCGCGGCTTCCTCTCGGTGGACGACGCCCTGGCGGTGCCGGGCTGTCCCGGCCTCTTCGGCGCGGGCGACGCGGTGACCCTGCTCTCCGCCCCGCGCCTGCCGCGGGCCGGCGTGTACGCGCAGCGGATGGGGCCGGTGCTCACCCGCAACCTGGGCGCCGCGCTCGAGGGCGCCGGCCGCTTCCGCAGCTTCAAGCCCCAGGTGGAGTTCCTCGCGCTGCTCAATACCGGCGACGGCCGCGCCCTGGGCTCGTGGCGCGGGCTCGCGGTGCACAACGCCGCCGCGATGACCCTCAAGGACCGCATCGACCGCCGCTTCATCGCCCGCTTCAGCCGCCTCGCCCCGCCGCCCGCGTCCTGACGGCGCGGGGACTGCAACCCTCGCGGCCCCGCTTACGTCCTAGTGTCGGCGGCGCCACCGGCACATGTTGCACGCTGGCACGGGCCGCCGTCGTCCTGTACCATCATCACGATCAGCACCCCGTCTCACGTCCCCTCCCGCCTTGGAGTGCATTGTGGAACGCCGTGACTTCCTGCAGATGACCGGCCTGGCCGCCGGCGCGCTGCTCGTCCCGCCGCATGCGCGGCCCTGGTCGGGGTCGTTGACCCCGATCCCGGGCACCGATCGCAAGCAGCTGGCCGACGCCGCACTCGAGACGGCCCGCAGCCGCGGGGCCAGCTACGCCGACGTGCGGATCAGCCGCTACCTGAACCAGTTCATCAACGGGCGCGAGACCAAGATCCAGAACGTGGTCAGCACCGAGTCCTTCGGGGTCGGCATCCGGGTGATCGCCGACGGCACCTGGGGCTTCGCGGCCACGCAGGACGTCACCCTCGAGGGGGTGCGGCGCGCGGCCATCCAGGCGGTGGCGATCGCCAAGGCCAACAGCCGGCTGCAGACCGAGCCGGTGCGGCTGGCGCCGCAGCGGGGGCACGGCGAGGTGAGCTGGAAGACGCCGATCCGGAAGAACGCCTTCGAGGTCTCGATCCAGGAGAAGGCCGACCTGCTCACCGCCGTCGGCGACGCGGCGCTCAAGGCCGGCGCGAGCTACATCTTCACCGGGCTCTTCCTGGTGAACGAGCAGAAGTACTTCGCCTCGACCGACGGGAGCTACATCGACCAGGACGTGCACCGCACCTGGCCCAACTTCCAGGTCACGCTGGTGGACCAGGCCACCGGCAAGTTCGAGACCCGCGACGCGCTGAGCTCCCCGGTCGGCATGGGCTGGGAGTACCTGGCCGGCCGTCCCGCCGACAAGGTGAAGACCCCGGGCGGCGCGCTGGTCTACGGCGACAGCTACGACATGCTGGAGGACGCCCGCCTGGCCGCCACCCAGGCCAAGGAGAAGCAGGGCGCCAAGTCGGTCGAGGCCGGCAAGTGGGACCTGGTGCTCGATCCCTCCCACACCTGGCTCACCATCCATGAGTCGGTGGGCCACCCGCTGGAGCTCGACCGGGTCCTCGGCTACGAGGCCAACTACGCCGGCACCAGCTTCGCGACGCTCGACAAGTGGAAGTCGAAGAGCTTCAAGTACGGCAGCCCGCTGGTCAACTTCGTCGCCGACAAGGTCCAGCCCGGCTCGCTCGGCGCCGTGGGCTACGACGACGAGGGCGTGAAGACCCGCGAGTGGGACCTGGTGAAGGACGGCGTGCTGGTGGGGTACGAGGCCATCCGCGACCAGGTGCACATCCTGGGCGAGAACGCGAGCCACGGCTGCTGCTATGGCGACAGCTGGAGCTCCATCCAGTTCCAGCGCATGCCCAACGTCTCGCTCCGCCCGGGCACGAAGCAGCTCACCCCGGCGCAGATGATCGCGGGGGTGGAGAAGGGCATCTTCATCGTGGGCGACGGCTCGTACTCGATCGACCAGCAGCGCTACAACTTCCAGTTCGGCGGGCAGCTCTTCTACGAGATCCGCAAGGGCAAGATCGTCGGCATGCTGCGCGACGTGGCCTACCAGTCCAACACCCAGGAGTTCTGGAACGCGGTGGCCGCCATCTGCGACCGGCGCGACTACCGGCTGGGCGGCTCCTTCTTCGACGGCAAGGGCCAGCCGCCGCAGGTGAGCGCCGTCTCGCACGGCGCCGCCACGGTGCGGGTGAACGGGGTCAACGTGATCAACACCGCTCGGAAGATCGGATAACCGCCATGCCCGAACTCAACGAATCCGAGGCCCGCGCCCTGCTGGAGCAGGCCCTCAAGCTCTCCCGCGCGGAGACCTGCGAGATCAACATCGGCGGCAACAGCGGCGGCAACGTGCGCTACGCGCGCAACACCGTCTCCACCGCCGGCTACACCGAGGACCTCACGCTGGTGGTGAGCAGCTCCTTCGGGAAGAAGAACGGCACCGCCACCGCCAACCAGTTCGACGCGGCCACCATCGAGCGCACCGTGCGGGCGGCCGAGGACCTGGCCCGGCTGGCGCCCGACGACCCGGAGTACATGCCGCCGCTGGCGCAGCAGGCGTACACCCCGGTGCCCGGCGCGTACGTGGAGGGGACCGCGAAGCTCACCCCGGAATACCGCGCCCAGGCGGCCGAGGCGAGCATCGTGCCGGCGCGGGCGCGCGGCTGCGTGGCCGCGGGCTTCCTGCAGGATGGCGGCGGCTGGCAGGCCATGGCCAACAGCGCCGGCCTCTTCGCGTACCACCGCTCCACCAACCTCAACTTCTCGGTGACCATGCGCACCGAGGACGACACCGGCTCCGGCTACGTGGAGCGTGACGTCAATGACGCGGCGAAGTTCGACAGCGGCGCGTCGTCGGCCATCGCCATCGAGAAGGCTGTGGCCAGCCGCGAGGCGAAGGCCATCGAGCCCGGCAAGTACACCGTGATCCTGGAGCCCCTGGCCGCGGTGGACATGGTGCAGCCGCTGCTCTTCTCCCTCAACGCCCGCCAGGCCGACGAGGGCCGCAGCCCCCTCTCCAAGCAGGGCGGCGGCACCCGCCTCGGCGAGCAGCTGGTGGACCCGGCGGTGACCATCTGGTCCGACCCCTGGCACCCCGACGTCCCCGCCGCGCCGTGGGGCGGCGACGGCCGCGCCCAGCAGAAGACCAGCTGGATCGACAAGGGCGTGGTGCAGAACCTCTTCTACTCCCGCTACTGGGCCGAGAAGCAGGGCAAGGCGGCCACGCCCGGCCCCGCCAACTTCCTGATGGCCGGCGGCTCCGCCTCGCTCGAGGACCTCATCCGCGACACCGCGCGGGGGGTGCTGGTCACCCGCTTCTGGTACATCCGCTTCGTCGACCCGCAGACCCTGCTGCTCACCGGGCTCACCCGCGACGGCACGTTCTACGTGGAGGACGGCAAGATCAAGCACGCCATCAAGAACTTCCGCTTCAACGAGTCGCCCATCATCATGCTCAACAACGTGGACGCCCTGGGCCGGCCGGTGCGCATGCAGGGCAACCTGGTGCCGCCGATGCGAGTGCGGGACTTCACGTTCACCAGCCTGTCGGACGCCGTGTAGACGGGAGCGCGGTAGGGCGGCAGGGCGGCAGGGCGGCATGCGCCCTACCGCCCTACCGCCGTTACCGCCGTACCGCTCCATGCCCCGCTTCACCTTCACCCGGCTGCAGTACACCTCCGGTAACTGGGACGTGGACC
>JBGAPX010000148.1:0-7873 GCA_044221045.1 Gemmatimonadales bacterium
GCCGACGCGGTGGCGCTGACGTTCGATGACGCCTTCCGGAACTTCGTCGAGGTCGCGGCACCGCGGCTCCGGGATCACGGGCTCCCCGCCACGGTCTACGTGGTGCCGGGCCACGTGGGAGGCAGCAACGCCTGGGGTGGTGTCCGCGACCCGCGGGTGCCGACCCTGCCCCTCGCCGACTGGGAGCAGCTGGGCCGCCTGGGGGAGGCGGGGGTACGGCTGGGGGCGCACACGCGGACCCATCCGCACCTGACCCGGGTGTCCCCGGCGCAGCTGGAGGACGAGCTTGCCGGGGCGCAGGAGGCCATCCACCAGGCCACCGGCCAGCGGCCGGACAGCATCGCGTATCCCTTTGGGGACGTTGACGCTGCGGTCGCCGGTCGGGCCGCGACGTGGTACCGGATGGGCGTGAGCACGGAACTGCGGGCGTTGGCAGTGGGTGAGGATCCGCTCCGGCTGCCGCGGCTCGACATGTACTACCTGCGGGACCCGGGCCGGCTCGAGGCCTGGGGCAGCGCGGCCTTCGCGGGCCGGCTGTGGCTCCGGGCGCAGGCTCGGCGGCTCCGCATGACGTTGGCCATGGTGGGGGGAGGCTGGTGAGAGCAGAACATCCGCTGTTGTCGGTGATCGTCCCGGTGTACAACGGCACCCGGGTCCTGCCCAGGGCCCTCGCGGCGCTCGCCGCGAGCGACCTGCCCCGGGCGTGCTGGGAGCTGCTCGTGGTGGACGACGGCAGCACCGACGACACGCCCGGCCTGGCCTCGCGCTGGGCGGACCTCGTCATCCGGATCCCCGGGGTGCCGCACGGGCCGGGGTACGCCCGGAACCGCGGGGTGGAGGCGGCCCGGGGCGAGGTCGTCGTGTTCATCGACGCCGACGTGGTGGTCCACCCCGACACGCTGCGGCGGATCGCCTGGGTGTTCGCCCATGACCCGGGCCTGGGTGCGCTGTTCGGCTCGTATGATGACCGTCCGCCGGCCCCGGGGCTGGTCTCGCGGTACCGCAACCTGCTGCACCACTGGCACCACCAGCAGAATCCCGGGCCGGCGGAGACCTTCTGGGCCGGCTGTGGCGCGGTGCGGCGCCGGGTGTTCCTGGCCGCCGGGAAATTCGACGAGTGGCACTACCGCCGGCCGAGCATCGAGGACATCGAACTGGGGCACCGCATCACCCTGATCGGGGAGCGGATCCTGCTCCGGCCGGAGATCCAGTGCGCCCACCTCAAGCAGTGGTCGCTGTGGAACGTGGTCCGGACCGACATCAAGGACCGCGGCATTCCCTGGATGCGGCTCCTGCTGCAGGAGGGGAAGCTGGGCCAGCGCCGCTCGCTCAACCTCAAGCCGATCGAGAAGATCAACACCGCGCTGGTGGGGCTCGCGGGGCTCGCGGTCGCGGCGGCGGTGGCGCTCCGGGACCCGCGCTGGCTGCTCCTGGTGCCGGCGGTGGCCGCGTTCGTGGCGGCCACCAACCTCCGGTTCTACCGCTTCCTGGTCCGCGCCGGGGGGCTCGGCTTCGCCCTGGGCGCGTTCCCGATCCACCTGCTCTACTACATTGTGAACGGTGTCTGCGCGGCGGGGGGCTACGTGGCGCACCACCTGATGGGCGAGCCGGCGCCCGAGGCGGCCGTGCAGGCCTACGCCGAGGTCGGGGTGCGGCGCTGGCCGCCGATCCCGGCGCGGGCGCCCATCGGCGCGTGGGCGCCGCGATGACCCGCGGCCGCCGCTATCTTTAAAGGGTTGCCCATGACGGAGGCCCTGATGTCCGAGTCGCGACTGACCCCGGCCGACGGTTCGCTGCCGCCGGAACTCGAGCTGGCGTTCTCGCCGCTGCACAAGCGGGCCTTCGGGCTCGCCGTCGGCGCCGCGTGTGGCCTGCTCATCGCCGGGCTCACCCTGATCTACGTGGTCCGGGCCGGCCCCGGCGACCTGCCCGAAATGGCGCTGCTGCGGAACTACTTCGCGGGCTACACCCCCACGGTGCCGGGGGCGGCCATCGGCGGGCTGTGGGGCCTCTTCGTCGGATTCGTGGCAGGATGGTTCTTCGCCTTCTGCCGCAACTTCGCGGTCGCGCTCTCGGTGTTCATCATCCGCGCCAAGGCGGAGCTGAACCAGAGCCGCGACTTCCTCGATCACATCTAGGCCACCCGTGACCCGGACCGCCCGAGAGGGAACGATGGACCAGAACCAGAAGGACCTGAACGACGTCATCCTGCGCCTGAACGGCCGCTCCTGGGGCATCGCCGCCGGGCTGCTGCTCGGGTTCGGGCTGTTCCTCGCCACCAACGTCCTCGTCCTCAAGGGCGGGCATGAGGTCGGCAAGCACCTGGGCCTGCTGCGGGTGTTCTTCCCCGGCTACTCGGTGACCTTCGTCGGCAGCATCATCGGGTTCATCTACGCGTTCGTCCTCGGCTACGCCCTCGGCCGCGTGGTCGGTACGGTCTACAACCGCCTGGTCGCGGCGCGCTGAGCGGACCACCCGTGGCCACCTCCGCGCCCCTCGCCCGTTCCGCGGTGCTCGCCGCCTGGATCCGCCTGCTGCGGCCCCAGCAGTGGGTGAAGAACGCCTTCGTGCTGACGCCCCTGGTGTTCTCCGGCAAGTTCCTGCAGGCGGAGGCCGTGGAGCAGGCGCTGGCCGCCTTCTGCGCCTTCTGCCTGGTAGCCAGCGGCGTGTACGCCGGCAACGACGTGGTGGACCGGCACGCCGACCGGGCGCACCCGGTCAAGCGGAACCGGCCGGTGGCTGCGGGCCTCATCCCCGTCGGCGGGGCCCTCGCGGTGGCGCTCTCGGCCGTGGCCCTGGCCCTCGCCATCGGGGTGGCGGTGCACCCGGCGCTGGCCGGGATCATCGCCGCCTACCTTGGCCTCAACGTGCTGTACACGCTGTGGCTCAAGCACATGGTGCTGCTCGACGTGTTCACGATCGCCGCCTTCTTCGTGCTGCGCCTGCTGGCTGGCGCCACCGCGATCGCGGTGGCGCCGTCGATCTGGCTGCTGCTGTGCGGCGGGCTGCTGGCGCTCTACCTCGGGTTCGCCAAGCGGCGGCACGAGCTGGTGCTGCTCGGCAGCCAGTCCTCCGAGCACCGCAGCGTCCTCACCGAGTACAGTCCCATGTTCCTGGACCAGATGTCGACCGTGCTGCTCGCGGTCACCATCGTGTCGTACATCATGTACACGGTGTCCCAGGAGAAGCTGGCCGAAGTGGGCTCGTACGCCCTGACTGGCAGCACGGTCTTCGTGCTCTACGGGGTATTCCGCTACCTGTACCTGGTGCACCAGCGGCAGGGCGGGAGCCCCACCGAGACCCTGCTCACCGACCGCTCCCTCATGGTGGCGGTGGTGCTGTGGTTTGCCTACTGCGGCATGGTGATCTACCTGCCCTACTGAGGTGGGCGGCAGGGTGTATCGCCATGCGGCGCAAGGAGTTCGCCGCGACCTCCGGGACGGCCTCCCGGACCGATGACCGGCCGTAAAGTGGCATGTCTATTGCACTTCGGCCATTGCTCCGCGGGGAGCGGCCGTGCCCCCGCGCACCATCACCGTGCCGTCAAAAGGTCGTCCCATGCCCACGCCCCTGCTCGCCGCCCATCTTGCGCTGTACGTCGGTCCGGACCAGCTGCTGCCGCTCACGTCGATCCTCGGCGCGATCGGCGGGGCCCTCATGATCTTCTGGCGCCAGGTGACCGGCTTCGTCAAGAAGATCTTCAAGCGTTCGTCGAACTAGTCCCCTGCCTGGCGCCGCGATGACCTCCTCGACCCTGCCCGCCCAGTCCGCCGGTGTCCGCACCGAGGACACCCTGAAGGAACGGATGAACATCGTGATCGGCGGCCACGTCGACCACGGCAAGAGCACGGTGGTGGGCCGGCTGCTCGCCGACACCGGCTCGCTCCCGGAGGGCAAGCTCGCGGCCGTCAAGGCGCTGTGCGAGCGGACCGCCAAGCCGTTCGAGTATGCCTTCCTGCTCGACGCCCTCAAGGACGAGCAGTCGCAGGGGATCACGATCGACGCGGCCCGGGTCTTCTTCAAGACCCAGAAGCGGCACTACATCATCATCGACGCGCCGGGCCACATCGAGTTCCTCAAGAACATGATCACCGGCGCCTCGCGCGCCGAGGCCGCGCTGCTCGTCATCGACGCCAAGGAAGGGGTGCAGGAGAACAGCCGCCGCCACGGCTACATGATGTCCATGCTGGGCATCCGGCAGCTGGCGGTGCTGGTGAACAAGATGGACCTGGTGAACTACAGCCAGGCCCACTTCGAGGGCATCGTCCGGGAGTACTCGGACTTCCTGGCGAAGATCGGGGTGCATCCCGCGTGCTTCATCCCGGCCGCCGGCCGCGAGGGCGACAACATCGCCACCCGCTCCGCCGCGATGCCGTGGTACCAGGGCCCGACGGTGCTCGAGGCGCTCGACCAGTTCCACACCGAGCGGCCGGCGCTCGACAAGCCGTTCCGGATGCCGGTGCAGGACGTCTACAAGTTCACCGCCCAGGGCGACGAGCGGCGCATCATCGCGGGCACCGTCGAGACCGGCGTGCTGCGGGTGGGCGACGAGGTGGTCTTCTACCCCTCGGGCAAGAAGGCGCGGGTCCGGACCATCGAGGCCTTCAACCGGCCGCCGCAGGAGGTGGCCTTCGCGGGTCAGGCCGCCGGCTTCACGCTCGCCGAGCAGATCTACGTCAACCGGGGCGAGGTGGCCACGGTCGCCGACCAGGGCAAGCCCGAGGTCACCACCCGCCTGCGGGTGAGCCTCTTCTGGCTGGGCAAGCAGCCCCTGGTCAAGAAGAAGGACTACATCATCAAGATCGGCACCGCCCGGGTGCCCTGCCGGCTGGAGGAGCTGCACCGCGTCATCGACGCCAGCAACCTCAACGCGAGCGAGTCCAAGGACCGCATCGACCGCCACGACGTGGCGGAGTGCACCCTCAAGCTCAACCGGCCCGTGGCGTTCGACCTGGCCGACGAGCTGGCGGCCACCTCGCGCTTCGTGCTGGTGGACGACTACGAGATCCGGGGCGGCGGCATCATCCGCGAGGCGCTGGCGGACCGGCAGTCGGACATCCGCGAGAAGGTGATGCTGCGGAACTTCAAGTGGGAACCGAGCATCATCCCGCCGGAGCGCCGCGCCGAGAAGTTCAGCCAGAAGGCCTCCCTGATCCTCATCACGGGGGCCCGTGACGCCGACCGGAAGACCCTCGCCAAGGACCTCGAGGCGCGGCTGTTCGAGGACGGCCGGGTGGTCTACTACCTCGGCATGGCGAGCGTGGTCTACGGCGTCGACGCCGACATCGCGCGCAAGTCGGAGAACCGGGTGGAGCACCTGCGCCGCCTCGGCGAGGTCTCCAACATCCTCATCGACGCCGGCGCGATCCTGATCGTGACCGCCCAGGAGCTGTCCCAGGACGACCTCGAAGTGGTCAAGACGGCGGTCGATCCCGACCGGATCGAGCTGGTCTGGGTGGGCGACCACGTCACCACCGACGTCAGCTACGACCTCATCCTGGGCGACCAGGAAGCCTCCTCGGAGGGCGTCGACCGCATCAAGCGCCTGCTGCAGGACAAGGGCCTCCTCTTCCGCCCATGGTAGGCACGCTGCCGCAGGCGATCACCGCCGAGCCGGTCACGGTCAGCCCCGACGCGCTGGTGCGGCTCTGCGCCCTGGCGGTGGAGGCCGGCCAGGCCACGCTGGCCCATTACCACGCCGGCGTGGCGGTGGAGCAGAAGGGCGACAAGGGCCCGGTGACCGCGGCCGACCACGCCGCGCACGCGATCATCGCCGCCGGCCTGGCCGCCTGGGATCCCGCCGTCCCGGTGATCTCGGAGGAGGCCGCGCTGCCCGCCTACGAGGCGCGTCGCGCCTGGTCGCGGTTCTGGCTCGTCGATCCGCTCGACGGGACCAAGGAGTTCATCCAGCGCAACGGCGAGTTCACCGTCAATATCGCCCTGATCGATGGCGGGGTGCCCGTCCTGGGCGTGATCTACGCCCCCGCGCTCGACCTCCTGTACTACGCGGGCGCCGGACTCGGCAGCTGGAAACGCGAGGCTGGGGGAGCGCCGGTCCGGATCACCTCCCGGCCGCCGCTGCCCCAGCATGCCCTGCGGGTGGCGGAGAGCCGCTCCCACCCCTCGAAGGAACTCGAGGCGTACCTCCGGACCATCCCGGTGGCCGAGCGGGTGCCCGCGGGCAGCTCGCTCAAGTTCTGCTGGGTCGCCGAGGGCAAGGCCGACATCTACCCCCGGCTCGGCCCCACCATGGAGTGGGATGTCGCCGCGGGCGACTGCATCTTCCGGAACTCCGGCGCAGGGAAGCCGCGGCGGTCGGAGCTGGTGTACAACCAGCCCGAGCTCCGCAACCAGGGCTTCGTGATCGGGCTGGCCGACAGCGAACTGGAGACCGGCAGCGGGGCGGGGCGGGTGATCTGGTTCACCGGGCTCTCCGGCTCGGGCAAGAGCACGATCGCCCGCCGGGTCGTGGAGGCGCTCGAGGCGCGGGGCGTGGCCGTGGAGTACCTCGACGGCGACGCCATCCGGGACATCTTCCCGGCCACCGGTTTCACCCGCCCGGAACGCGATGCCCACATCCGGCGGGTGGGCTGGGTGGCGAGCCGGCTGGAGCGGCACGGGGTGACGGTGATCGCCTCGCTGGTTTCCCCCTACGAGGAGTCGCGGCGCTTCGTGCGCGGGCTGGCCCGGCGCTTCGTCGAGGTGTGGGTCTCCACCCCCTTCGACGAGTGCGCCCGGCGCGACATCAAGGGGCTGTACGCGCGGGCGCTGCGGGGGGAGATCAAGCACTTCACCGGCCTGGACGACCCCTACGAGCCGCCCGGCGCCCCGGAACTGAGCATGGATACCACGCACCTGTCGGTCGACGAGGCCGTCGCCCGGGTGCTTCGATACCTGGAGGAACACGACGCATGACCGCGACTGCCACGATGGACCACCTCGACCAGCTCGAGGCCAAGAGCGTCCACATCTTCCGCGAGGCCTACGCGAACTTCAAGAGCCTCTGCATGCTGTGGTCCATCGGCAAGGACTCCACGGTGCTGCTGTGGCTGGCGCGGAAGGCGTTCTACGGGCACGTGCCGTTCCCGCTGGTCCACATCGACACGTCGTTCAAGATCCCGGAGATGATCGCCTACCGCGATCGCCTGGCCGCCGAGTGGAACCTCAACCTGATCTACGGCCAGAACGTGGCCGCCCTCGAGGCCAAGCGGACCTTCCCCGACGGGGCGATCGACCGGATCGCCTGCTGCGGCGCCCTCAAGACCGAGGCCCTCAAGAAGACCCTCTCGGGCGAGTGGCCCCGGTGGAAGTTCAATCACGCCAAGAAGGGCTACGAGATCGACCGCAACACCGAGCCCTACACCGGCGTCATCGTGGGTGCCCGGGCCGATGAAGAAGGCAGCCGCTCCAAGGAGCGCTACTTCTCGCCGCGCAACCAGCAGTCGACCTGGGACGTCGGCGACCAGCCGCCCGAGTTCTGGAACCAGTACAAGACCGACTTCGCACCCGGCACCCACCTCCGGATCCACCCGCTGCTGGACTGGACCGAGCTCAACATCTGGGAATACATCGAGCGCGAGAACATCCCCACGGTCTCGCTCTACTACGACCACGGCACCGGCATCCGCTACCGCTCCCTTGGCTGCGGGCCCTGCACCAAGCCGGTGGAATCCACCTCCCGGAACGTCCAGGAGATCATCGCCGAGCTCAAGACCGGCAAGTTCGCCAACATCGCCGAGCGCTCCGGCCGTGCCCAGGACAAGGACGACGGCGGCGGGCTCGAGACGCTGCGGCGCGACGGGTACATGTAGGCCGCCGCGCCCCCGCTCGCCCGGGACCGGAACGACAGACGGGCGGCGCTCCCCTGGGGAAC
>JBGAPX010000010.1:0-49439 GCA_044221045.1 Gemmatimonadales bacterium
CGCGATCGCGGTGGCGAGCGCGCGGGTGCTGGCGGGACCGGCGCTCCGCGCCCGCCTGGCCGAGGCCGCCCGGCGCCTGATGGTGGCGCGCTTCGACGTGCACCAGAATGCGGCCGAGCTGCGGGAGCTGTTCACGGCCGCGCGACCGGTGGAGGTGGCGTGATGCGTATCGCCTACGTGACCGCCGATCCCGGGGTCCCGGTCTTCGGGCGCAAGGGATGCACGGTGCATGTGCAGGCCCTGGTGCGCGCCCTCCGGCAGCTGGGTCACACGGTCGAGGTCTTCACCACCCGGCTGGGCGGGCCGGTCCCGGCGGAGTTCGCCGACCTGCGGGTGCACCTCCTGCCGGTGGCCCGGGCCTCCGCGGAGCGCCCACCCGCTGTCGCGGCGCTCGGCATCAATCATCACCTGCGCTGCGCCCTGCAGGCCCAGGGCCCCTTCGACCTGGTCTACGAGCGGTACTCCCTCTGGAGCTATGCGGGGATGGACTGGGCCGCCCGTGCCGGGGTCCCCTCGCTGCTCGAGGTCAACGCCCCGCTCATCGCGGAGGCTGCGGCACACCGGGGCGCACTCGATGCCGCGACCGCCGAGCGGGTGGCCCGGGCGGCGTTCGGCCGGGCCGGCGCGCTCGTGGCCGTCTCCGCCGGGGTGGCCGAGTACCTCGCGGGTTTCGCCGGGGCGGCGGAACGGACGGTCGTCGTCCCCAATGCGGTGGAGCCGACCCGGTTCCCCCTCGGGCTCGCGCCGGCCTGGGCGCCTCCGCCCGGCAGCTTCACGATCGGCTTCCTGGGCACGCTCAAGCCCTGGCACGGCGTGCCGGTGCTGCTCCGGGCCCTGGCGGAACTCGCCCGCTTTCACGAGGACTGCCACGTCCTCCTCGTGGGGGACGGGCCGGAGCGGGAGCGACTCGAGGCGCAGGCGGCGGAACTGGGGTTGGCCGACCGGGTGCACTTCGCCGGCGCGGTCGCCCCGGAGGACGTGCCGGCGTGGCTCGCCGCGATGGACGTCGCGGTGGCACCGTATGAGGACCTGACCGGGTTCTATTTCTCCCCGCTCAAGGTGTACGAGTACATGGCGGCCGGCCTGCCCGTGGTGGCCAGCGCCGTGGGCGAGCTGCGCACCCTGGTCCGGCACGAGTGCACCGGATTCACGGTGGCGGCCGGCGATGTCCTGGCGCTGGCCAGCGCGCTCGCGCAGCTCCGACTGGACCACGACCTCCGCCGGCGCCTCGGGGCCAATGGGCGGGCCGTGGTGCTGCGCGAGCATACCTGGAGCCAGGCCGCGACCCGGGTGCTGGCCGCGGCCCGGCCCGGGCTCCGGCCCGGTGTTCCCACGGAGGCCCGGTGACGCCCTCCCTCCGACGGGTGATCCAGCGCTTCGCGCCCTACCTTCGTGCCCAGCGGCGCACCGCCGGGCTCGCGCTGGCCGCCCTCGCGCTCGAGATCGGGCTCAAGGCCCTCGAGCCCTGGCCACTCAAGTATGTCTTCGACCGGATCCTGATCGACGGTGGCACGGCGAGTGGCGGGGCGCTGCTCGGTGCCGCGGCGCTGGTGGTGCTCATTACCGGCGCGCGCGCCACCGCCAGCTACTGGAACACCCTGGGCTTCTCCCTCGTGGGCAACCGGATGGTCACCGCGGTCCGGGAGGACCTGTACCGGCACCTCACGCGCCTGTCGCTGGCCTTCCACGCGCGGCAGCGGGGTGGTGACCTGGTGGTCCGGCTGTCGCGGGACACCGACCTCGTGAAGGAAGTGCTCGTCACCGGCATCCTGCCGCTGGCCGGCAACGTCGCCATTCTCGTGGTGATGTCCGGGCTGATGCTGTGGCTCAACTGGCGCCTGGCGCTGGTGGCCCTCGCCCTGCTCCCCGCCTTCTGGCATGCCTCGCGCCGCCTGGGCCCCAAGATCCAGGGGAGTGCCCGGGCCCAGCGACGGCGGGAGGGCGCCGCCGCGAGTGCCGCGTCGGAGGCCATCGGCGCGATCAAGGTGGTGCAGGCGCTCTCCCTCGAGGGCACGGTGACCCGCGCCTTCGCCCGGGAGAACCGGGGCAGCCAGGGCGAGGACGTGCAGGCCCGGCGGCTGTCGGCGCAACTGGAGCGGACGGTGGACGTGCTCACGGCCGTCGCCACCGCGCTGGTGCTCGCCGTGGGCGCCCGGCTCGTGCTCGCGGCGCGGCTCACGCCGGGTGAGCTGCTGGTGTTCCTGAGCTACCTCAAGAGCGCCTACAAGCCGATGCAGGACGTGGCCAAGTACACCGGTCGCATCGCCAAGGCGATGGCCGCCGGCGAGCGCATCGCCGACCTGCTCGAGGAGCAGCCGGAAGTGCAGGACGCGCCCGGCGCGCGCGCGGCGCCGGCGCTGCGCGGCGCAGTCACCCTCGACCGCGTCACCTTCGGCTACACCCCGGGGCGTCCCGTCCTGCGGGAGCTGTCATTGACCCTGGCGCCGGGTAGCGTGGTGGCCCTGGTCGGGCCCTCCGGCACCGGCAAGAGCACGGTCGCCGGGCTGCTGCTCCGCTTCTTCGACCCGACGGCCGGGCGGGTGCTGCTCGACGGGCACGACCTGCGGGACCTCACCCTCGACTCGGTGCGGTCGCAGATCAGCGTGGTGCTCCAGGACACGCTCCTGTTCGCCGCCAGCATCCGCGAGAACATCGCCCTCGGCGTGCCGCACGCCACCGAGGCCGACATCCGCGCCGCCGCAACACTGGCCAACGCGCACGAGTTCATCAGCCGCCTCCCGGACGGGTACGACACCGTGGTGGGCGAGCGTGGCGTGACGCTCTCCGGCGGGCAGCGGCAGCGGATCGCCATCGCGCGGGCCGCGATCCGGCGGGCGCCGATCGTGATCCTCGACGAGCCGACCACGGGTCTCGATGCCGAGAATGCGTGGCTGGTGACCGAGGCGCTCGCCCGGGTCACGGCCGGAGCCACCACGATCATCATCAGCCACGATCCGGCACTGACCGCCCGGGCGCAGCGGCACCTGCGCCTGGTCGAGGGCCGACTGCTCGCCGAGGAGGCTCCCGATGCTGTCGCCGGGTGAACGCAGCCTGGCGGCGCGCGAGCCACGGCTGCCGGGTTTCGGGCTGCTGCTCGATCCCGCCGCCTTCCTGGAGGCGCTGCGCGAGGCCCTTCCCGCCTGCGACGTGGCGTCCGCGCATCTCGAGTATCTGCGCTACAAGCCGGGCACCAACCTCCTGGCCGGCTACCAGGCGCGGATCGGCGGCCGGCCGGTCGCGCTGCACGCGAAGACCTATGCGGCCGCCGAGGCGGGCAAGGTGGCGCGTGAGCTCCGCCGCGCCGGGGTGCCCGGCCCGCTCGACCGGGCAACGGTGCCCCTCCCCGACGGCCTCGGCGTGGTCCGTGCCTTCCCCAACGATGCCAACCTCCCCGGCCTGCGGGTGCTGGCCGAAGCCGTCGCCCATGGAGAGACGGTCGCGCAGCTCGGTCTCGGCGTGGGCGAACTGTCCGCGCTGCGCTACAAGCCGGAACGCCGCTGGGTCGGCCGGTTCGACCCGGCAGGCAGCGGGCGGTCGGTCGTCCTCAAGGCGCATACCGCCCTTCGCTACACCCGGGCCGCGCAGGGTGCCGGCGCGTTCCGCGAGGGGCGCGTGCTGCGGCTGGCGCCCGCGGGTCCCGCCATCCCCGAGCTGCACGTCCTCACGGCCGGCTGGCTGCCGGGCTCACTGCTCGACAGTGAACTGGTCACCGGCAGGGCCACACCGGCCATGCTGGCCCTGGCCGGCACTGCCCTGGCGGAGCTGCACGCCCAGCCGGTGGACGGCCTTGCCTTCCGGTCGCGCGCCTCGGAGGCGGCCTCCCTCGTGGAGCTGGCGGCGAGCATGTCCTGGCTGCTGCCGGAACTCGCGCCCCGCCTGTCCACCTTCGTGCACCGGGTGGCGAGCGCGCTGACCGAGGCGCCGCCGCTGTCGCGACCGGTGCACGGCGACTGTTACGCCAAGCAGATGCTGGTTGACGGCCCGCACCTCGGCCTGCTGGACCTGGATCAGGCCGCCGCCGGGGATCCGGCGCAGGATCTCGGGCTGTTCGTGGCGCACCTGGAGCGGGACGTCCTGCGGGGCAGGATCGAGGGACACCGGCTGCTCCCGTTGCGTGAGGCCTTCTTCGACGGGTACCGGGCCGAGGCCGGTGCCCTGCCCGAGCGGGTGGGACTGTACACCATCGCCTCCCTGCTGCGGCTGCTACCGGACCCATTCCGCCACCGCGAACCGGCCTGGGAGCGCGGCACCGAGGCGTTGCTCGCACGCGCCGAACAGCTCGCGGCAGAGCTACCCGCGGGCCACGCCGAGGTCTGCGCATGAGCATCGTCCTCGACCTGCCCATCGGCCGGGTGGCTGACCCTGCGCTGCCCACGCTGGCGCTCGCGCTCGACCCATTTCGCGTCGAGACCCTCCTCCGGTTGCATGTGACGGGGCTGCTCGGCGGTACCGAGCTGCGACTGGAAGGCCTGGCGCTGGTGCGCCACAAGCCGGGGCGCCGGGCCATGGTGGAGTACCGCGTGACCGTGGACGGCGTGCCCGCGGCACTGCTCGGCAAGCTGCGCGGCCGCGGCGCGGATCACCGTGCGTTCGCCGCCCTGCACGGGTTCCGGGCCCAGGGCTTCGCGGAGCCGGCGGCCGTGGTGGTGCCGGAACCGGTGGCCCTGCTCGAGCCCCTGGGGATGCTCCTCATGCGGCGGATGCCGGGGACGCCATTCCTGCAGCGGACCGACCGTGCGGCCGCGGTCGCCGCCGCCCTGACACGCCTGCAGTCGGCCGTCCCGACGACGACCCGGATCCACGGGGGCGCCGATGAGCTGGCCACGCTGGAACGGGAACTGGGTCACGCCGCGGGGAGCCGCCCCTGGCTGGCACGCCGCCTTGGCGCAGTGCTCGAGGCGGTGGCACCGCTCACGCGGCGCCTCGATGCGGGGCCCCAGGCGGCGTTGCACCGCGATTTCTATCACGAACAGGTGCTGGTGGATGGTGACCGGCTGGTCCTGCTTGACCTGGACTGCCACGCCATCGGTCACCCGGCGATCGACGCGGGGAACTTCATCGGCCACCTGATGGAACTGGAGTTGCGGGGCGCGGCGGCTCCCGGCGCGCACGCGGGAGCGATCGCGGCCTTCCGCGACCGGTGGCTGGCCGGCGCCGCCGGGGGGTCGGCGGCCGCCCTGGAGGACTGTGTGACGCTGACCCTGGCCCGCCATGCGGGCCTCGCGGGCCGGCTGCCGGGACGGGCCCACGCCCAGCCGGCGGTGCTGGCGATGGTCGAACGACGCCTGGCCGGGGAGGTCGCGTGAACCGGATGCTGGTGGCACTGGTCATGTGCGCCTCCGGGCTGTCGGCCCAGGCCTCGAAGGATGGCGCCCCGGGGGAAGTGGCATTCTACCTCCGCACCGCCGGGCTCTACGACTCGAATCTCGACCACGATCCGGTGGGGCGGGCCGCGTACGGCGGCGTGCTCGCGGCCGGCCTCACGGCCCGGGACCGGGCGAGCCGGCCTCGCGTGGAGGTGGCGTACGAGGCGGCGGCCCACCGGTACTCGGCCCCCTCCCGGCTCGAGCGGGTGAGCCACCACGGGGAGATCACCTTCACCGCACGCCCGGCGCGCGCGCTGGCCTTCAGCACCGAGGCGGAGGTCTCGCTCCGGGGAAGCTCCGAAGACCGGAACGTGGGCCATGAGTTCGTCGGCGCCGAGCAGCTCGAACTGCGCCTCACCCGGGCGACCGCGCTCCGCCTGACCGGGGCCTACCGCCTGCGGCAGTACCCGGATCCCCAGGACGTCGGGCGGGACGCGCGCAACCGGTATGCGGAGCTGGAGCTCCGGCAGCGCGTCGGCTCCGGCATCCGCATGACCATGGGGGGCAGGGTGGAGCGGCACCGTGCCGACCTGGCCCGGTACAGCTACAACCGAACAACGTGGGCCCTGGGCCTCGAGACGGCTTCCGCGCGTCGGGTGCAACTGGCGCTGGAGCTCACCTACCGGGTGCAGCGCTATCCGGACCGGCTGGTGGAGGTCGGCGGACGGGATCTGCCCAGGCGGGACCGCCGGTTCGAGCCCGAAGCGGCGCTGACGGTTCGACCGTGGCGGTCGTTGGACGTCATGCTGGGGTACAGCCTGGACCTGCGTCGCTCCAACGACCCCGACAAGGTGTATGACGCCCACGTGGTGTCGCTCGTCCTGACGCGGTGGCTGTAGTGGCACCCTATATCAAATCGCTACAAGTAGCACAATTTGTCGCGACAGGGGACGATGGTTGTCCCGATAATCAATTTTCAAGTCATTGATTGGCAATATGTTGCGCATGACACCCGGGCTGAATCGATTCGGTCTACTTCGTGCCCAGTGGGGAGCCGTTCCCCGACGCTTCCCTGGGACCGAGAGGACCCGTGCCGCAACCGATGCCCCAGCTCGCCCTGCTGGCCGCGAGCGACTCCTTCGCCGCCATCTGGCCCGGCCTCGCGGCCGCGGCCGGGTTCGAGCTGGTGGTCGGCGAACGGGCGTCCGGTGAGGCGGCTGTCGTGGTCCTGAACGCGGCGGGCGTGGAGGAGCAGATCCCGGATCAGCTGGCGGCGCTTCGGGGGGCCCACCCCGAGCTTGCCGTGGTCGGCGCCGCGGCGGAGCACCGGATCGCCATCCGGGCCATGCGTGCCGGGGCGCGGGAGTACTTCGCGCTGCCCCAGGACCTGACGCTGCTGCAGGGCTGGCTGGCGCAGCAGGCGGAGCGGGTGCGGGCCGCCGGGGCCTCCGCCTCCTTCACCAGCCTCGAAGCCTCGAAGTACCAGTTCGACGGCATCCTGGGGGAGAGCCCCGCCCTGCGCGAGACCCTCGACCGGGCGGCCCGGATCATCCCGCACGGCGCCGTCACCGTGCTCATCGGCGGGGAGACCGGTACCGGCAAGGAACTGCTCGCGCGCGCGGTGCACTACAATGGCCCGCGCAAGAAGGCACCGTTCGTGGACGTGAACTGTGCCGCGATCCCGGAGAACCTGCTGGAGAGCGAGTTGTTCGGGCACGAGAAGGGCGCGTTCACCGACGCCAGCGCGGCGAAGCCGGGGCTGTTCGAGGTGGCCAACGGCGGAACGATCTTCCTGGATGAGATCGGCCACCTGTCCCTGCCCCTGCAGGGGAAGCTGCTCCGGGTCCTGGAGCAGCGTGAGATCCGGCGAGTCGGCGGGACGACGTCCCTGGCGGTCGATGTGCGGGTGATCGCCGCCACGCACGTGGACCTGGCGGAGGCCTCGCGGCGCGGCGATTTCCGCGAGGACCTGTACTACCGGCTCAACGTGGTGGGCCTGCGCCTGCCCGCGCTGCGGGAGCGGGGCAAGGACCTGCTGCTGCTGGCCCAGAGCTTCCTGAAGCGCTTTGCCCGGGACTACGGGATCGCGGCCCCGGCGCTCACGCCCGCGGCCGAACGCCGGCTCCTCGCGCATCCGTGGAGCGGCAACATCCGCGAACTGCGCAACGTGATCGAGCGGGCGCTGCTGATGTGCAACGGCGGGGTCCTCGATGCGCCGGACCTGGGGCTCGATGCGTCCCAGCCGCTGGTGCAGTCGGCGGGGGTGCCGTTCCCCGCTGCCATGTCCGATATCGTCCGCGCCGCGGCCGCTTCGATGGTCCGGCTCGCCGACGGCAACAAGAGTGAGGCGGCCCGCCGCCTCGGCATTTCCCGCACCCGCCTGCTCCGCCTGCTGGCGCCCCGCGGACGGCAGGCCGCTCTTACCGAGGAAGAATTCTGATGTCTCCCCGATTCCTGACCCTGGCGACCCTCGCCGCGCTGGCCCTGGCCTGCAGCACCGCGGCCGACGGCGGCGGCAACGGGCCTGATCCCAACGATACGACCGTGTCGCAGGACAGCCTGACCTTCCTGCGTCCGGCGGTCACCGCCCCGCCCCTCGGCGAGCGCACCCAGAGCTTCTGGGCGGTGCGCGGGGAGCGGCGCGAGTTGCGCCTGATGTACCAGAAGGCGGCCGGCGCCACCGATTCCTTCGAGTTCATCCGGTTCCGGGTGGACGACAAGACGCTGGTGAGCGACAGCGCCGGCAACCCGGTGGCGACTGGCGACTCGGTCCTCATCACCGTGACGGTGATTGACACGGCGAACCTGATCATCCAGTTCGCGCCGTCGGGCCTGGTCTTCAACCCCTCGCGGCCGGCGCGGCTGTGGATCAAGTACCGCGACGCGGACCCCGACTTCAACGATGACGGCCTCGTCACGGCGGCGGACACCACCATCCTGCTCGGACTGCACATCTGGAAGGAAGAGCAGGTCGGCGATCCCTGGTCGCAGTTGCCGAGCACCGTGAACGTGGTCGAGCAGGAAGTCGAGGCAGACATCCCTGGTTTCACCCGGTACGCCGTCGCCTACTGACGGTACCCCTCCCCGGGAGGCAGGACCATGCAGCGTTTGCGCTGGACGACGGGAGCACTGGCCGGGCTTGTCCTGGCGTGCGGAGGCGCGGAGGATGGGTTGGCCCCCGGCGGCGTGCGGGCGCCCGTCGCGGCGGTGTCCGTGCCCGAGTCGGAACTGCACTTCCTGCAGCCGGCCTCGGGGGCACCGCCGCTGGCGGCCACGAGCGTGAGCTTCTACGCGGTGCGGGGCCAGGACCGGGAGGCCTCTCTCTGGTATCACCGGCGCCCGGGCGCGCCCGACTCGTCGCGCCTGGTGCGCCTCCGGGTGGACCGGCGCTCGCTGGTCAACGCGCCGGACGGCACCCCGCTGGCGCCCGGGGACTCCGTCCTGATCACCCTCACGGTGGTGGACCCGGCCCGGCTCATCGTCGAGTATCAGCCCGCCGGGCTGGTCTTCGCCCCCCGCCGGCCGGCCAAGGTCACCTACTGGTACCTCGAGGCGGACCATGATTTCAACGGTGACGGAGTGGTGGACGCGCTCGACCGGGCGCTCGAGCGCAGCTTCGGTGTCTGGGGCCAGGAGCAGCCGGGAGACCCATGGAACTCGGTCCCGGTGATCCGGCAGCCGCTGGTCGACCAGATCGAGGGATCGATCCCCGGCTTCACCCGGTACGCTGTGGCGTATTGAGGACCATGCCATGACCGCCCAGCCTCTCGACGTGCCGGACCCGGTTGCCGCGGCGGAGCGCGAGCTCCGCCAGGGGCTGCTGCGCCCCGCGCGCGAACGCCTCCTCGCCGCCCTGCCGGCGCTGGAGCGGGGGGATGCGGCCGCCTATCGGCGGGCAGTGAACATGCTGGGGGCGGCGCACTTCGAGCTGGGAGAACTGGCGGAAGCGAGCGCCGCGTTCGCGCGGGCGCTGGAGCTCGCCAACCAGGCGGGGGACGCGCTGGTGCTCGGCCGGGCCTGCAACAACCTGGGCATGATCGCCAACCTGACCGGCCGGCGGGAGGAGGCGCTCACCCAGTACCAGCTGGCGATCCCCGCCTACCAGCGGATCGGCAGCACCGCCGGGCTCGCCGAGACCTGCCACAACCTCGCGATCACCCACCGGGACCTGGGCCAGTACGATCCCGCCGATCGCTATGAGCGGCGCGCCATCGGCTACGCGCGCGAGGCCGGCAACCAGCGGCTGCTGGCCATGGCCCACGTGGGCCGGGGCGACCTGTCGCTGCGGCGGGGCGAGGCGGTCGTGGCGGAGGCGGGGGCGCGGCTCGGGGCGGAGCAGTACGCCGCGATTCCCGACTACCTCGGCGAGGCGGATGCCCTGCGGCTGGCCGGCGCCGCGCGGACCGCGCTGGGGCAGTTCGCCGAGGCTCGCGTGGCGCTGGACCGTGCCGTCGGCCTGGCCCGCGAATACGGCAGCCCGCTGATCGAGGCGGAGGCGCTCGAGGCGCGGGCGCGGCTGGCGGCGCGGGAGCGCCGCTGGGCCGAGGCCGGCGCCGATGTGGCGGAGGCGCTCCGCCTGCTGGAGCGGCTGGGCGCCACCGAGGAGCACGCCGCGCTGGCGCGGTGGTACGGGGAGGCCCGCGCGGGGGCCTAGGCGCCCCTCAACCCCATCCGCCGCGGCGCCCCCAGGCCTGGACCCCGAGCACGGCCGCGAACCAGAGGCAGATCCCCCCGAAGACGTAGCTCATCACCGTCGGCAACCCCACGAAGAGCAACCCGAGCACCGCGAGGACCAGGACCCCGGGCCCGATCAGCGAGCGAAAGGCGCCGCTCACCAGGCGGCGGGCGGCCACCACGGTCCGGGCCCGGAACTCCCGCCGGCCGCGGCGCCGACCCGCGATCCCACGTTCGCCGCGGCGGGCCAGGCGGCTCGGCATCACGCCCCGCAAGGCCGCGGGCCCGCGGCGGACCTGCCGGACCACCTCGCTGCTCTGGGCGATGTCCCGGCGGAACTGCTGCTCCATGGCGCGGGCCAGGGCCGGGTCCTCGATGACCACATCCAGCTCGTAGTTCCCGACCAGGCTCGAGGCGTTCAGGTTGCTGGTGCCCACCCGCACCCAGCGTCCGTCCGCCACCATGGTCTTGGCGTGGATCATGGGGCCGTCCCACTCGAAGATCCGCAGGCCGGCGCGCAGGATGTCCCGGTAGCCGAGCCGGGTGAGGTTGCGCACCACGGGGACGTCGCTCGCGCCCGGCACCAGGAGGCGGATGTCGACCCCGTCGCGTTCCGCGAGTGCCATCACCTCGAACAGCCGGGCGGGCGGCACCAGGTAGGCATCCACGATCCACAGGCGGCGGCGGCAGCCGGCGGCCAGGTACTCCAGCACCCGGTAGGCGCGCTGCTTGCCCGGCTCGCCGACGACGATCCGCACCGCGGCGTCCCCCATCGCCGGCGCCTCGGCGGCGTGTTCCTCCTCCGGCAGCGGCCGCCCGGCCCGGGCCCACACCCGCGCAAACGCCAGGTCGAGGGCGTGACTTGCGGGGCCCTCGATGAGCACGGCCGTGTCGCGCCAGGGAGGGATGCCGCGGGCGGGGTCGCCGGCCCACTCGTCGCCGATGCAGAGGCCGCCGACCACCGCGCGGATGCCGTCGGCCACCACCAGCTTGCGGTGGTCCCGCGCCACGATCCGGTGCGGGCGGAGGAGCGACGGGGGGTTGAAGCACCGCACCTCGCAGCCGGCCTGGCGCAGGAAGCGCCAGTAGGCCCGCCCGGTGCCGATGGAGCCGAGCCAGTCGTAGAGCACCCGCACGGGGAGCCCGGCGCGCGCCCGGGCGGCGAGCGCCTCCGCGAAGCGCCAGCCGGTGGCGTCGTCGCGGATGATGTAGTTCTCGAAGTGGATGAAGCGGGTGGCCCCCTCGATCAGCGCGAGCATCGCGCCGTAGGCGGAGGGCCCGTCCTGCAGCAGCGCCACCCGGTTGCCCGGGACCGGCCGCGCCGCGGCCGCGCGATCGATGGCCCGCTGCGTCACCGGCCGGCTGGTGGTGGAGATCCGGGTCGGGCGCTCCGTCGGCGAGGTCATCCCGTGCCCAGGCCCAGGTCGCGCTCGACCGGGCGGAGGGCCGCGAGCACGAAGGCGATCAGCTCCTCGAGCGGGACGCCGAGCTCGGCCGCGCCCTGCAGCACGTCCTCGCGGCTCACGCCCCGGGCGAAGGCCTTGTCCTTGAGCTTCTTCCGCACGCTGGTGACCTCGAGGTCCGCGAGGCTCTTCGACGGCCGCACCAGGGCGCAGGCCACGAGGAACCCGCACAGTTCATCGACCGCGAACAGCGCGCGGGCCATCGGCGTGTCGCGCGGCACGCCGGTGTAGCTCGCGTGGCCCAGGATGGCGCGCTGCATCGGCTCGGGGAGGCCCTGCGCGGCGAGGAGGCGAACCCCTTCGGCGGGGTGCTCCGCGGTGGCGGCGCGGGCCGCGTTGGGGAAGCGCTCGTAGTCGAAGTCGTGGAGGAGGCCGACCAGCCCCCAGGCGTCGGGATCCTCGCCGGCGCGCACCGCCATGGCCCGCATGGCGGCCTCTACCGCGTACATGTGCTTCCGGAGGGCCTCGGAGGGAGTGTACTCGTGCATGAGCGCCAGGGCGCGGTCGCGGGTCCAGGTCATGCCCTACAATGAACGGCCCCCCGCTGCCGGTGGCAACGGGGGGCCGGGGGGACCTGACGCGGGTGGGCTAGTTGGGGCAGCTGACCGTGGCGCAGAGCGGCACCGGCAGGCTGGTGCCGTATGTCTGGTTGATCTTGGAGGCCACGGAGTCTGCGATGAGGCGATGGGCCGCCGTGCTCGGATGGATCCCATCCAACGAGAACAGCGTGCCGAACGTGATCGGGCCGGCCGGCAGGCTGCTCACGTCCGGGAAGGGCAGGATGGCGCCCGGAACACTGTCGCGCTGGAACTGCAGCGTCGCGTTCACGTCCACCAGGCCCCACCCGTTGGCCGCGGCCACGGCCGCGATGTGCGCGTTGTAGCTGGCCACCGCGGTCTTCATGGCGGTCACCTCGGCGGCGCTGATCACCTCGGGCGCAACGGTGCAGTCGATCGTCTGCGGGGAACCCAGCTGCGCCGCGCCGAGCTTGGTCAGGGCCACCGGCCAGGGCACGAGCGTGGTCAGGCCGACGCCGAGCGGTGAGCAATTGGCGTTCACCGTGAAGGTGGGGACCGCGGCCAGCAGCGGGTTCTGGGCCGGCAGCGGCGGCGGGCAGCCGCCGTTCTTGGCGCAATAGTAGATGGCGCCGAGCGAGGCATACGGGATGATCGTCACATCGGGCACGTTGACCAGCACGACCCTGGCGCCCGTCGCGGTGAGCGCGGTGGCGACGCTGTCGTAGTCCGAGTCGAAGGCGGCCGGCGAGGTGATCTGGGTCGTGTCCCCCGCGTTGGTGCTGGAGATCAGCGCGCCCAGCACGTCGTTGGCGCCGATCCAGACCGTGATGAACGTGGGCCGGAGCATCGCGATGTGCTCGAGCTCGGTCTTGCCGCCCAGGAAGATCGTCTTGAGCGGGTCGAAGCTCGACGGCGGCGGGCCGAAGTTCGTGAACAGGTTCGCCACGACGTTGCCGGGGACCGCCACATTGTTGTACGGGCCGGGGCGCGTGACCCGAAGGTCGCAGGTGGAACTCAGGCCTCCGCCCACCCGGGCCTGGGTCACGTTGTTGATGAACGGCGGGGGACACCCGCGGCCGGCCAGCTGGGGGTAGTTGAAGCTGGTGCCCATCGCCTTGGCGAGCAGCTGCGCGTAGCTCCGCAGCTGGGTGCTGTCACTGATGCCTCCGGACTGGAAGCCCGCGGTGATGCTGTTGCCGAGGGAGGCGTACCGCTGGAACATCGGGTCCACGGTCGCGGGGGCGTTGAGCTTCTCGTCGGTGCGGCATCCCGCGAGCACCGGCAGCGCGACGAGCAGGGTCGAAACGAGTCGCTTGATCTGCATGATCAGGCTCCGGTGGCGTCAGAAGGTGTAGGACAGGGTGGCGCCGAAGAGGTGCGCCTTGAACTCGAACAGCCCGTTGTCGGGCAGGCCGTATTCAACGGTGCGGCCGCGGCGGTCCTGCTGGTCGATGTACTGGTAGGCGACGTCGGCGTGGAGCTTGGAGCCCAGCCGGGTACCGAAGCCAAGAGTGAATTCGGCCCGCTTGCCCTCGGGGAGGTTGGGCGTGACCGAGCCGGCCGGCAGCGCCGCGTCGTGGAAGAGGTAGCCGCCGCGGATCACCGTGCCGGGGCTCAGCTCGTACTCTGCCCCGTAGCGCCAGGCGGTGGAGCCGTTGGCGTTCTCGGCCAGGAAGGTCGTGGGGAGGCGGTCGGTGTGGATGGTGATGGTGTCGAACACCACCCAGTTGGTGTAGGTCACGTCGAGCAGCAGCTTGAGCTTCTCAATGGGCCGCACCATCACGCCCGCGGTCAGCTGCTCCGGCATCCGGAGCCAGGTCCGGCCGCCCTGGTCCTGCAGCGGGCCGCTGCCACTGAACTGCGGCGAGAGGATGCTGTCGAGCGGAGTGCCCTGGGGCGCCCCGAGCGGGTTGTTCCGGGGGAGGATGATGCCGGTGTACACCCGGTCGATCGCGGCCTCGGCGCTGTTGATCTTCACCAGCTGCCGGGACAGGTAGCGCAGGCCGAAGCTCACCCGGCTGCTCGGCTCCCACATGGCGCCGAGGTGGTAGCCGACCCCGGTGCCGTTCCCCGTCAGTTCGACGTCTGCGATGTCCGTGCCGACCGGGAAGCCGAGCATCCCGAAGGTGATCCCCGGTGCCGCCTGCTGGCTGGCCAGGTCCACCCGCTGCTCGAGGCCAAGGTGCAGGAAGTTCACGTCGAACCCGGCGCCGACCTTGAGCTGGTTGGTGAGCTTGTAGGCCAGGGTGGGCTGGACGTAGATCGCGCGGATCGTGCTCTTGTAGCCCCGGAAACGCGCCTCGGAATTCTTCGGCCACTTGGTGGTCAGACCATAGGGGGCGAAGGCGCCGATCCCGGCGCTCAGCTTGTCGGTCAGGCCGCCCTGGACGTACAGCGCCGGCACCGGGATGACGATGTCCTCGAGGTCGGTCCGCAGCCCCGTGGCATCGTTGGTGAACCCGCCGCTCGGCGCGATCGCGGTGACGCCGGTCGAGATGGTCCACACGCCCTTCGCCGCGTTGGCGATGCCGGCCGGGTTGAAGAAGATCGAGGAACCGTCGGCGCAGGGCGATGCCACCGCCGTGCCCGCGCGGCCCATGGCACAGGAGCTGTGCTCATTCACGCTGTACCCCTGGGCCGTCAGGGACGCGGGTGCGCCCGCGAGGACGACCGACCCGCAGACGGCGAGCCAGACCGGATACCGCCGCATAGATGGACTCCGAATAGAGAAAGGATGCGGTTGACGAGGAACCGAATGCTGCGGGAGTGCCTAGGCTAGTCTACGGTCCGGCCACAACTTTGTCAAAACAGCACGAGCAGACGTCCGGACGGGGCCGTCCGGGGAGATCCGACCGCGCCGATCGCAGATGTCGGGGCCCCGGACTCTAATGAAGCGTCGGGCTGTCCGCGGCTGGTCCGGGGAGTTGTGATGCGCTGAGCGGGACCCGGTACCCCTCGGCCCCGTCCAGGCTGATCTCGAACGCGTACTGCCCGGGGGCGGGCAGCGGCAGGTCGAAGACCAGCACCGCGCCCGCCTCCACGTCCATGACGCCCGCCGGTGGTTCCCCGAAGTGCACGGCCCCGTCGCCCTCCACCAGCGCGTTCCCCTCCGCGTCCACGAACCGGATCCGGATGCTGTGGGTGCCGATTTCGGTCCGGCGCCCCCGGACCCGGAGCACCAGGTGGGCCCGCGGGTGCACCGACGGGAACGCCGGCACCCAGACGTGCTGGAACAACCCGAGGACCGAGAGTTTCCCCTGCTGGTCGATCAGGGCGTAGTCCGCGAGCACCGCGAAGTCGAGCAGCAGGCTCAGCTCACCCGGATCGAGGTGATCTCGTCGTTCTTCCGGATGGCGTTGACGACGTCCATCCCGCTGCTCACCTGGCCGAAGACGGTGTGGACGCCGTCCAGGTGCGCCTGCGGCGCATGGCAGATGAAGAACTGGCTGCCCCCGGTGTCCTTGCCCGCGTGCGCCATCGAGAGGGTGCCGGCCACGTGCTTGTGGGTGTTGCGATGGGTCTCGCACTTGATCTTGTAGCCCGGCCCGCCGGTCCCGGCCCGCGGGTCGTTCGGGTCCCGCGAGTTGGGGCAGCCGCCCTGGATCATGAAGTTGTTGATCACGCGGTGGAACCGCAGGCCGTCGTAGAAGTTGCTGTTGGCGAGCTTCTCGAAGTTCTCGACGGTCTTGGGGGCTTCCTCGTCGAACAGGTCGGCGACGATGGTGCCCCGGCTGGTTACGATGGTGGCGGTCTTCATGGCCCGGGAGGCAGAGGGAAGTGGTTGGTTGGGGGCGTCGACGGGGAGAATAAGGGCGTCGCGGGGGAAGCTCAATCGCCGGTGGCCCCGGAGCCGCTCGCCGCCAGCGCGGCCTGCCAGCGTTCGAGATCGGTGGCCGGCGGCTGGCAACTCGTGCCCACGCAGACATAGCCCCGGGTGCCGTGCGCGGCCCCGACCATGGCGCGGAGCACCGGCGGGGCGGTGGCCGGGTCGAACGCGACCGCCCGCACCCGGCGCACCACCCGACGGGGCAGCCAGGTGGCCAGCGCGGCCCGGTGCATGGCCTCGGCCACCGCGGCATCCCCGGCGCCCTCGCCTTCGACGATCACCAGGTGGGCGGCCGGCTGCACCGCCCAGTCGATCGCCAGCAGCAGCGTGGCGCCGTAGATGCCCAGGGCAGGGGCGGCCCCGGCAACCGCACCGAGCAGGGCGTCCCGTCGTTCCGCCCATCGTGGCGCCTGGGTGTGCTCGTACAACCGCGCCAGGCAGGTGGCGGCCACGCCATTCGGGGAGGGCGTCGGCGCGTCCTGGATCGGCGTGGCCCGTGTCGGCAGCAGGCCCGGGCCCGTCCGGTCGGCGGTGTCGTTGAGCCCCCCGCTCCCGGGGTCGCGGTAGTCCTGCCACACGCGGTCCATGATCGCGCCGCTCCACTCGAGCCAGGCGGCCTCGCCGGTGACCTCGAACGCCTCGAGGGCCGCAAGCGCCACCTGCACCTGGTCATCCAGCCATCCGCCCGCGCCGCCCGGCGCGTGTCGCAGCGCCGCGGGATCGTCCTGTTCCGCGCGCAGGCGCCGCAGCGTCCGCAGCGCGTGCTCCACCGCCCACGGCTCGGCCAGCGCCCCGCCGGCCACGAGCAGCGCGCCGGCCAGCATGCCGTTCCAGGCGGTGTAGCGGCTGGTGTCCACCAGCGGGGCGGGGCGCTGCGCCCGGGCCGCGCGGAGGCGGTCCTCCGCCGCCCGCAGCCGACGGGCCGCTTCCGCGGCCTCCAGCCCCAGCCGCCGGGCGATCCCGGCCAGCGGCTCGGTCACGTGCAGGACGTTCTTTCCCGGGTGGTGGTGCATTTCCCCGGCGGTGCCGATGTCGTACCAGGCGGCCGCGACCGCCAGCAGGTCCTCGTCCCCGATGGCCGCCCGGGCCTCGTCCAGCGTCCAGGTGAAGTAGTCGCCATCGTCGTGCAGGCCGACGTCGGCGTCCTGGCTGGCGCCATACCCGCCCTCCGAGTCGGCCAGGACCTCCCGCACCCAGCGGATGATGCCGTGGGCCGCGGTCGCGAACGCCGGGTGTCCCGTGGCCAGGTGTCCCTCCACATAAGCCCGGAGCAGCTCCGCGTTGTCATACGACATCTTCTCGAAATGGGGGACCACCCAGCGCGCGTCCACCGCATACCGATGGAAGCCGCCCGCGAGGTGATCGTGGATCCCGCCGAGCTGCATGGCGACCAGGGTGTGCTCCGCGAGGTCCCGCGGCGCGGCCGCCCCCGTGTCCCGCCACCGGTTGAGCAGGAAGCGCACCGCGACCGGGTGGGGGAACTTCGGCTGGGAGCCGAACCCGCCGTGCTGCGGGTCGAACAGGCGCGCCATCGCGGCCTCACCCTCGGCGAGCTGCGCGACCGACGGCTCGCCCGGCGCGGCCTCGTCGAGGTGCTCCTCGAGCACGCGCCGGAGCGCATCCGCCTGCTGCAGGACCCGGTCCCGCTGCGTCCGATAGACGTGCAGCACCTGGGCGAGGACCGCGCGGAACCCGGGACGGCCGTACTTGCCGTCAGGCGGGAAGTAGGTGCCCCCATAGAACACCTGGCCGTCCGGCAGCAGGAATCCCGTGAGCGGCCAGCCGCCCTGGCCCACGATCGCCTGCATGGCGCGCTGGTAGCGCGCGTCCACGTCGGGCCGTTCGTCACGGTCCACCTTGATGCAGACGAAGTGCTCGTTGAGGAACTCCGCCAGGGCCGGATCCTCGTACGACTCGCCATCCATCACGTGGCACCAGTGGCACCAGACCGCCCCGATGTCGAGCAGCACCGGCCGGTCGGCGGCCGCGGCCTCCGCGAACGCCTCGGGACCCCAGGGATGCCAGTGGATGGGCTGGTGGGCCGCGGACTGCAGGTAGGCCGAGCGGGCGCCGGCGAGGCGATTGGTCATGGCTGGAAGCTAGACGGGTGGCGGCAGGCGCGAAGCGGCGGCGCTGTCCCTACCTTTCGGCGCATGACCCACCCGCACGCCGCCCCGGAGCCGTCGCCGAGCGACGGGCCCTTCCTCCGGAGCTTCCTGGTCACGCTGCTGGCCTTGGTGGCCCTGGTCGTCGCCGTGGTGTTCGCAGTGGATCCCGTCGGCAGGTTCGGCACCGGGTTGCTGCCGCCCGCGGTGAGCGCCGACCGGGACCAGAAGGCCGCGCTCCTCCGCGCCCTCCCCGCCTCACCCCGCATCGTGATCCTCGGGTCGTCGCGCTCCAAGACCCTGGCGCCGGCCTGTGTGGCGGCGCTGGGTGGCGGGCCGGCGTTCAATTTCGCGGTGAACGGCGCGGCCACCCAGGACCTGGTCGCCATCGGGCGGTACCTGCGTGCGCGCGGGCCCGGCACCGGCATGCTCCTGCTGGTCGGGGTGGAACCGGAACTGCTGCAGCCCGGCGCGGGTCCCCACCGGCCGCTCACCCTGAGCCGAAGCCTCGCCCCCCTGCTGCCGGAGGAAGCGGCGGCCTTCGATGCGACGCTGGCGGCGGATCTGCTGGGCTGGCAGGCGGCCCAGGGTGCACTGCAGTCCCTGCTGGCGGCGCTCCGCGCGCCCGCCGGCCTCCCGGAGACTGCCCTCGATCCCGACGGCAGGCAGCGGTATCCCCGCATCGAGGCCGCGCGGGCGGCCGGGACGTTCGATGCCTCCGCCGCCGTACGCGGGTCCCTCCCGGGAATCCTGGCCCGGTACGAGTCGTTCGGCCGCCTGGACCCGATGCGCGTCAGCTGGCTGCGCCAGTTCCTGCGGGAGGCGCGGGCCGATCGCCGCCAGGTGATCGCCTTCATCCCGCCGGTGCACCCCGACTTCGCGCGGGCCGCCGCCGGCACCGCCTGGCGCAAGCGAACCGAGGAGACGGTCCTGCTGCTCCGCGACCTCGAACGGGAGGGACTGCTGCGCTACGTCCCGGTGGAGGGCGTGGTGGACAGCGTGCTCGCCGGGGACTACGTGGACGGGATCCACTTCCTGGCCCCGGTGGCGGCCCGGGTCGTCCAGCGCCTCCTTGGCGCGCCGGAGCCCTGTGCTCTTCAATAGCTACGTCTTCGTCCTCGCCTTCCTTCCGGCGGTGCTGCTCGGATGGTGGCTGCTCCCGGGGGTCCGGAGCCGGCTCTGGCTGCTCACCCTTGCGAGTTACCTCTTCTACGGCTGGTGGGACTGGCGCTTCGTGCCGCTCATGCTGGTTTCCACGTCCGCGGATTTCGCTGCCGGCGCCTACCTGGGCCGCACCGAGGCGCCCGGCCGCCGCCGGGCGTGCCTGGTGCTGCTGCTCGCCCTCAACCTCGGCATCCTCGGCATCTTCAAGTACTACGACTTCTTCGCGGGCACGCTGAACGGCCTCGGCCGGGCGCTCGGGGCGCCGCTCGACCTGCCGCTGCTGCACCTGGTCCTGCCGGTCGGCATCTCCTTCTACACCTTCAATTCGATCAGCTACACCATCGACATCTACCGCCGCCGGCTGCAGCCGGCGGGCAGCCTGCTCGAGTTCTCCGCCTTCGTGGCCATGTTCCCGCACCTGGTGGCCGGCCCCATCGTGCGCTACGCCGACCTCGCGCCGCAGTTCGCGCGGCTGGCGCGGCGCCCCGACCGCGCCCTGGCGGCCATGGGGATCTGGTTCCTCGTCACCGGCATGGCCAAGAAGGTCCTGCTCGCCGACCCGATCGCGGCCCACATCGTGACCCCGCTGTGGAGCCGGGTCCCGCTGCTCGACACCCTCGAGGCCTGGGTGGCCGTGCTCGGGTACACGCTCCAGATCTACTTCGACTTCTCCGGCTACAGCGACATGGCCATCGGCCTGGCCGCGCTGCTCGGCTTCCGGTTTCCGCAGAACTTCGATGCCCCCTACCAGGCCCGGAACATCGCCGAGTTCTGGCGGCGCTGGCACATGTCGCTCTCGTTCTGGCTGCGCGACTACCTCTACATCCCGCTGGGCGGCAGCCAACGGGGGCGCCTCCGGACCCTCCGCAACCTGGTGCTCGTGATGTTCCTGGGCGGCCTCTGGCACGGCGCCGCCTGGACCTTCGTGCTGTGGGGGCTCTACCACGGGGCGCTGCTCGCCGGGCACGCCGCCTTCCAGCAGCGCGGCTGGGTGCCCCGTTCGCCCTGGCTCGCCGCGGCGGCCACGTTCCTCGCGGTATCGCTCGGCTGGGTGCTATTCCGCGCGTCCAGCCTGCATGAGGCCACGGAGGTGTTCCAGCGGCTCTGGGGCATCGGCCCCGCCGGCGAAGGCGGCAACCTCGCCCTGCTCGGCGTACCGTTGGTCGTCTCCCTGCTCTCGGTCGGGTGCGCGGTGGCCTGGTGCGTCCCGGATCCGTGGCACTGGCGCCTCCCGCGCAGCCCGCTCGCGGGCGCCGCGCTCGCCGTCGTCTTCCTGCTCGCCATCCTCCGCTTCGCCACGCCGAGCCCGTTCCTGTACTTCCAGTTCTAGGGCGAAACATCGGGTCATGGGGCGAAACCCGCGGGCCGTCCCGCGCCGTAAGGGCGCGACCGCGGCGCCCGCCGTGGCCCCCTTTCCAGCGAGTGTCCCATGCCACGTACGCGTCGTCGGCTGTCACTACTCCTTGCGCTTGTCCTGGCCCCCGGCGGGCTCGCCGGACAGGGCGCCGCCCCATCCTTCGGCTGCCGCGAGGCCCCCCAGCGGCAGTTCGATTTCTGGGTCGGCCGCTGGGACGTGACCGTCGGCAGCAATGCTGCCGGCACCAACGAGATCACGCTGGAGGAAGATGGCTGCCTCCTGCATGAGCACTGGGCGGGTTCACGGGGCGGGACGGGCCAGAGTCTCAACTGGTACGATCGCGCCACCGGCCAGTGGCACCAGGTCTGGGTGGACAACCAGGGGAACGGCCTGCAGCTGGCGGGCCGCTTTTCCGAGGGACGCCTGACACTCCTTGGTACGGCGCCAGGCCCGGACGGGAAGCCGCAGGCGCAGCGCCTCTCGTTCACGCCCAACGCCGACGGATCCGTCCGCCAGTTGTGGGAGACCTCGAGCGATGGCGGCGCAACCTGGCAGGTGTCCTTCGATGGCCTCTACCGCCGCCGCGCCCCGGGCTCGTAGCAGTCCGGAACGCCGGCACCTGGGCGCCGGGCCGCGCCAGGGCGCCTAAGCCCAGGGTCACGAGCCACTTCCCTCGCGTTCGGCATCGCTTCGGCGGAAACCGCCGGGGCGGTGCCGCGTACGTCCCCGTCACCTCTTTCCGAACGCCCCGGTCCGATCGGGCGCACCGATGCTCGCCATCCTGCTGGAGATCGTGCTCTTCGTCGCAACGCTGGTTGCGGCGGCGGTCGCGGTGTTCACGCTGGCCTGGCACCGGTCGCCGGCGGGGCTCCAGTGGCGGCAGGTCCGCAACCGCCACGCGGCCGAGCGCCGCGCCAGCCAGCAATGTGCTATCCACGGGAGGCAGGCTCCCGAACGCCTCGTCCGCCTGAAGAGCGGCGAGACGGTATGCCCACAGTGCTTCGAGGAGGCGATGAACGATGTCGGTGCGTCATGAAGGGCGGGTCCGCCGGGCGGGTGAGCGCGGGGGTGCGCTCGCGACCCTGCTGGGCCTGGGGCTGCTGCTGCTGCTGGTGGCGGCCACCGTGCCCTCGTGCGTGACCTACGTGGACCCGGGGAGCGTGGGGATCGTGATCCACCGGGCGGGCGGCGGGGTGGACCCGACGCCACTGGGGCCGGGGTTCCACCTGCGCAATCCGCTGACCACGGGCATCGAGGAGTACCCGACGTACATGCAGACGCTGATCCTCACGCAGTCGGCGGTGGAGGGCTCGCCGCACAACGACGAGATCAACGTCAACAGCGTGGAGGGGCAGCCGCTCTCGCTCGACGTCTCGATGTCCTTCGAGCTGGCCCCGGCGCGGGTCCCGGACCTGTACACCACGTTCCGCAGCGACATCGGGGCGATCCAGCGCACCTACGTGAAGCAGGCGATCCGGCAGGCGCTGCAGGAGGTCGTGGGCAGCGAGCCGATCGCGGAGATCATCGGGCCCCGGAAGGCGCAGGTGGTGGCCCGGGTGCAGGCGCTGCTGACCGAGCGCCTGGCGACCTACGGCATCCTGGTGCGGCAGTTCACGCTGAACGAGCTGCGGGCACCCACCGCCGTCATGGAGGCGATCAACCAGAAGAACGTGATGCAGCAGCAGGCCCTGACCGCCGAGAACGAGCTGCAGAAGAACCGCTACGAGGCGCAGGGGGATTCCATCAAGGCCGCGGGCCGGGCCAAGGCCATCCTGGCCGAGGCCGAGGCGCAGGCCCGGGCCAACCGGCTGCTGGCCGAGAGCATCACCGGCACCCTGGTGCAGTACGAATACGCCAAGCGGTGGGACGGCAAGATGCCGCAGGTGGCGGGGGGCAACGCGCCGCTGCTCTCCCTGCCGCTGGCACGCTGATAACCGCCAGAGCCCTGGCTCCCGGGCGGCCGGCGGGCCGCTCAGCCGAGCGGGGCGAACCGCGCCGTGAAGTGCCGCAGGAAGGGCGCCTGCTCCACGAACCGGTAGCCCCGCACCGCCGCTCGCCGGGCATGCACGTTGAGGATGGCCTCGACGACGTAGTCGATGTGGCTCTGGGTGTAGACCCGCCGCGGGATGGCCAGGCGCACCAGTTCCATCGGGGCGGTGGTCTCCGCCCCGGTGGCCGGGTCCCGGCGGCCGAACATCACCGTGCCGATCTCCACCGCCCGGATGCCCGCCTCCCGGTAGAGTTCCACCACCAGGGCCTGGCCCGGCAGCTGGTGCGGCGGGATCTGGGGGAACAGGGCGGCCGCGTCGATGTAGACGGCGTGGCCGCCCGGCGGCTGCACGATCGGGACGCCGGCCTCGGAGATGTGCCGCCCCAGGTAGGTCGTCGAGGTGATCCGGTACAGCAGGTAATCCTCCGCGAGCGCCTCGTGCAGGCCCACCGCAATGGCCTCGAGGTCGCGGCCGGCCAGGCCGCCATAGGTGGGAAAGCCCTCCGTCAGGATCAGGAGGTTGCGTTCCTGCACCGCCACCTGGGCGTTGTTGCTCGCCAGGAATCCGCCGATGTTGGCGAGCCCGTCCTTCTTGGCCGACATGGTCGCGCCATCGGCGTGGGAGAACATCTCCCGCGCGATCTCCAGCGGCGAGCGCTCCGCATACCCGGGCTCGCGCAGCTTGATGAAGTAGGCGTTCTCCGCGAACCGGCAGGCGTCGATGTACAGCGGGATGCCGTGCGCGCGGCACGCCGCCGACACCGCGCGGATGTTGGCCATCGACACCGGCTGCCCGCCGCCGGAGTTGTTGGTGACGGTGAGCATGCAGAGCGGGATCCGCTCGCGCCCGACCTCGGCGATCAGCCGCTCCAGCGCCGCCACGTCCATGTTGCCCTTGAACGGATGCTCCACCTGCGGCTGCCGGCCCTCGGGAATCACCAGGTCCACGGCCCGCGCCCCGGTGAATTCCACGTTGGCCCGCGTGGTGTCGAAGTGGGTGTTGCTCGGGACCACGTCGCCCGGCTTGCAGAGGACCGAGAACAGGATCCGCTCCGCGGCCCGCCCCTGGTGCGTGGGGAGGACGTGCTGGAAGCCGAAGATGTCCTGCACCGCCTGCTCGAAGCGGTACCAGGACGGGCTGCCCGCGTACGACTCGTCCCCGCGCATCAGCGAGGCCCACTGCTCGCTCGACATCGCCGAGGTGCCGCTGTCGGTGAGCAGGTCGATCAGCACGTCCTCGGAGCGGAGCAGGAAGGCGTTGAAGGCGGCCTCCCGCAGCCGTGCTTCCCGCTCCGTCGGCGTGGTCAGGCGGATGGGCTCGACGGACTTGATGCGGAACGGCTCGATGATCGTCTTCATGGGCATCCGCGGATTCCGGTGTGGGTGGGCGGTCGGCGACAAATATGGAGGCAGGGGCCCCGATCCGGCATATTCCATCCCGCGTGACACCTCCCCCTGCCTTCCGCGCCGGACCGGACCGCCATGACGCCTGACCGGCCCGTGGCGATCATCGGCGCCGGCGCCGCGGGCCTCATGGCGGCCATCCACGCCGCGCGAGCCGGCGGGCCGGTCGTCCTGCTCGAGGGCACGCCCGACGGCGGGCGGAAGATCCTCATCAGCGGCGGCGGGCGCTGCAACATCCTGCCCTCGACCCTCGACCCCGCCCGATTCGTCTCCGCGGCGCCGCCGCACCTGGTCCGGCGGCTGCTCGCCGCCTGGCCGCTCGCTGAGCAGCGCACCTTCTTCGAGCGCGACCTGGGCCTGGCCCTCAAGCTCGAACCGGAGAGCGGGAAGCTCTTTCCCGCCTCCAACCGCGCCCGGGAGGTACGCGATCGCCTGGTCGAGGCGGCCCGGGCCGCCGGGGCCGAGTGCCGCTTCGGGTGGCCGGTGGCCCGGGCCGTGCCCACGCCCGACGGCTGGCGGCTGGAGGGGGCATCGGGCGGGCACCTCGCGGCGCGGGCGCTGGTGATCGCCACGGGTGGCCTGTCGGTGCCGGCCACCGGCAGCGATGGCTTCGGGTTCCGGCTGGCCCGCGAGGTCGGTCACACGCTCGAGCCGACCTACCCCGCGCTCACGCCGCTCGTGGCGCACCCCGCCGTCCATGCCGCGCTGGCGGGCCTCTCGCTCGAGGTCACCATCGAGGCCCGGGCGGGTGACCTGGTTGCGCGGGCCCGGGGCGGGTTCCTCTTCACCCACCGGGGCTACAGCGGGCCCGCGGTGCTCGACATCTCGCACCTTCCGGCACGGTTCCGGGAAGGCCCTGGCCGCGCCCGGGTCACGGTGCAGTGGAGTGACCGCGATGCCGGGGCGTGGGAGACGGTGCTCGCCGCCCGATCCGCGCAGACCGTGCTCCGCCAGCTGCACGACGCGATCCCGGCCCGCCTGGCGGAGCGGCTCCTCGAGGAGTGCGGCATCCCGTCCGCGACCCAGCTGGCCCAGTTGCGTCGCGAGGACCGCCGGGCGCTGGTGGAGCGCCTGGTGCGGTATCCGCTCCCCTGGACCGGGGACGAGGGCTACAAGAAGGCGGAAGTGACCGGGGGCGGCGTGGCGCTCGGTGAGGTGGAGCCGGCCACGCTGCTGAGCCGCCGGGCGGCGCGCCTGCACCTGGCCGGCGAGGTGCTGGACGTGTTCGGTCCCATCGGCGGCTACAACTTCGCGTGGGCCTGGGCCACGGGCCGCGCCGCGGGCCTGGGCGCGGCCCGGACATGACGAGGGGCGGGCCAGGCGGCCCGCCCCTCGTCGGCCTGCACGGTGCCGGTTACCGGGTGCCGAACTGGATGCCGATTGTCAGCGGCACGAAGTTGGTCGAGTTGTCCGAGGTGAAGACGTTGATGAACCGGCTCTCGGCGAAGATGCTCGCGTCCGAGCCCGCGCGGAACTTGAGGCCGATGCCGCCGCCGGCGGCCAGCTTGGTCTCGCTGTCCGAGCCGAATCCCGAGACTTCGACCTTCGCGTTGAAGAGCCCCAGGCCACCGATCAGGTACGGCTTCACCGATCCCTTGCTCTGGAAGGCGTAGGTCACGTTGACCAGCCCGCCCGCGAGCTTGGTCTTGCCGTCGGCGCCATCGACGCTGTTCTGGGCGTACATGAAGTCACCCCGGAAACCGATCGGGGAGGCCGACGGGGCGTAACCCACCACGGCCAGGCCGTGCCAGCCCAGCTTGGCAACATCATTGAAATCGCCGAGGGGAAGGGTGAGTCCGCCGCCGGCGCCGAAGGACAGCTTGGACTGTGCCTCGAGCGTGGTGGAGGCCACCGGCGCGGCCAGGGCGAGGGCCACCAGCGAGAGTACGACGCGCTTCATTGCTCTGCTCCTCTGAGGGGTCTGCCCATCCATCCGGCCGTCGTGGCCGGCGGGTGGACAGTGGAAGCTAGCATACGGCTAGAATCCGCCGAAGGTTACGCCCGCCAGCAGCGGGGCATACTGGGGCTTGACGCCGTCGGTGTAGACGTTCAGGTAGCGCGCTTCGACAAACAGGGCCAGGGACCGGACACCGAAACTGAATCCGGCGCCGGCGTCGAGCGCGGGATTGGTGTCGCTCAGCTTGCCGAAATTCGGGCTCGACGTCGTGGTCTTCACGTATCCACCGCCCCCGAACAGGTAGAACCGGTTGGGGGAGCGGCGGGCACCGAACTGGAAGACGAGGTTGGCCGTGCCGCCGACCTGGGTCTGGTGACCGCTGATGGTGCTCAGGCTGCTGCGGCCGTACAACCCGTCCAGCCGGAAGCCGATGGCGGCCGAGGCCGCGGGGAAGAAGGTCAGGTTGGCGTTGCCCATCCAGCCCTTGTCCACCACGTCCCCGTAGCTGCGCAGCGGCACCGTGATGCCGGCGCCGAGCCCCAGGCGGATGTCGCCCTGGGCGAGGAGGGTGTTCGGGAGTGCGGCCAGCGGGAGGGCGAGCAGGAGGACTGCCCGGAGGAGACGGGACCGCATGAGGAACCTCGTATGAGTGCGAGGTCCCAATGCTGGCGGCGTTGAAGGGGCGGTGCCGTAACCGGAATCACATTGGGTCGCCGGTCACCCCCGGCGACTACTGGACCCGCTGCACCAGGCGCTTGAGGGAGTCCACCGGTGCCTGGGCCACCACGGAAATGCGGTACCCCTCCTCGTCGAGCCAGGTGGCCACCGAGACGCCGGTCGGCGACGTCCCGTACGCAGTCTCGCCGCTCTCGAGGGCGGGGTCATCGATGGGGCGGAACCCGGAGGAATCGGCGGGGATCAACTGCTGGTCCACCAGGATCCGGCCACCATCGACCGTGCGGTAGACCACCCGCACCACGTCGAGACCGGCCTGGGCGCCGGGCACCGCGGTGGCGGGACCGACCTCGAAGTGATCCGGCTCGAGGCCGGACACCAGGCGCAGCCGCCCGCCGAGGCGCAGGCTCGCCTCTCGCGCACCCAGGGCGCGGAACCGGGGCGAGACGGGCAGCGGCTTGGGCTCAGGCTCCGGTGCTGGCGCGGGCGGGTTGCCGCGCGGGCGGGCGGCCCCGCTGGTTGCCGGGGTGGTCGCGGGCGCGCGGTTCGGCGCGGTCGCGGCGGTGGTCGTTCGAGCTTCCGGGGTGACCACGGGGGCACCGCCGGCCGCCAGCCCTGACGCAGGCGGTTGCGGTTGCGGGTTGGCCGCCGGAGGCGGTGCCGGTGTCGGCGTCGGGGTGGGCGTGGCGCCGCGGTTCGCCACGGCCATGCCCTCGTTGGGCTGGCGCAGCCGGCTCGCGCCGTACCCCACCAGCAGCGCCATCAGCACCGTGGCGATCCAGAGCAGGGTCGTGAGTTCCAGCTCCCAGCGCCGCTTCGGTTCCTCGACCGACGGCAGCAGCACCAGGCCGCCCGGCGTGACCGTGGCTGCGGGACCGCTCTCCGTGGCCAGCTCCGGGAAGTGCTGGTCGAGCTCGCGGTAGTTGTCCCGCCACTCCTCGAGCCGGCGCGCGCACGCGCGACAGGACTCCGTGTGGTTCCGGATCCGGTTGACCTCGGAGCCGCTGGCACTCCCGTCGATGAGCTTCTCGAGAAGCCGGTCGTTCAGGTGGAACATGCCGTGGAATCTACCTTCCGGGCCCAGCCGCCGCCCGCTATTCGACTCTCCGGAGCAGTACGCGGAGGGAGTCGGTCGGAAGAAATCCCGTAAGTGCAAGTCTGAAACCAGCTTGGTCCATCCACCGGAGGCTCTGCATGCCTTGGGCCGCGGGCGCCGCCACGGTGTCGCCGACCAGCAGGGGTGCCGCGGCCGCCGCCACGCCGCTCCGGGCCCCATCCGCGAGCGGGATCCGCTGCTGATCCAGCCACAGCTCCCGGCCCGGCGGATCCTCATACACCACCCGGACAACCGGCGCGTCAGCACCGGCGCCGGGGACCAGGGTTCCCGGCCCGGTCAGCACCCGCTGGGGCTTGAGGCCATCCAGAAGACGGATGCTGCCTCCGAGGGTTCTCACCGCCTCCTCCATGGCCACCTGATGGAATGCCACAACAGGTGCCGCGCCAGCCCGGGCCTCCCCGGCGGCCTGCTTGGTCGATACGGCCGCCCGAGCCTCCAGGTTCCCCGTCGCCCCGGCAGGGGCATCCGCGGCATCGGCGGCCGTCACGGCGAGGCGGTTGTCGCGCTGCGGTGCGGCCGGCGCCGGCATCGCGGCCGGCGGGGACGGGGGCGGGCCTGCCTCCTCTGATCGCGCCGGGGCAGCCGCCGTCGGCTGGGCGACATCGACCCGGCGGGGCATCGTGAACCCGACCGCGGGGGGACCCGACTCGGCCGGCGCGGGCACGGCCGCGGGCGGGGTGAGTTCCCGTTCCGCGATGCCCTTCTCCGCCCCGATGTCGCTGCTGCTCAGCCCCGGGCCCGTCCTCCGCATGGAGTACCCGAGGCCGATGGCCAGGATGACGGTCGCGGCCCAGGCGAGCGAGCGCCAGGGAAGCGGCTTGCCGCGCGGGGTCGTAATCGGGACGGGCGCCGCGCGCGCCGGCAGCGCGGCCGGGGCCCGGGGCAGCTCCACGGCGCCGACCAGCGCGTCCGCCTCGCCGGAAAACGCCCGGATCTCCTCGTACAGCCGGCGGCACTCCGCGCAGGTGCCGAGGTGCGCCTCGGCGGCGCGACGTTCGTCTGCCGTGAGCTCGTCGTCGAGCAGGCAGGTCAGCTGGCCTTCATCAAGATGCGACATGGCGATCCTTCTCCTGCGCGCGGACCAGCTCCACCAGGCGCTTCCGGGCGCGGCAGATCGTGGTGCCGATCGCTCCCTTGGCGAGGCCGGTGGCGGCCGCGATCTCGTCGTAGTCGAAGCCCTCGGCCTTGAGCAGCAGCACCTCGCGATCGAGGTCCCGCATCTCCGCCAGGGCGGCCTGGACGGCCCGGGTCTTCTGGGTCCGTTCGTAGTCCTCGTCCGGGGGGCCGGCACTGGTGGCGGACTCCCCCTTGAGCAGCTGCAGCCGCCGGCCCTGGCGCACCGCCCGGCGTCCGTCGTCCCGCACCAGGTTCAGCGCCACCGCGAACAGCCACGGGCGCGGATTCTCCGGCGGCGAGGCGAGGGCGCGGGCGAACACTTCCGCCGCGAGGTCCTCGGCCCGGTCCTGGTCGCCCGTGCGGCGGTAGAGCATCCGCACGAGCGGCTGGTGGAACTGGGCGAACAGCTCTTCGATCGGTACCTGGCTCATCGGTTATCCACGGAAGTCCCGCACGAAGGCCTTGAGCTCCGCATCGCTGATCGTGGTCCGGCCGCCGGGGGCGACCTTGAGGCTGGCGTGCCGACCCGCGATCACCAGTTCCTCGCCCACGCCCAGGCTGGGCGCCAGCTCGGGGAGGGCGCGGGTGAGCGCGAAGTAGGCGGCGCTGTAGGGCGCCACGTCGAGCACCCGGAGGCTATCGCCGTGACTCACGTCCGTCCAGACGGTCCCGGCCCGGGTGAACACCCGGCCACCCGCACGGCGCACCTCGCGGCTGCCGCCGGTCAGGCTGTTGAGCCGGGCGTCCGCCGCGACCTCGGCCTCGGCGATGCTGGTGGCACGGGAAAGCTGCCCGCTGGCCTTCGCCGCCTCGAACGACGCCGCGCCGGTCTGGGCGGCCGGGGCCGGGGCGGCCATCGGCATGATGTCGCGCCGGGGCTGGCGGGTGCCGGGCGTCCCGGGCTGGTTCATGGCCAGCATCGGCTCCTGCACCAGGTAGGAGGTGTATTCGGTGAGGATGCCGTAGCGCAGGCCGAGGTCCCGGATCTCGCGCACGAGGGCGTCGGACTGGCCCTCGAGGCGCAGCTGGCGGTTGAGGTCGCCGATACGTCGCGCGGCCCACAGCCGGGGGACGAACTCGTTCTGGTCGGCGTTGGCGGGGAAGGTCGCCTGCGCGGTGAAGCGCTCGCGCCGGCCATTGCGCTCGCCCTCGAACACCACCGTGCCCGAGCCCTGGCCGCGGTACCGGCCGAAGATGACCAGCTCCTCGCCGTAGAACAGGTCCGGGAGCTGCGCGGGTGACAGGTCGCGCAGCGCCACCGGGCTCTCGACGATCCGGAGGTTCACGAGTGCCGGCCGCCGCAGCTTGTTCATCAGGCCGCCGATGGCGACCTCGACGTCCGCCTCGGGCGCCACGTACTCCGCCGCGCCGTGGCCTTCCTTGGCCAGCCGGTCGAGCAGGTAGGTGTTGACGTCGGTGCCGACGCCCACGGTGAAGAGCCGGGCACGGCCGACGCGACCGGCCGCCATCGCGGCGATGCGGTCCGGCTGTTCCTCCCCGACCGAGGGGATGCCGTCGGTCATGAAGAGCACCAGCGGCAGCCGTCCCTCCGGCACCGAGGTCCCCAGCACGGCGTCCAGCGCGCCGGCGATGTTGGTGCCGCCGTCGGCGTTGAGCCGTTCGATGAAGTCGCGCGCCTCCGCCAGGACCTCGGGGGTCACCGGGGCCCAGCCGTCCCGGAAGTGCCTCACGCCGGAGCTGAAGGCCACCAGGCGGAAGCGGTCGCCGCCGCGCAGGGTGCCGAGGGCCTGGCGCAGCGCCGCCTTGGCCTGGTCCATCTTCTGTCCGGACATGGAACCGGACACATCCACGACGAACGCCACGTCGCGCGGGACGACCGGGCCCTCCTCCGCCTCCGCCGGCGCCAGGAGCAGCATCGCGTAGCCATCCTCCCCACCCGGGGCGTGGGTCAGCACGCTGGTGCCGACTAGGCCGCGACGCAGCGGGAGCAGGAGCTCGATGTCGCCGCCGCCATGGGTGTCCACGCTCACCTCGAGCGTGCCACGGTCCCGGCGGACAGTGAGGGCGTGCGTTGGCGAATACGGCGTCCCGTATGTGTCTTCCCCGCGACTGGTCAGGCGCCAGGTGCCGCCCTCGCCCCCGCGGACCCCCAGGGCATACCGGACCCGCAGCGCGTCACCGGCCCGGTCGAGCAGCTGGGTGTAGCGGAGCACCACCTTGCGGGTCTCGCCGGGCTGGATCGGAAACACCTGTGCCCGCACCAGGCCGTGTCCGGCGAGGGTGAGCAGCGCGGGGTCCTTCTGCCGCCGCACGATCTCCTCGTAGATGCCACGCGCCTGCTCCGCGTTCATCATCTCACCCTTCATTTCCTGCTCGCCCATCCAGAGGGAGAAGTTCTGGAACACCGCCTCCCCGGGGAGCGGGTACAGGTAGGTGCCCTCCGCGAGGCCGCCACCGGTGTTGCGGAAGCGTTCCTCCACCTCGACGCGGGCGATGCGCCCGTCGATGACCGTCCGGACCTCGGACCCGACACGGACGATGGATGGCGAAACGGGGGCGGCGGTACGGGGGCGTTCGATTTCAATCCAGCCCTGCGCCGCGACGGGGGCGGCGGACAACAGGAGCGCGACGGCGCCCAGGAGCGTGCGATGCATGGGACCCTCATTGGCCTGTGGAGACGGCGAGGGGATGCGCCGGCGGGAGGGACTTGCACGGCCCGCGCGAGCCGGCCTTGGTCGGCCGGCCTCGACGTCCTATCGTACAGGCATGCCAACCATCGACGTGGTGCGGACCTACCTCGAGATGACCTCACCCGCCGACCTGCGGGAGGAGGGCACCGCCGGGCCCGGCATCCGGCTGGAGCGGGTGGCCGACTGTCCCTGGCACTTCTACCGATACCTGTATGTCGAGGTGGGAAGGCACTACCACTGGCGGGACCGGCTCCCCTGGACGGAAGCACAGTTCCGGGCGTGGCTCGCCGGCCCGAGCGCGGTCTGGCTGCTCAGCGTGGACGGGGCGCCGGCGGGGTTCTTCGAGCTGCGGGGGCCGGAGGTCGGCGCGGTCGAAATTGCCTACTTCGGAGTGCTGCCCGAGTACCAGGGGCGGGGCCTGGGCAAGTACCTGCTCACGCGCGCGGTGCAGGAGGCGTGGAGCGCCGGGGCGGAACGGGTCTGGCTGCACACCTGCACCCTCGACCATCCCGGGGCGCTCCCCAATTACCTGCGGCGCGGTTTCCGAAAGACCGGGGAGGAGTTCTACACCACCACGGTGCCCGACTGAATCGTGATCTGCTCGTGGCGGGAATGTGACTGGCCCCGCATAGCCTGAGGGGTCCCAGTCCCGATCACCCCGACCCGAGGCCCCTGTATGCGTCCCCAGTTCCGCGTGTCCTTCCTCCTGACCACCGCCTGCACCCTCCTCCCGGCCTGTACCGGGCTCACGTTCCGCGATCGTTGATTGCCAGCGCGCCGCCTCGGCGACGGTCTCCTCCTGCCCCAGCCGGCCCAGCACCCCCTCACCGTCTTCACGTGACCTACCGGGTGAGCGGAAGCGCCGGGGGAATCAGGGTGGCCACCGATCAAGGGTGCCGGCGTGAGCGCCACCATCCTCACGGGTCGCTGATCCTCAGCGCGCGGGAGCACCGGTGCGGAACCATGGCTCGCGCGGGCCGCCGCCGCCTCCGCCGCGCTGCGCGCAGCGCCCTCGCCGCCACCGATCAAGGGTGCCGGCGTAGAAGGGGGATCCCACCGCGAGCTGGAACCATGGCTCCGGTGAGCTGCGCCGCGCCGACTCCAGCCGCGCCGCCTCGAGCGAGCGTTCCAGTCGCTCCGGGAGGCGTTCGTGTTCCTCCTCCTCCGGGAGCTCGAGCAGTTCCTCCCGCGCGAGCCCGACCCCCGGGGCATCGCCGGCGCGCGCGGCGAGCAAGCCGAGGACATAGGCGCGCAGGTGGGGGTGGAGCCCATTGTGGAAGGCCAGCGGCAGGCTGACGTTCGGCGTGGCCGTCGCGGGGTCCCAGGCAGAGACACGGTGCCGCGTGGTGCCAAGCTCCGCCGCCGTCCACGGCAGGGTCAGCGCCAGGCAGCCCGCGGACCTCGAGCGCCCAGGGTTCGTCATGGCGCTCGGCGGCGTCGAGCTCCGCGCGCGTGGTGGCGAGGTCGCCGGCCGCCGCCGCGAGGTGGGCCAGGATGAGGTGCACCAGCGCGCGCAGCTCGTCCGACCGGGCCGCGCCGACGAGGCTGCGCCCCAGGGCCGCGGCCCGTTCGAGCGACGCGCCGTAGACGGCCGCATCGCTGAAGGCGATGCCGATGGTGAGGGCCCGGGCTCCCGCCAGCAACGCCCCGACCTCGCGCTGCTCGGCGACATCGTCGAGCGCGAACGCGCGGAGGGCGCGGAGCGCCAGCGCCTGGTCCTGGTCGGGACTCACGGCGAGCCCGCGCTCCACCAGCGCGTGCAGGTCACCCGCCCTCCGCTCGAGCGCAGCGATGCGGGCCAGCTTGCCGAGGGCGCTCACCCGCCCGGGATCCAGGGCCAGCGCGCGCTCCAGCGCGGGACGCGCCTCGGCGCTGGAGCGCCCGCGGTACGCGTTCCCGTGGAACAGCAGGTCACCGAGCAGGAACCACGCATCGGCATCCTCCGGCCAGCCCCCGACCGCGGCGGCGTATCGGCGCTCGGCCTCTGCGAGCTGTCCGTGGAGCCAGGCGTCCTGCGCCTCGACCAGCAGGCGATCGCGCTCGGTGAGGCGGTGACGGTGGGCCATGGCCAGACGCGACGCCTCGCGCGCCGGGCCGATCCAGGCGCTGGCGGCCGCCGCGGAGGCCTGCCGGTAGTAGGCCAGGGCGAACGAGGGATCGGCCTCGGCCGCGCGCGCGAACGCCTGCGCCGCCTGGAGGGCGCGGCCGTGCCGCAGGTCGTCCTCGCCGCCGAGCCAGGCGCGCAACGCCGGCAGCGAGTCGGTGGTCCGAGCGGCCAGCCGCCCGAGCCGGCCACCGGGGCCGCCGCTCCAGCCTGCCAGCAGTCCCCGGGCCAGGCTGTCCACGATCTCGAAGAGGCCGGCCTCGCCCGCGGCGGTCGCCTCCGCCCGTGCCAGCACCTCACCCGCCGCACCGCTCAGCTGGGCCTGCACCCGGAGCTCCCCCGGCGTGGCCAGCACCGTCCCGCTCACCAGCCCGCACGGTCCGAAGCGCGCCGCGACCTCCGCGGCCTGCCGCTCCGGCGGCAGGGCGGAGAGGCCGGCGAGCAGGCTGGTGGGGTCGAGGGTGCGCAGGCCGCCGGCGCCGTCGAGCGCGGTGGCGAGGAGGTCCACCATTCCCTCACCCAGCCACGCTGGTGCCGCCGGGCCGCGGACCGCGAACGGCAGCACGGCGAGGAGCGGGGGATCCGGGCGGGGCGCGGCGTCACCACCGGCTCCGTCTTCACCACGGCGGCGCAGCCCGGCGACGAGCGCGAGGAGGTCGGGATCCGGGGCAAGGTCGAGGTCGCGCAGGCGCCGGAGATGGTCGTCGTACAGCTGCAGGGCCAGGCCCGCGCGGCCCAGGCGGTCGAGACGGCGCAGGGCGCGACCGAGATTGGGCGAGTCGTCAGGCGCCAGGGCCACCGCCCATTCCACCCATTCCGCCTGACGGACGGGATCGTGGTCGGACTCGGCGAGATGCCAGGCCGCGTCCAGCAGCCGGCGCTGCAACCGCACCCGCTCTCCTTCGAGCCACTGCTCCACCCCGGGCGCACCCGCGACGTAGATGCCGGGGAGGAGGTCGCCACCGGCCAGCGCCAGCGCCAGCGCCGCCTCGGGCGCTCCTGCATCGAGGTGTGCGCGGCACTCGGTCAGGTCGCAGGTGAGTGCGCCGGGCGTCAGCCGGACCTCGTCATCGCCACGGGTCTCGAGGACTGCCTCGCCGAGTCCCCGGCGGAGGAAGTGCAGGGCGCGCCGCAACGCCGCCCGGGCGTGCTCCTGGTCCAGGTCCGGCCAGAAGAGGCCCACGATGGTGTCGCGCCGGAGGAACCGGCCTGTCCCCTCGAGGGCCAGGTAGGTGAGCAGCGCGAGCCGCTTGGGCTGGCGGAGGACGCTCTCGACCGGGTGGCCGCGGCCATCCCGCAGGTCGCTGCCGCCGAGGACCCGGAGCCGCGCGGTCATGGTGCCTGAAGGAGGTGAGTCACGGCTGGGTCACGCCCGGAGTGCATCGTGTTGCCGGTGCAGGCATGGCTGGACACTCTCCCGGGGGTACACATGCGCTGGTGGCTGTTGCTGCTGTCGCCGATCGTGGCGGCGCCCGTGGCTGCCCAGGATACCCTGCCCGGCCTTCCGCCGGGCTACGCCGTCGGCGCGACCCTCGACTACTACCTGGTCGACGACCTGGCGGTGCCGGCGGTCGCGGTGCGTGGGACCGGCCTCGCGGCGGGCCGCTGGACGCCGGCCTTCGGGCTCGGCGCGCTCGTGGATCGGTCCGAGGGGCGCTTCTCGGCGCTGACCTTCGAGCTTGGCACCGCCTACAACCAACCCGTCCGTGGCGCCCACCTGCTGGTTGAGGGCGGGGCCACCAGCCTCCTGGCCGTGGCCGAGGGGAGCAACGCCACCTACATCGGCGCGTACGTCGGCGTCGGGGCCATCGTGCGGGTGGCGAACGGCCTGGGGCTCCGGTTCGGCGTGAGTCGCCGCTGGTTCATCACCGGTGTCGGGCCGGTGGGCGTGTCGCTGGTCAGCGTGGGGGTCACCGCGCTTCCCCGTGCCGCGGCCCCGCCGTCGCCCTAGCGCGCCGCTCCCGGGCAGAGTTCCGCCAGCACACAGCGGTCGCACTGCGGCCGCCGCGCGATGCACACGGCGCGCCCGTGCAGGATCAGCAGGTGGGAGACGAGCGTCCAGTCCTCGCGCGGCACCAGGCGCATCAGGTCCTGCTCGATCTTCACGGGATCGGTGTGGCGGGTGAGCCGGAGCAGTCCCGCCAGCCGGGTCACGTGGGTGTCCACGGTGACGCCCTCGTTGAGCCCGAACGCGTTGCCGAGCACCACGTTCGCGGTCTTGCGTCCCACGCCGGGCAGCGCGTGCAGCGCGTCCATGGTGCGGGGGATCTCGCCGCCATGCTCCGCCACCACCGCCTGCGCCATCGCGATCAGGTTCTTTGCCTTGTTGCGGAAGAACCCCGTGGACTGCACCAGCGTCTCGACGTCGGCCTGGCGGGCGCGCGCCAGCTGGGCGGGGCCGGGGTAGCGCGCGAACAGCGCCGGGGTCACGAGGTTCACCCGTGCATCGGTGCACTGGGCGCTGAGGATGGTGGCGACGAGCAGCTGATAGGCGTCGGCGTGTTCCAGGGCGCAATGCGCGTCGGGATAGGCCGCCTTGAGGCGGGCGAGGATCGCGCCGATCCGGTCCGCGGCCGGGACCACGCCCCGCCGGGGCTTCGGCGCAGGGCGTGCCGGTCGCGCCGGCTTCCGCCGGGCCGGGCTCACGCCCGCGCCCGCCGGGCCGTCACGTGGGCCAGGAAGCCCTCGACCGGGAGGGTGTTCAGCACATCGGCGCGCGTCAGCCAGCCCTTCCGGGCGATGCCTACCCCGAACGCCACGTTGGCGATCCCCGCCAGGTTGTGGGCATCGGCGCCGATCGAGATCCGGAGGCCGGCGTCGCGGGCCTCGCGCAGCAGCCGCCAGTCGAGGTCGAGGCGATGCGGGTCAGCGTTGATCTCGATGGCCACGCCGTTGGCGATGGCCTTGGCGATGACCGCGTCCATGTCGACCTGGTACGGATCGCGGGAGAGCAGCAGCCGGCCGGTGGGATGGCCGAGGATCGCGAGGTGCGGGTTGTCCATCGCCGCCAGCACCCGCGCGGTCATCTCCGCCCGGCTCTGGCTGAAGCGGCTGTGCACCGATCCGATGACGAAGTCGAGCCGGGCGAGCACCGGGTCCTCGTAGTCGAGGACTCCGTCGGCGAGGATATCCGCCTCGATGCCCTTGAGGACCCGGATACCGGGGCCGGTGGCGTTGAAGGCGTCGATCTCGTCGGCCTGACGCTGCAGGTCCGCGACGGACAGCCCGCCGGCATAGGCCGCGGCCTTGCTGTGGTCGGTGATGCCCATCCAGGCGTAACCCTGCGCGCGGCACGCCTCCGCCAGTTCGGCCACGGTGTTGGTGCCGTCCGAGGCGCGGGTGTGGCAGTGGAGGAAGCCGCGCAGGTCGGCCGGCTCGAGGAGCGCGGGCAGGGTACCCGCCGCCGCGGCGGCGATCTCGCCCCGGCCCTCGCGCAGCTCGGGCGGGATCTCCGCCAGGCCGAGCGCGGCGTAGAAGGCGCTCTCGTCGGCGGTGGGCACGAAGGTGCTGCCGTGCCAGAGCGCGGCGCCGTCGAGGGTGAATCCCCGCTCCCGGGCATGGGCCGCCAGCTGGGCCAGGTGTTCCTCGCTGCCGGTGGCCTGGACCAGAACCCCGCCCACGTTCCGTGGCGTGGTCACCACCACCTGCGCTTCGGCGCCGCCGCTCACCCGCAGGGTCACCCGCCGCTCGTCCTGGCCCGAGAACTCCTGGACGCCGGGGAGCGCGCCGATGCGGCGGTAGATCTCCTCCGGGGCCACGTCGGCCACGAGCACCACGGAGAGGCCGCGCACCACCTCCAGCCGCCGCCGCACGTCGCCGGTGATGATCGCCGCGGTGACGCCCGGGAGGGCCGCGAGCGCGTCGCGGAGGCCGGTGGCTTCGTCGGCGGCGTGGTGCGCGAGCCGGTAGCCGCTGGCCGCGCGGAGGAAGGCGATGCCCTTGAGGATGTTCTCCGCGGTCTTCTGGCCGAAGCGCGGCAGTCGCGCCAGCCGTCCGTCACGCGCGGCGGCCTCGAGCTCGGGGAGGCTGTCGATCCCCAGGGTCTCGTGGATCTGGCGGATCTTGGCCACGCCGAGGCCGGAGATCTGCAGCATCTCGACGAGGCCTGCGGGCACCTGGCCGCGGAGTTCCTCGAGGAGCGAGGAACGGCCGCTGGCCGCGACTTCCTGGACGATCGCGAGGGTCGCCGGTCCGACCCCCTTCGCGGCAGCGAGCGAGCCGTCGGTCAGCGCGTCGGCCACGCTGCCGGAGAGCGCGGCCACGGCCTTGGCGGCGCTGCGGAAGGCGCGCACCCGGAACGGGTTCTCTCCCTGCAGCTCCAGGAATGCGGCGATCTGCTCCAGCACCTGGGCGATGGTCTTCTGGTCCGTCATGCGAGGCTCCCGAGTTCCACGGCCTGGTGCGGCCGGTGACTGGCGCCGGCACAGGCCCGGCTCTCCGCGGCCAGCGGCACGGTCCGCGCGGCGAGTTCGAGGAGCTCCGCCTCGTCCGCGATGGAATGGAGTCCCGCGGCGGCGCCGCCCTCGAGCAGCGGCGCGAAGCGCGCCGTGCCGTCCTCCCGCGCCGAGACGGTGGGTGGATAGCCGTCCACCGCCACCACGCTGAAGCCCTCCTGTCCGGGATGGAGCCCGAACACCGCGAGCGCGAACAGGCCGCCGCCCGGCCACGGGCGCACGAAGAGGCCGTCCAGGGGCTGGTGCGGTTCACCGGGAGCCAGGGCCGCCCAGACCAGCCGGGCAGGGAACTGGGCGTAATAGGTGGCCGGGGCCGCGGTGTCTCCCGGCGGCAGCGCGAGGCCGGTGGTCAGCAGCCCCTGCGCGCGCTCCCGCGAGAGACCGAGCAGCCATCCCCCGGCGTCCCAGTAGAGGTACGCGTGATGCAGCAGCGCCACGTGTTCCGCCACGGCCTCGCCCACGCCCTCCTCAGGCACCAGCTCGCGCAGGTAGCGCACCACCTCGGGATCGAGCACGAAGGCATCGGCGTCGTGCGGATCCCGCCCGGTGCGCGCGAGCGATGCCCGCAGCTCGGCGAAGCGGGGCTCGGCCTCGGGGCCGAAGGCGATGTCGTAGGGGGTGCGGCGCATGGGCGGGGAAAGCTATGGTCGCGGGAGAAAGGCGTCCATCACCCGGTGGAACACCGCTGGCGCCTCCACATACGGCACATGGCCGCAGTCCGGCACCAGTTGAAAGGCGGCGCCGAGGCCCTCGGCCAGTTCGCGCGACGCATCGGCGGGGATTGGGTCGTCGTCTCCGTGGAGCACCAGCGCCGGGACCCGGAGCCCGGGGAGCGCCGGCCGCAGGTCGAACTCGCCCAGCGAGGCCCACACCTCCGCGCGGGTCCGCTCCGTGACCCGGAACGGGGTGAGCGAGGTGGCGCGGGCGGGATCGTGGAAGTAGCCCGCCACCGCGAGCTCGAACAGGCGCGCCGCGTGCGCCGCCGGGTCCCGTTCCCGCAGGCCGCTCTCCCGCAGCTCGCGCCGGGCCGCCTGCAGCGCGGGGGCCATGGTGCGTACTTCGAAGCGCCGCTCGAACTCGTCTCGCGCCGCGCGCCAGGCCGGCGCGGGGGAGACCAGCGCCAGCCGGTCCACCCGCCCGGGATGCTCCAGCGCATAGAGCAGCGCGAGCAGCCCGCCCCAGGAGTAGCCGGCGAGGGTCAGGCGCGGCAGGCCCCAGGCGTCCCGGAGCGCCTCGAGGTCGGCCACGTGCTCCCGCCAGCCAACCGGCACCTCGCGCCCCACCGGAGAGCGTCCCCCGCCGCGCTGGTCGTAGTAGATCAACTCGCGGCCGGGGACGAGGCTGTCGAACCCGGGAAGGAGGTAGTCGTGATGCGCCCCCGGCCCGCCATGCAGGACCACCACCGGCCGGCCCGACCCGACCCGCCGCTCGAACAGGGTCACCGCGCCCGCCGGCAGGAGCCGGGTGCGTTCCGCGTTCGCGCCGCCCGTCGGTTGGAGGGGGATCACAGGAGGCTGGCGAGTCCGTCGGCCACGGCCCGGACCGCGGTCTCCTCCGCGGGGCTGAAGGGATCGGGGACGTCACTGTCGACGTCGATCTGCCCCAGGATGGTCGCGCCGCGGCGGATCAGCACCACCAGTTCGGAGCGGGTGAAGGTGTTGCAGGCGATGTAATTGGCCACCGCGCGCACGTCGCCCACATTCTGGTCGGTGCCGGTGGCCACGGCGGTCCCGCAGACGCCCTTCCCGACGGGGATGCTGACGTGCTCGGTCTCCCGTCCGCTCCATGCCTCGAGCTGGAGGGTGTCGCCGTGCAGCATGTAGAGGTAGACGGACGTGTAGGGCGGCCCGGCGGCGCGGATCCGGTCGGCGGCGTACTGCAGGAGCGCCGCGCGGCCGGCATCCTTGCAGAAGAGCCCGCGGAGCCCCGCGACGACCGGGAGCGGGTCGAGGACGGCCGTCATCAGCCGCCCCGGGTGCCCAGGGTCACGCTGGTCCGCTGCTCGACGCCGTCGCGGAGGAAGCGCACCTCGATCACATCGCCCGGCTTGTGCTGGCGGAGCACGCCGGTCATGGCCTGCAGGTCGGCGATCTTCGTCTCGCCGATCCAGAGGATGATGTCGTTGCCCTTGAGGCCCGCCTTCTCCGCGGGGCTGCCGGCGCGGACGCCGGTGAGCCGCACCCCGCCCGGGTTCTCCGACATGTCCGGGATGGTGCCGAGGTACGCGCCGTACCCGGAGGACTGCCCGCCGGTCGCGACCTGCGGCGGCGGGACGTTCACGAAGGCGAGCGGCTCCCGCCGGTTGGCGAGGGTCCGCACGATCGCGGTGGTGAAGTCGGCCACCTGTGCCAGCCCGTCGGCGTTGATCTTCTCCCAGTCATCGCCGGCACGGTGGTAGTCCTCGTGCAGGTCGGTGAAGAGGTGAAGGACCGGCTTCCCGGCCGCGTAGAAGGAGGATTGGTCGCTGCGACCCCAGCCGTCACCCGAGGCGCGCAGGTCGAAGCCGGCGGTGAGGTTGAGCGAGTCGAGCAGGGCCGGGAACTCCTGCGCGGTCGCGGCGCCGTAGACCAGCAGGCGGTTCTCGCGCAGCCGGCCCACCATGTCCATGTTGACCATGGCGTAGGTGCGGGCCAGCGGGAAGACCGGGTGCTTCACGTAATAGTCGGAGCCGAGGAGGCCTTCTTCCTCGCCGCTGAAGGCCACGAAGACCACGGTGCGGGCGGGCCGGCTCGCGGCCAGCTTCCGGGCGATGTGCACCAGGGCGCTGGCGCCCGAGGCATTGTCGTCGGCGCCGTTGTGCACCTGGCCCGCGCTGTCGGGGTCGAGCGCACCGAAGCGGCCGGCGCCCAGGTGGTCGTAGTGCGCGCCCACGACGATGATCTCGTTGCGGAGGGTCGGGTCCCGGCCCGCCAGCACCCCGATCACGTTGCGTCCCACCGCGCCGCCGATGCCCGTGGCCCGCGCCGCCGGGGCGTCGGCCGCCACGGTGAAGGTCTGGTACCATCCCCCCGGGGCCGGCCGGAGCCCGGCCTGCTTGAACCGGCGGGAGAGGAACGCGGCGGCGCTGTCCGCGCCCGGCGACCCGATCAGGCGGCCCCCCAGTGAGTCGGCGGCCAGGGTCCGGACGTCGTTGAGGAGGGCCACCGCGTCGGCGGTGGACTGGGCCGCCAGGGGGGCGGCGGTCGGGAGCGCCCCGAGGAGCAGGAGGGGCAAGAAGTGGCGTCGCGTCGGCATGGAGACAAAAGTAGTGCTGGCTCCGGGCCGGTTGAAGGCGCCCGGTGGCGGGGTCGCGCGTAGTCACCTAACCTATTGCAGCGCTTGATAGTAGCGCTTATCTTGGGGGCGGAACCACCCATCCCAATGACCACACCCGCGGGCATTCTCTCCGACTTCGCGAGCATCCTCCTCCTGTTCCGGGATCATCCGGACAAGAAGGAGGAGCAGAAGCAGGCGTTCCGGCGCCTGGCCGCGAATCTCCCCGACGGGGACCACCAGCTTCGGGTCACCCAGACGGGGTTCCGCTGGGACCAGGTCGACGTCCCGGTCGGTCGCGGGGAGGTCGCCGCGCTGCACGATCAGCTGCGCCAGCATGGCGTGGGCGAGTTCCGGCTTCCCTCCGGACTCCTCACGTCCACGCTGCTGTCGCTGGTCCGGATCCTGGCCGCCCCGCCGGGCACCTACGGCTCGTTCGACCACCTGAGCGCGCGGCTCGACGCCGCCGGGTGCGGGGTGATCCCGGTGCTGCCCCTCCCGGACGCCCTCAAGCCCCAGCCCCGGGCCGCCCCGCCGCCGGACGCCCGGGCGTCGGCCAAGGGCGACAAGGTCGACGACGAAGGGCACATCACCGCCATCGGCCCGGATGCACTGACCGAGGCCAAGGTCGGCATGATGCACTTCGTCACCATGCAGACCCACACGGTAAGTCCCACCGATGAGCTGGTGGACCAGATCGGCCACGCCCAGTCCTCGGCCGCGCGCAATGAGCTGCTCAACCAGCTGATCGCGACGGGCGAGTTCGCCGCGCGGCAGAAGGAATGGCGCCAGCTGCTGCTGGCGGCGCACGGGCTGGTGGAGCTGGAGCGCAAGGACCACGGGCAGAGCGGGGACGCACGCGGGTACGGCATCGCGCTGCGGCGCATGCTGCCCCGCTCCACGCTGGAACAGCTGGTGCGGATGACCGCGCACGGCGACATGAAGGCCGAGGCGATCACGGTCCTGCGGCGGATGGGCGTGGACGGTACGGAGGTGCTGCTCAACGCCCTGGTGAACGCGGAGGAGGTCGGGCAGCGGCGGGCCTACTTCAATGCCCTCAAGGAGATGACGGAAGGGGGCGAGCTGTTGGTCCACATGCTGAGCCACGACCAGTGGTTCGTGGTGCGCAACGTGGCCGACCTCTGCGGGGAGCTGCGGCTGGAGAGCGCGGTGCACGGACTGGCGAAGCAGATCGGCCATGACGACGAGCGGGTCCGGCGCGCGGTGGCGGGGGCGCTGGGCCGGATCGGCGGGGCGGGCGCGGTCGAACCGCTCCGCCGGGCGCTCAAGGACCCGCTGCCCGGGGTCCGGCTCCAGGCCGCGAAGGACCTCGACGGCCGGAAGAACCGCAACCTGGCCATGACGCTCGCCGTGGCCGCCGATGCCGAGTCCAAGCCCGACGTGCAGCGGGAGATGTTCCTGGCCCTGGGGCGGATCGCCTCCAATGACGCGATCCTGGCCCTGCGGAAGGCGGCGGAGCCGGGCGGTCGCCTGTTCCGGCGCAAGCCGCAGGGCGTCCGGCTCGCCGCGGTGGCTGGCCTGCACGTGGCCGGGCCGTCCGGCTCCAACGCGCTCAAGGAACTGCTCGAGGACGAGGATCGTGAGGTCCGCGCGGCCGCGGAGAAGGCGCTGCAGACCCTCTGGGAGTAGGGGGTGGGGCCCGCCCGGGCCCGCCCCGCCGCCTAGCGCGGCACGAAGTCCGTGGCCGCCGTGACCCGCCGCGCAAAGCCCGCCAGCAGCCGTGCCGTCCGCTCCAGGTCTTCCAGCACCACCATCTCGTTGGGGCTGTGCATGTAGCGGAGCGGCACCGAGACCAGCGCCGTGGCCACCCCCTTGAGGGCGGTGAAGATGTTGTCGGCGTCGGTGCTGGTGTCGCGGGGCGCGGCCTCGATGGTGTAGGGAATCCCCTCCGCCTCCGCGGTGGCCACGAGGAGGTCGAACACCACCGGGTTGATCGCGGCCCCGCGGGTGAGCGCCGGGCCGCTGCCCAGCCGGTAGTCGCCGTGCTTGCGCTTCTCCACGCCGGGGTAGTCGGTGGCGTGGGTGACGTCCACCACGATGGCGACGTCGGCGGCGAGCGCCGCCGCGCCGGTGCGGGCCCCGCCGCCGGTATAGCTGATCTCCTCGCGGGTGGTGGCGGCCGCGGTGACCCGCGCGGCCGGGCGATCGGCGGCGAGCAGCCGCAGCGCCTCGAGCACCACGAAGGCCCCCACCCGGTTGTCGAGCGACCGGCTGACCAGGCGGCCGTTGGGAAACTCGAGCACGTTCGCGGCGAGCACCCCGGGGTCACCGACGCGCACCTGGGCCGCGGCGCCCGCCCGGCCGGTCGCGCCGATGTCGATCCACAGGTCGTCCGCCTTGGAGACCTTCTCGCGGTCTTCCTTCTCCATGAGGTGGATGGCCTTCTTGCCGATCACCCCGGCCACCGGCCCGTCCCGGGTCAGCAGCTGCACCCGCTGCCCGACGAAGACCTGGTGATCCCAGCCGCCGATGGTATCGAAGCTGAGGAACCCCTCCTCGTCGATGTAGGTCACCATCAGCCCGATCTCGTCGATGTGCCCCGCCAGCATCACCCGTGGCGAGGCGGTGGGGTTGAGGGTGGCAAACGAGTTGCCGCTCACGTCCGACTGGACCTCGGGAGTGAACGCCTGCGCCTGCTCCCGCCAGACGCGGGCCGGGAGGGTCTCATAGGAGGACGGGCCGGGCGCGTCGAGCAACGACTTGAGAAAGGCGAGCGAGCGCGATTCCATGATGTTCGTTTCGAAGGTGGACGGGGAAGGGGAATCTGGCGCTGGCGCGCCGATTGTCCAGCGTGCGTGACAGGGTGACGAAGATCACCACGATCGTGGTAGCGCCGTCGTTGAGCGACGGCGCCCGGATGCCGATACTGGGGGCAACCCAATAACGAGTGACGTTCGTGCCAGCCCTGCGTTCTCACGCCGCCCTTGCTGTTGCCCTGCTCACCGCCTGCGCCGCCCCTGAAAAGACCGGAGGAATGGACCCTGAACCGGTCGTGGAACGCGTGGTCATCAGTCCCACGAATGTCGCGTTGGCCGCCGGGGATTCCTTCGACTTCTCCGCCGTGGCCGAGTTCTCCGACGGCCACAGCGATTCACTGCTCGTCAGCTGGGCCTCGACCGGCGGCGTGGTCTCCTCCTCGGGCCTCTACCACGCCGGCGGCGCCCCGGGCACCTACATGGTGATCGTGGTCACCCCGGATCTGGCGCACGCCGACACGGCCACGGTCGTGATCAGCGGCAGCAGCGGCCCGACGCTGTCCGGCCTGGTGGTCCAGCCCGCCTCGGTGACCCTGGACCCGGGGGCCAACTCCGGCTTCAGCGCCGTGGGGAGCTTCAGTGACGGCTCCACCGCCGCCGTGGTTGCGTCGTGGAACGCGACCGGCGGTTCGGTGACCCAGGGTGGCGCGTATCACGCGGGTGCCGCCGCGGGGGCGTTCCGGGTCATCGCCTCGCACCTGGGGTTCACCGATACGGCGTTGATCACGATCCGGGATACCACCACGCCGCCGCCGAGCCTGACCGGGGTGACGGTGACGCCCGCGGCCATCACGATAGACCCTGGGAGTACCACCGCCTTCAGCGCAACGGGCAGCTACAGCGACGGCTCCTCGGGAGCCGTTGGCGCATCATGGAGCGCCACCGGCGGCTCGGTGAGCCAGGGAGGCAGCTACCAGGCGGGCGCCGCGGCCGGGTCGTTCCGGGTCGTCGCGTCGTACCAGGGCCGGGCCGACACCGCGCTGGTCACGATCCGTGACACGACCACGCCGCCCCCGGGCGGAACGGTGCTCTTCACCGAGGGCTTCGACGACGCCAGCGTGGGCAGCCGCGGCTGGTACGACAACACCAGCCCCGCGGTGGTGGGCACCGGCCAGCACGGCGGCGCGGGGGCGCTGCAGATGGCCTTCACCAGCGGCGCGGTGACGCCCGTGAAGGGCGCCGCGGTGCGGCACAAGTTCGCGGGCACCGACCGCGTGTACGTGCGCTACTGGGTCCGCTACAGCAGCAGCTTCGTGGGCTCCGGCGTCGGGTCGCATCCGCACGAGTTCCACATCCTGACCAACCTCGACGGCGACTACGTCGGTCCCTCCGCGACGCACCTGTCCCTGTCGTTCGAGCACAACTGGTCGGGCGGCGGCGGCGTGCCGCGGCTGGCCACCACCGACGCGCTCAACATCGATCAGGCGCGGCCCAACCAGAACCTGGTCAACGTCACCGAGACGCGGGCCGCGGCGGGATGCAACGGCAACGGCGACGCCTACTCGACGGGCTGCTACCAGCAGGGCGGGCAGTGGCGCAACGAGAAGATCTGGAACGGCACCGGGCCGACGTTCACGCACGCCGCCGGCGCGGGCGACAAGACCCAGTGGCACCAGGTCGAGGTGTACTTCCAGCTCAACTCGATCGCGGGCGGCAAGGGCGTCGCCGACGGGATCGCGCGTTACTGGTTCGACGGCCAGCTGGTGATGGACAAGCAGCAGGTGCTGTTCCGGACCGGCCAGTACCCCGGAATGCAATTCACCCAGATCATGGTCGCTCCCTACATCGGGAACGGCTCCCCGGTGGCGCAGACGCTCTGGGTCGATGACCTGACCGTCGCCACCGGCCCGGTGCCGTAGCCCGAGCGGGGCCGGCGGGGGCCGGGCTAGATTGGGGCCATGACCCCTCCCCCTGCCCGCCGCACCCACGCCTTCCGCGAGTCGGTGATTCGCGGGATGTCGCGCCTGGCCGCGCAGCACGGCGCCATCAACCTGGCCCAGGGCTTCCCCAACTTCCCCGCGCCCGACCTCCTCAAGGAGGCGGCGGCGCGGGCCATCCGCGACAACATCAACCAGTACGCCATCACCTGGGGCGCCCGCCGGCTGCGCGAGGCGGTCGCGCGGAAGTACCACCGGTGGTACGGGATGGCGGTGGATCCCGAGGCTGAGGTCACGGTCACCTGCGGTGCCACCGAGGCGATGATCGCCACGCTGATGGCGCTCATCGACCCGGGGGATGAGGTGATCGTCTTCGAGCCGTTCTACGAGAACTACGGCCCGGATGCCATCCTCTGCGACGCCGCCCCGGTGTTCGTGCCGCTGCTGCCCGGCGCGCCGCTCGACCTCGACCGGCTGGCCCGGGCCTTCACCCCGCGCACGCGGGCGATCATCGTCAATACCCCGGCAAACCCGAGCGGGCGGGTGCTGACCGCGGCCGAGCTCGAGGGCATCGCCGCGCTCTGCCAGCGCCACGACGCCTGGGCGATCACCGACGAGATCTACGAACACATCCGCTACGGCGCACCCCACCTCCCGATCGCCACGCTGCCCGGCATGCGCGAGCGCACCGTGACCATCAGCGGCGCGAGCAAGACCTTCAGCATCACCGGCTGGCGGCTGGGCACGATCGTGGCCCCGGCCGGCGCCACCGACGCCATCCGCAAGGTGCACGACTTCCTCACCGTGGGAGCGCCCGCGCCGCTGCAGGAAGCCTTCGCCACGGCCCTCGACGAGCTGGGCCCGGAGTACTACGACGGGATGGCCGCCGGCTACCGCCGCCGCCGCGACCTGCTGGGCGATGCCCTGGACCAGTCCGGCTTCCGCTGCACCCTGCCCGAGGGCGCGTACTACATCCTGGCCGACTTCTCCGGGCTGTCCGACCTGCCCGACACGGCCTTCGCCGAGTGGCTGGCCCGGGAACGGGGGGTGGCGCCAGTGCCGGGCTCGTCGTTCTTCAGCCGGCCGGACCTCGGGCGGCGGTTCGTGCGATTCGTCTTCTGCAAGACGGACGACCTCCTCGTCGAGGCCGCGGCACGGCTCAAGGGCGGCGGGACCCGGGAGGCGCGTGACGTGCAGCGCTGAAACGGGTGATTGCACGCCCGCACGGCACCGCGTATCGTTGGCGGCATGAAGGCCGCCCTGCGCCCCCTCCGCGGAGCCCTCGCCATCTGGCAGGTCCTGCTGCTGCTTGCGCTCCAGCTGAGCGACGGCAGCGGCGCGCATGGCTGTCCCACCCACGACCGGGTGGCACCGGCGACCGGCCATGCCGGCCATGCCGGCCACCACGCCGCCGGGACTGACGCCGGCGATACCCACGGCCATGGCGGTCCCTGCACCTGCATCGGCGCCTGCAACGGCACCTCACTCGCCGGGGCGCCTTCGCGGGCGGCCGCGCTGGACGCCCCCGCCACCGCGCCGTACAGCGTCCCGATGGACTTCCGCGCCGCCCCCTCCCGGGTGGCGCCCCGCCTCCTGCCCTTCGCCGTCGGACCTCCCGCCCGCGCCTGACCCGGTTCCCGTCCGTCCGCGCACGCGCCGCCCTGGCGCGGGTGACGACGCGACCCTGACCTGACATTCCATAGGCTGGCCATGGCTCCACTGGTGCCTGGCGTGCCGGTCCTCCGGGCCGGGGCGCTGCTCATCCTTGTCCTCGCCGCCTGTCCGCTCGCCGGGCAGGCGCGGGACACCGTCCCCGTGGTGCTCGAGACCCTCGAGGTGACCACGGAGCGCATTCGCGCCGTGCCGCCACCCGAACTGGTCGTCTCGGTGCCGGGGGCGGTGGTGCAGAAGCAGCAGGCGGCCAATGCCTACGACCTGGTGCGGCGCGCCGCCGGCCTCGAGGTCCACGAGCAGGGCCAGGGGCCGGGCTGGGCGTCGGACGTCGTCATCCGCGGCTTCACCTCGGATCACTCCTCCGATGTGCTGCTGGTCCTCGACGGCGTGCCCATCAACCTGCCGCTGCACGGGCACGTCGAGGGGTACGCCGACTGGAGCATCCTTTCGGCGGCGGCGGTCGGCGGCCTGCGGGTGATCCACGGCAGCGCCAGCCCGCTCTACGGGAACTTCGCGTTCGCCGGGGCGGTGGAGGTCAACACGCTGGCGGACGCCACCGGCAGCGCCGCGTCGCTGGGTGGCTCCAGTACCGGCGAGGCCGCGGGCTGGTTCCGCACCGGCCGCCGCGGCGCGCGGGGCGGGAGCGTAGTGGCGGTGGAGGCCCGGCGTGACGGCGGCTGGCGGGACCACAGTGCCAGCTCGGTGGGCAACGTCCTGCTGCGCGGCTGGCGGCGGCTCGGGGAGCGGACCCGCCTCGAAGGGGGGCTGGCCGCCTATGGTGCAGGCTGGGAGTCGCCCGGGTTTCTCTCCGTGGCGGACTACAACGCGCATCACCTGACCCGCGCCGCCGACCGCACCGATGGCGGCTCCGGCGGACGGGTGGTGCTCCAGGGCACGCTGCTCCAACCCCTGGCCAACGGCACCCAGCTCGACCTGCAGGCATGGGCCCAGGGGGTGCGCTCCACGGTGTTCCTCTCCATCGCCGAGGACGGGGTGGTGGCGCAGCAGGAGGAACGGGACCGGCGCGGTGCGGTGGGGTTCACGGGCAGCTGGCGGGCACCTGCGGGCGCTGGCGACCTGGCGCTGGGCCTCGACGGCCGCGCCGACTGGGATGACTACCAACTCTACGGCACGGTGCGGCGGGACCGGGTCGAGACCCGTCAGCTCAACGACGGCCGGTTCCGGCAGGGTGGGGCCTACGCCCGCTGGCGGGGCTTCGTCTTGGGCCGGGTGCAGTACGACCTGGGGCTGCGGGCCGACGTGCTGCAGGTCCGGGTGCGCGACGACGCGATCCCGGGCGATCCCTTCCACGCCCGGGTGCAGGGGGCCCTCGCGCCCAAGGCCGGGGCGCGGGTGCTGCTCGGCGGGCCGTGGAGCGCCGTGGGTTCCGTCAGCCGCGGCTTCCGCAGTGCCATCGGCACGATTTCCAATCCCAAGCAGCCGCTGGTCACCGCATGGTCCGGTGAGCTGGGACTCCAGCTCGTCGCCGAGCGCGTCACCGCGCAGCTGTCACTGTTCCAGACCAACGCGCAGCACGAACGCATCCTGGACCCGGTCTCCCTGCAGGTCTCCGATGCCGGCACCAGCCGGCGGCGGGGCATCTCGGGGTCCATCGGCGTGGCCCTCACGCCGCGGATCCGGCTGGCGGTCGAGGGCACCTACAACGATGCCCGGATCACCGGGGCGGCGCGGGATACCGCCGGCACGCTCGTGTCCACCGGACGCCTGGGCGCGCCGCCGCGTCCGAGCTTCCATGATGTCCCGCTCACACCCGGCGCCACCGTGCCGGGCGTGGCACGCTACCACGGCCGCGCGGAGGTGACCGTTCAGGCCACCGCCGCCGTCGAGGGACGGACCCTCGTGCGCTGGACCGGGCCCTTCACCCCGATCGGCGAACCGGGCGTCCGGACTCGCTCCTACGCCATTGCCGACATCGGCGCCTCGTTCCGGGTGCGCGGCGTCGGCACGCTGGAGATCGACCTGCAGAACCTGTTCAACGCGCGGTATCCCGAGATCCGCGCGTCCGGCTTCATCAACC